>JAFGPV010000018.1 GCA_016936015.1 Pirellulales bacterium
CTTGCGCACCTCAGGAATTTTTGCGTTTTACTACTCGCGGAAAACACGGAAAAATACGGTTCATCAGACCCCACATTGTGCAACAATACAACGGCAAGACCCGGCGGCATCATCACCTGATTTGCACGCAGTGCCACCGCGTGGTGGACTTTGAAAGCGCCGACTTGGATCGGCTGCCGCTCCCAGCGGACCAATTCCAGGATTTCGACGTGGAGGACTACTCGATTCACGTCCTCGGGACGTGCCGGGCGTGCCGGAAAAAACGGAAACCGTAGATTCCATAGCCGGCGGCTGACAGTCGCCGCGGGAAGCGGGAACAACGCTTCCCATCAGATCTCGTTCTCTTTTTCATTGTCCATTCACAGAAAGGAGCGTACGATGAAACATTACCAAGGGATCTTCCACCGCAAGATCACGTGGATCGTTCTGGGTTGCGCGATCCTCTGCCTGCTCTGGTGCTTTTCGGCGGTCAACGCCGAAGGGGACAACCCCATGACCGCTATGGAAAAATCCGGCCAGCACCCCAGCAGTTACGCGCCGGTCGATCTGCACGAGGATTTCGGAGCGGTCGTCTCCCGTATGGAGGCGGCCAAGCCGGCCATCATGGACCGGCAGATGAAGCTGCTTCAGGAACGGTACGATCTGAGCGATCGGCCGGCCAAGGGCGTGACCATGTCGCGCGGCAAGGCGGTGCAGGAGGGGATTCGGGCGAAGTTGCCTCCCGGCGTCCGCTCGTGGGAGGAACTGGCGAACATGACCCCCGAGCAAATCCGCGTGAAGGGGCTTTGGCCGAAAGGCTATCTGCCGTTGCCGCACCCGAATCATCCGGAAGGGGGCATGCTCTTTCCAAAACACCACATCGACAAGATCAAGCAGCAGGACGGCCGCGATCTGACCCGGTTCGACCTGGACTTCGACCTGCCCACCCATTTTCTGGCGGAGTACCCGCCGGCAATCTACCTGACCACCCGGCCGGACCTCGGCGACGTCTCGCAGGGCGAGGTGGTCACGGTGGATAACTATTTCCGGCTCTTCAACGGCATTCTCAACCCGAAACAGTTGGAGGGCCTGCGGCTGTTGGTCACGCCCTTCCCCCAGCAGCAGTTCAACGCCACCGAGGACCGGCGGTCGCTGAAGCCCAGCACCGGGGTAACGTGCTTCGACTGCCATCTGAACGGGCACACCAACGGGGCGACGCACCTGGTGGGCGACATCCGCCCCCAGGAGTTCCGCCACCGGCTGGACACGCCCTCGTTGCGGGGCGTCAATATTCAGCGGCTTTTCGGCTCCCAACGGGCGCTGAAGAGCGTCGAGGACTTCACCGAGTTCGAGCAGCGGGCGGCCTACTTCGACGGCGACCACGTCATTGCCGCCAAGAAGGGCGTCAACGTCCTGGACCGCGGCAGCCAGGTCCATTTCATGGCCGAGTTCCAGGAGATCCTCGATTTCCCGCCGGCCCCGAAGCTGAACGTCTACGGAGTGCTCGATCCCCGGAAGGCGACCGAAGCGGAACTGCGAGGACAACAAGTATTCTTCGGCAAGGGCCGCTGCTCCGTCTGCCACCCGGCGCCGTATTACACCGACAACTTGATGTACAACCTCCGCGCCGAGCGGTTCTTCAAGCCGCAGATGGTCAACGGGCGGATGGCCTCGGCCGACGGCCCAATCAAGACCTTCCCGCTCCGGGGAATCAAGGATTCGCCCCCCTACCTGCACGACGGCCGGCTCCTGACGCTGGAAGACACCGTGGAATTTTTCAACCTCGTGCTGGAAACCCGGCTTACCGAGCAGGAGAAAAAAGACCTGGTGGAATTCATGCGCTGCCTGTAGTCGGACAGGTTGACAACCTGTCGGACCGGCAAACACGTCAATTCAGGACGATCTCCGCGAACATGCCCAGGTTGCGGAGCAGCCCGTGCTTGCGGTACCCGTGCCGCAGCAACGCGACCGCCTTTCGCGTGGAGCTGAGTGCGCTGATCCGGGTAAAGGATTCGACAATCCGGCGTTTTTCCCGGGGCAGATCCCCACCGAAGCGCTCTAGAAAAGAGGCGGCTTGCCGGGCGGTTCCCGGCAGGCCGAGGTGGACGGGCTGGCCTTTTAAAAGACACCGCAGGCGCCGCAGGCCGTAGGGGAAACCATAGCGTGGCGCACCGACGGAATTGTGGGCGTGTTGGCGGTACAGCACGGTCGCCTCGGGCAAGTAGCCGATCTGACCAAACGCTGAGGCGACCAGCCCCAGCCACCAATCGTGAATCACGGCTTGGGGGGGAATCGGCAGCGCCCGGTTTAACAGGGCCCGATTGAACATGCACGTACAGCCGGTAATGATGTTCTGAATCAACAGCCGGTTCAGTTGCGCCCCCCGGTCGACGTCGATCGCCAGGTACTCCCAGCACGATTCGCAGATTTTACAAAGCCCCCGGTCCACGACGTGCAAATCGGTATGCACCAGGATCGGGCAATCGGTTCCGAAACGCCGTTCCATCGTTTGAACGGCCCGGAGCGTCTGGGCAATTTTCCGGGGCAGCCAGAGATCGTCCTGATCGGACAACATGATGTAGTCGGCCTGTGTCTGCTCCAGAACCTTGCCGAAGCTGGCACACGCACCGAGATGAACATGCTCGTCGCGGACCACCGCAACCATCCCCGGATGGCGGTCGGCATAGTCGGCCAGGATCGCGGAAGTTCCATCCGTCGAGCCGTCGTCGCGCACCCAAAGCCGGAAGTGTTGCTCGGTCTGTTGGAAAATGGACCGGAGCTGCTCGCCCAGAAAGGGAGCGCCTTGATAAGTGGACATCACGATCTCGATCGAGGGTCTGGCGTTTTCCATGGTGCGAGAAACCTTCGACGTTATCGGATTGCACGGATGAAGGGAGGGGAGTTGTCAGCGAATCCTTCGGGCGGACAACCGGGTTGTCGACGTGATCCTCCGCTCGTTCTGGAAATCGTTCAGGCAGCGTATCGCGCGCCTCGGACGTCGGCCGCGGCCCGGCATACGAGCTTGGCCATGCAGGAATCGGAATTGGAGGAAGGGGCGCCGTGTAGATAAATCATGCCGTCCCTTTCGCCGAGGTCGTACGGGTCGTCGCTCTCCTTCAATCCCACCGATTGGGCCAACCGAACGAGATGATCGAGATAGCCGGGCTGGACGAGAACGTCCTGCTCGAGCCACAGCAGGTAATGTCCGGAGGCAAAGCGTCCCGCCTGCTCGGCTTGGCTGCCGGGAACCAGACGAGCGTTTTTGACCAGCTTGGGGACTCCCCACGGCCCGTGGAACGCGGAGTCGTCGATCAGGAGCACTTCGTAAGGAACGCCGTCCGAATTAGCCCGGATCGCGTACAGGCTCCACAGGGCGTGCAACCAGCGGCGATGGATGGGAACCACGATCGACACCAGCGGCCGGTCCTCGGGGACAAAAACCACGGGACCGGCGGGCGCCGGACCGCTGAAGGTTTTCCGCAGCACCGGATGGGGCGCTCTGCCTTCGGCCATTCCATAACAGAGGTAGTGTGCGAGGGGATTGATGCCGGGAACGTCGGGATATTGGCGTAGATACCAGTCGTTGTCAAACAGGGGGCCCGGATTGCGCCCTTCGATCCAGCCGACGTTCGTGTAATGCCGGACCGGATCCGCTCCCGCCGCCGCAACGTCGGGGTACTGCTCCTTGTACCACGCCGCGTCGAAATACGGATTCGGCGTCCCTTCGGCGCCGGGAGCCGTCAAGTAGGCCAGAGGATGAAGTCCGGAGTCCTGGCCCCAAGGATTTTGCAGCATCAACCATTGCGCGTTCCATAGGGGAATCGGCCGTCGTCCTTCCACGGCGCCGTAGAGGACGAAATGCAGCAAGGGATTGATTCCCATGCCCCCCACGTCGGGATTCTCCAACAGGTACCACGAGGTGTCAAACAGCGGGCTGGGCTGACGTCCCTCGGCGACGCCGTGCCGGAGGAAGTGTTTCAGGGGAGTCACTTGCGACTCGGCCACGTCGGGATAATGCTTCAAGTACCAGTCGGCGTCGAAGATCGGGGCCCGCAGGATCTGCTCGACGTTCCGGTGGCGCTGTATCGTCCACGTCCTGGTCAGCCGCGCCGCGTGGTCCAGACCGCGACGATGCAACTGGGCGGCTGCGCCCCTCATACGCCGATAATGCAACAGCGGTCGGAGGAGTCCCGACGTTGCCCGGGAGACCGCCGCGCGGCAAGTCCGATACGGTGTGGTGATCGACTGTTTGATCCGCCTGCCGATCCGCTGCGATTCGTTTTCTTCCCTCATCCGCCGGATTTCGGCCTGCAAACTGCCTGCTTCGGCCTGCAGGGCGGCGCCGGCGTCCTGCAAACGCCGAATCTCCGCCTCTCGGCCGCATAACTCCTGGGTTAGCTGCCGGAGGCGCTGTTCGCCGTTGCCCAACGCAGCGGCAAGCTCCCTCAGACGCGCATCGCGGGCCTCCACCGCGGTCTGCCGGTCGGCCAGCGCAGAGCGAACCGTCTGTAGTTGCTCTTCCACCGACAGGGTATCCGCGCGCGAGCGCACGAGTCTCTTGAGAAGCTGGCGGATTCGCAACCCCTGGGACTTGCCCTGGGCCGTCAACGTGCGGACTTGAACGACGTGGACCGACAATTCGGTTTGGAGCTGACGGAGTTCGGCTTCCTTGGACGTCCCTTCGTCGGCCAAGGTGCGAATCCAACCGTCTTGGACCGTGTTTTCGGTAATCAACCTCTGAAGCTCCCGGTCCTTGTCCGCATTTCGGTCGGTCAATTCCCGGATCTTCCCGTCGCGGGCCGAGTTTTCGGTAATCAGCCGCTGGAGTTCTCGGTCTTTTTCCGCGCTTTGGTCGATCAATTCCCGGAGCTGCCCGTCGCGGTCACCTACCGCGGTGGACAGTTCGTGGATCCGCTCGTCGCGATCGGATAATTCCCCGGTGAGTCGGCCGATTTCGCTCCGCTGCGCCTCGCCTTCGGCGGCCAGGTCGTCAATCCGTTGATTGCGGCCCAAGAGATCTTCCCCGAGGCGGTGAAGCTGTTGATCGCGAACCGCGATTTCCGCGGAGAGGTGTCCGATCTCCTGGTGCCGCGCGCTGAGGCTTTCTCCAAGGCGTCGGATTTCCTGATCGCGCGACAGGGTCTCAATTTGCACGCGTTCCAGCAGAGAATGATCCAGAGTAATGATCTGTTCGGCGCCCGCCGCGACGGCCCCCCCGCCAACGAGGGTTGTCCGGTCGATCTCGGCCGCCAAGTCGAGTTGCTCGACCGCCGGGCCGAGCTGCAGCGCCTGGGCGCACACCGGCCCGGCCTCCAGACACAGCGCGTGGTAGAGCTTCCTTACGGCCAGGGTCACGCGGGGATCCACCGCCAGGTCGAGCTGGTGGTGGCGCATCCGGCCGGTGCAGGTCGCGCAGGCCTGCTCAAACGCCGACTCCGAGGGTTGGAGCCGGAGGAAGTCCAGGATGCGACGGATCTCCGTCTGTGGATCGGCAAAGAAGGACTCGTAATGGGTGATCAGGCGGTTTTCCGGCTTCGTGGCGGCGAGAATCCGGATTTGATATATGTGCCATAAGCGTAATCCGAAGGTGATCGACAGGGGATCGCGCGCACTGAGCGAGCGAGCCACTTCCAGGGGATTCCGCAGACACATGACAATCCGCAGGTCGGGAACGAGGCTCATCCAGAAAGGAAGGGTCAGCGAGGAGCGCGGATCTTTCCATCCCCAGGGTCCCTTGTCCTGACGCTGGGCAAGCAGGTCGGCAGCCTGTTGACGCAAGGCCGCCAGTTCGGGCTTATGCTCCCAGCCTTCGAGGACCACGGGAGGGACGTCCCAGGCCCCGTACATCGCGTTCATAATTTCATCGTTCAATCGGACAAAGGTTTCGTCTTCCCAAAACCCGTCCCGATTGCTCGGATTGGCGTGGACCAGTTCCTCCGGCGGGCCCATGTACACGCCACACAGGCTGAGGATGTGAGAAACCATTGAGGTGCCGGAGCGATGCATTCCACAAAGACAAATAGCCATGGGATTGTGACTCCGAATAATCAAGGGGGCGCGAACGCCCGGGTCGGTGGTCCCCGAGGAGTGAAAAACTTTTTTTCTCCCTGAACGCCGTCGGGGGCCGGTGCGGGTGTTGGATTCCTTTCTGACCGCTCTCTATGCCGCGGCGTGGCGGACGCCGTCGGACGCCGTACAGACGATTCTCGTCGCTTGCAGGGCGCGCCGCGTGGCCTCCAGGTAGCCGCGGCCGAAGCGCGCGTCGGGCTCAAGGTGATTCCCTTCGGCCCATTCGTTCCAGGCGTTGATAAAAACGATGTTTTCCTCCGGCGCTCCGGCGGCAGGCCGCCGTAAGACTTCGGTGAGCCAATATTCGTACAAATCCGGGGTGCAGTTGCGGATCACCAACCCGTCCCGGCCCCGCCGCGGCGTGTTGTCCCACGACGGCATCACGCAAGGGAACCGCCGGTAGGGCACGTCCGGTTTGGCCAACATCCGTTGGACGACCGAGGCGTACTCGTAGACGGTCGGTCCTTCGGGACCCGGCCGCCCCAGTCCGGACCGGCAGAACCACTTCTTCCGCGGAGAGGTCGAATTAAGGGGCTGGCCCAGTTGGAGCCAGTCGGGCTGGAAAGCCAAGGCCGCGTCGAAGCCGTGTTGTGCGGGATCATCGCGCTCGTCGGTAAAGCTCTCGATCCGGCACAGGTAAAGGCCCGGCAGTCCCCGCTGCGCGGCCGCCTCCCGCCAGATCTCGGTGGTTTGCCGGACGTTCGGCAGGTGCTTCGCCCGATAGATCAACATCAGCGGACGGCCGCCAATGCGAATATATCGGGGATCGGAAAACGCTTGGAGCAACCATTCGATGTGCCGGCGGTCGTCCTCCGGCGAGTAGTGCTGCGGCATCAGCGCCTCATGATGCCCGCCGTCCCAGTTGCGAGTCCAGTTCTCGTTGGCCCAGCAGAGGCAGAAGGGAAAGTCCGGACGTCCGGATTCGAGCACCTCCTGGAACGGTCGTTCCAACAACCGCCGGCCGCCAAACCAGTAATGGTAGTAGCAGAATCCGTCGAGACCGTACTGACGGGCCAAATCGGCCTGTGCCTGGCGAACTTCAGGCACGCGCAGATCGTAGAATCCCAGGTCGGCCGGCAAGTGTGGCTGGTAGTGACCGGCAAACAAGGGCCGGGCCTTGGTCACGTTCCTCCATTCGGTAAAACCTTTGCCCCACCAATGATTGTTCTCGGGAATCGGGTGATACTGGGGCAGAAAGAACGCGATTAATCGTCGCGCAGGACGGTTCATCCCGGGAAACTCCGCGGTTTCCAGGCGGATCGTGTTCCGTTCCGGGACCGGCGGCGAAATCGCGGTCGGCTCCGGGGCCGAGAGGGGACGTTCCCAGGTCGCCTCCACGGCCGGAACGGCGGGGGGAGACGCTATCGGCTTTTCGGAAATTTCGTCCGAGACCGACCCCGGCGGCAGGAAACGCTCGATCACTTCGAGGATCTTCGTCGTTCCCACGTCCACATCGTGGAAGGCGCGGACCTTTTCCGCCGCCCGGGCGCCCATCCGCCGTCGCAGGCCGTCGTCGGCCAGCAAGTGGCAAACGCCGCCGGCCATCCCCTCGATATCAAGATACGGCACCACCAGTCCGCAGTCGTCGCCGACGAATTCGGACGCCCCCCCCGATCCCGAAAAACAGACCATGGGATTACCGACCGCGGCGTTCTCCAACATCACCAGCGGAAATGGATCTTCGCGCGACGTGAGCAGGAAAATGTCCAGGCTCGCAAACAGCGGGAAGGGATCCTTCTGGACGCCGAGAAAGTGAACGTTTTCCGCCACGCCGGCCCGCGCGGCGTCGTGAATCAGTTTTCCCCAATGGGGACCGGACGACTCGCCGCCGATCCACAAAAAATGGACTGGATCGCGAAAACCGCGCCGCCGGACGGCGGCCGCCGCCTGGACCATCAGATCGGGGCCTTTCCGCCAGTCGCTGGTGCCGCAACCGCCCACGAGCCGGGCCGAGGGAGAAATCCCCAGCCGCCGGCAGACCATCTGCTTCGCCTCTTCGTGCTGGTGACGCCGGACCTCGGCCACGGGGATGAATCCGTAGATTACGTCGATCCGGTCGGCCGGTACGCCGAAGTTCTCGACGAGATTGTTTTTGACGGTCTCGGAAACCACAATAAAACGGTCCGAATACCGCCGCGTGCCCTCGACGACGGCCGGGGGCGTTTCCCAGCGGATCCAATACTCCAACTCGTGAATGTGGGTGATCACCGGACAATCAAGCGGCGTCAGCCTCTGCAGCAGTTCGCCGTTGGTGACGGTGTTGGAATACACCAATCCGTAATCGCGCTGACCGAGTACGGCCACGAGGTCTTGACCATGCGGCAGAGGCTGGCTGGCGTCGAAGACATCGCCCAGCGCGGCGAATTCGTCGTGCAGCTCCCCCCCGTTGCGCAACAACACGTCGAACGAGGCCTTGCGGTTCGCGTGCAGCCAGCGGAGCATCCGCAGAAGGATGATCGGCGCGCCCGTCCGCGAGGCGTCGTGAGAAATGAAAAGAATGCGTTTCCCCATGCAGTTTCCTTTTCTAAAAAGTCGTTCTCGGGCAACAACGGACGGAATCGTCGTTCGGAGCGTAGCGAAGTATTTCCCGTGTTCTTCGGCCAAGATCCTTCGCTGCGCTCAGGATGACTTGCCCAAATTGATCAATTTATTTTGTGACGGTTGCTGATCTCTGCAATCTCCGGCGGAAGATGCTGTACAACGTGCGTCGTCCGATCTCCGGCGCGAAGGTCCGCGTCGCACGGTAGATCCGCCAGTGGCGCCGCCAGGGAACCATCCGCGGCTCGCACGCCTCCAGCCAAATCTTCCGAAAATGCTCCGCCAGCCGCGCACGTCCTTCGGGCGGCAAGTTCATCCGCGGCAAGAACTCGGCGATAATCTGTGCCATTTCTTCGATCCACAATCCGTTCTGCGTCGTCGCCGAACGCACGGTCTGCACGTGAGTGCGATAGTAGTTCAACGGCTCGGCCACGTAGGCCACGCCGGACGCCAGCACGATCCGTAGCCAGAGATCCCAGTCGCCGCTCAGCCGGAAACGGGTCCCGGGACCCCCGACCCTTCGGCAGACCTCGCGGCGGAACACGGCTGCGCTGGCGTTGGGAATCGTGTTCATGAAGAGCAGGGCGCGGGAGCACTCCTCGTTGCCGCTGCACACGTAGTCCCGCTTCCAGCGCTCGGGATCCAGCCCCTGCGTATAAGCCAGGTTTGATCCGAGGATCAATCCCTCCTCGTTCACGTTCCAGGATTGACAATAGGCCAGACCGATCTGGGGATGCCGCTCCAGACGCTCGACCAGGGTTTCCAACAGCCGGGGATCGGCGACGTCGTCGGCCTCGGCGATCCATACGTACTCGCCGGTGCAGTGCCGGAGACCGCGCCTCCATTGAAGGAAGGTGCCCCCGTTGGTCTCGTTGTAAAAAATGCGGAGCCGCGGATCGGAGAGATACTCCGCCGCGATTTGCAGGCTCTCGTCCTGGGAGGCATCGTCCAGCAAAAAGACTTCGATGTCGCTGAGCGTTTGGCCGAGCACGCTCTCCAGACGCCGCCGCAGGAAGCAAGCGTAATTGTAGTTGGGGATAATAACGCTGACTTTCGGCATAATGGGTCGTTCGCTCCTTCGTTCGTACCCATGTCTTTCAGTCAAGCCGGCACACAAGACAGCGGCGCATTGCTGAGCCAGGACCGAATCGCATCCCTCCCTGATAGTCCTCGGAATCTGACAATCTGAAGAGGATAGATTCCAGGCGTCGTGCCCACGCATCCATGCCGGCAGGGGCCAAGAGAGTGTGGAACATCCACCCGAGCGTGACCCTGACCCCCGCGCAATTCCGTTGGGCCAACCACTCCTGTGGAAGGCGCGAAGAATTGTAGCAGTCCCGATCAAGACGATCAATCCCAGATTTTGCGGATACGTGGAAGAGCCGCAACCGACGGGGCGACGCCTGCTGGCAATGCTGGCATCAACACTGACGGAAGATGAAGTTCTCGGAGCGCGGATCGTCGCGCCATTGGGTCAGCGTCAAACCTGCCTGATCTTTCTCGGAGACGTTCAGCGGGCCGGCCGTCGTTTGATCGAACAGCGTTTTCAATTCCGGCGGGCACAAGGACCAGTCCAGGTCGCCGGCCAATGGCGAGATGCCGGCCTCGCAGCCCGGACTGTACTGGCCGGTGCAAAAATACTCGATGCGGGTCGGTTCCAAGTAAAAATTCCCGTGCGCAAAGCCCGGCGGGACCCAGATCCACCACCCGAAGGCTTCTTCGTCCCTGGCGGGCATGTCGAAAGCAATGATTTTTCCGAAGTGCGGCGAGCCTTTGCGGACGTCGAGCACAAGGTCCACCATCCGCCCGGAAATGGTCCGCACCAGCTTGCCCATCAGCGGATTCCATTGGAAATGCAGGCCGCGGAGCGTCCCCGAATGCGAATAACTCTCGTTGACCTGCACGAAGTCCGCCGACTGCAGCACCCCGGCCTCCGGATGATTCTGCAAATCGCTCCTCCGGAACGGCTCGGCGAAGTAGCCCCGGTGGTCCAGAAATCGGGCAAATTCAATGACCTTCACGTCGGGAATAGCCAGCGAACGGATCTGGTTGATTTTCATGTTTCAACGAAGGAAAGTGTGTTTGGAAAGGAGACAAGGATTGGAGATTCGCTCCAGGCTTGCGGCCAGGGATCAACCGAGAACCTCATCCTGAATTATACAAGGAGATTAGTATACCTCATTCGATCCTGTCAAGAGTTTTTTATTTGACGATGGAATACTCAATGCCCTCAGGCCGAGAATTGGCCTTGATCGGGATCGAAAACACCCCTAGAATTCCTTTTGTATTCTCCCTATAGGAAGGGCATCGCCATCGAGCATTTCGTGCGGTAGGAAATCTTCACATGCAAGATGCGCCGAAAACCGATGACCACCAGAAGGAAGCGGCGCCAGCGACTCCCTGTTGCTCGGGTTCGGATCGTAATCACCTCCATCCTTGCTGTTTCCTGTTCCTGATTTGTCTGGGCGTTTACTTGTTCGTGGTCAGCATCGGATGGAGCAATCCGATCTTGGGCTTGCACGGTTTCCGCGAAACGCAAACGGCGCTGACGGCCTATCATGCGATGGGGAAGGCGCCGAAGCTGGCGTATGAGACGCCCGTCCTTGGTCCTCCCTGGTCGATCCCTTTTGAATTACCGCTCTATCAATGGATCGTCGCCGCGGCCGCCCATGTGCTGGGAACGCCCTTGGATCAGACCGGCCGGTTCATCAACGTCCTTTTCTTCCTGCTGACCTTCATCCCCGCCTACTTCATCCTCGGTAAGTTGCACATCTCCCGACCGTACCGCTGGATCATTCTTGCCCTGCTGGCCGTGACTCCTCAATACCTGCACTATACCCGGACGTTTATGATGGAGTCGCACGCCTTGTTTCTCGGTATGTGCTATTTGGCCGTCGCTTTCGAGTTCCTCGATCGTCCCAAACCAATTTCCGGGATCGCGGGAGCGATATTGGGATGTTTGGCGGCACTCGTCAAGATCACCACGTTTACCGCGTTTCTGGGGGCCGTTTTACTGGTCTATGGGATCCGCTGCGCCCGCGAGCTGTATTCTTCCCGAGCACCGATGCGACTGTTCTATCATGCCGGAGTGCTGGGGCTGCTGGTCGCCGCTCCCGTATTGGCGACATACGGCTGGACCGCATGCGCCGACGGTCAAAAGGAGTTGAATCCCTTCGGGGGAAAATACCTGGCCAGCTACAACCTCCGAAACTTTACCTTCGGCACGCTTCAGGACCGCAGGGATCTTTCGAGGTGGCGGTTCATGGCCGGCCACGTTCACCACGGCGTCAACGGCTACGCACCGATGATCTGCTTCGCAGGTTTTGCCCTGGCAAGCGCGGCCTGGCTTTTCAGACGTTGGCAAAAGAAAGAACAACTGCTCACAGGGGAGCAACTCCGCAGGCGGTGGCTGGCGCTGCTCGCCTGCATTCTGCTGTTCCTGACCGGACCGTTGATCTTCTTCAACTTATATTTCGTCCATGAATACTACTGGTGCGCAAACTCCGTTTTCCTGATCGCGGCGATGGGAATTTGCGTGGCGACGATGATTGAAATGGGAAAGGGGAGCCGGGTCGCGGGCGCGGCCATCCTGTTGTTGGTGATTACCGGTTCGCTGTATGAGTATTCGCAGTACTACTATTGCCTGCAGACCCGGCAGTTCGATCGGATTCCCGGCTTGGCCGGGATGAAGGAGCAAAACGACGATGTTTTGGCGATCGCCGGTCTGATTGAGAAGAGCACCCGGCCGGAAGAATTGCTGGTATGCCTGGGCCACGATTGGCACAGCGATTTGGCCTATTACAGCAGGCGCCGGACGATCGCGCCGCCCAACGGAATCCCGGAAAGCCTGGAACAATTGATCGGTAAAATGGCGAACATTCAGGGGGAAACCTTGGGAGCGCTGGTCATCGATCGAGCCGGCGGCGAGAAATTCCCGCCGGAGAAGATTGTGGAGATCATGGAACAAAACGGGTTCCAAACCCGATTTCTCGCCGCCAAAGGAACACTGGATTTATACGCTCTGAAGAAAGTTCCTACCGGCGCTGCCGCAGTCAAGTGAACGTCCGGTAAGTTCTTGCTCCGCGGGAGAGAGCGTATCCCGGCGGCCGATTTCTCCGAAATCGATCTCCTCAGAGCGCAGAGCGGAAACGCTCCCGTCGTGATCCAGCATCAATGCGATGGAAGCCGACCGACTTCCAGGCAGACGATTCCCATGCCTGCTCCGAACTCCAATTCTCATTGACACTTAACGATGCTAGCACCAAAGAAATCGGTGCTGTCCACGAGAAGACGGCCGCCGGCGTAAACAAATGCTATTGTGTTTTTTGGCGAATATTTTTTATAATGCCGTGCCCTGTTATCGGTGCTTGCGATTCTCACGTTGCGTAGACGGCGGCTAATCGAGGCGTCATTCTCGACCTGAGTTTCCCTCATAAAGAAGAATCCGTCATAAGTATACTTGTTCATCGGTACATGAATTCTCTATTACATGGGGAGAGAGGCTTACTATGAGTAATCCCTTTTTACCATTAAAGGAGTTGAATGCAAAACTCGCTGCGCTGCAAACGCTTGTGGGTGATTGCTCCATTCCCACGATGCCCCAATGGATCAGCTTTTCGACCACAACCTGCTGTAATCTAAGGTGCCCGCACTGCCAGACTCATGGAACGGAAGAAATGCGGAAGCTTTTCAACCGTCAAATGTGGCCGCGGGAAAAGGTGCTTGGTCTTGCGTACGAGTGCTTGCCGACGGCCTATCAATTCTGTCTTACCCTCAGCGGAGAACCGCTGGCCACTAGGGGGGTGAAAGATTATTTTCGCGAGTTTCGCCGCTATGGGGCTACGTTGCACTTGACCACCAATGCCATGCTCCTTACCGACGACATGTTGGTCAGTCTCCTTCCCTTGCTGGGAACGGTGGACATCTCGCTGGATGGGGCGTCCGAAGTCACGGTGGAGCGCCTCCGGGCCGGGGTGGATTATAAAAAGCTGATCACAAACGTCTGGCTGATGAGCAAAGCGTGTGATTTGCTGGCTGATCTCATTCAGCCGCAGATCGGCCTGGCTTTTACGATCATGGCCAGTAACGTCCGGGAAATGCCGGCCTTTGTTCGCTTGGCCCATCTGCTCGGTATCCAGACCGTCGCCTTTTTCCCGCTCGTCGTTTACTACCCGCAAATCGAGAGCGAGGTTGTGGATGTTCATTCGGAAATCTACCAAGAGAGTTGCCGCCAAACCCTGACTCTGGGGGAACTCCTGGGAGTCGACGTTCGCCAATTGCCGAATCCGCCCGGCCAGGGGGCGTCACTAACCGCATCGGTAAAACTTCCGGAACCTGCCTTTGCCCACCTGCAAAACCAATCCAGCTTGGAGAATTACCTTGGGGTGAATATCCGCGCCCGGGCGGCGGAGATTGCCGCCGCCGTGCGGCGCGATTTCTACTCGGGAGACACCCAATCCGCCGCTGATCTGGAAAACGACAAATTCCGAGAACTGGAAGAGTCGTATTGGCAGGCACTTTCCCGGCATCGAGACCAGCTTCTCCGACTGCAAGGGAACGGATTGAAGGAATCCATCAATTACTGCGAAAACCTTCACTGCCGGACGTTCATCGAGATCGGAGGCGACGTTACGCCCTGCTGTTTGCCGGGCAGACCCGTCCTCGGCAACATCAACGGATCAAACGTCAAGGAAATCTGGAACGGGACATTGTATCACGACTTCCGCAAACAGTTCCACTCCACCCGTCTGCCTTCCTGTTGCGCGAAGTGCCTGTATCTCAGGAAGATCTGCAAAGGAGAACTTTTCGAGAAACTACATCGGGATCTCCAAACCCTTCCGGAGCAGAAGTCTAGCTGGGGAAGGGTGGGACGGATTTTTTGTTCGGCATCGAGTGCACCTGCACCGGCCAAGATTGCCGCCCCCCCCCAACGGGATCTGCCGGATGCCGGCGCGTGTTCCCCTTCGGGTTCGGATTATGCGTCTCGTCTCATCCCTTATTTCACGTCCATGATCAATGATCACCGGACACCCCGCGACCTGTTTGCCCATGTCGACGACGGATTTTGGTTATGGGCCAATACGCAAGGCTACCGCGAATATGGGGAACTGCGGGAGTTCTTACCCGGCCTTCCCGACGAGACGACGCAGGCCAATTTTACCGGACTCAGCGGCGACGCGACCCTGCGCGACGGTTTTCAGTCGTACTTGCTGTTCAAGCGGGTCGTGGAAGCCCATCTCGGCAGTCTCGCGCAGTGCGACCGCATCCTGGACTTCGGCTGTGGTTGGGGAAGGATCATCCGCTTCTTTCTCCGCGATCTGGCCCCCGAGAAGATTTGGGGAATTGATTGCATGCCCGAGGCGATTGACTTGTGTACGACGAAGAACCGTTGGTGCCAGTTCCGGCTTGTTCCCACGATGCCGCCCGTCGACTTGGAACCCTCCAGTTTCGACTTCATTTATGCGTTTTCAGTATTTTCGCACCTTTCCGAGAAAGCACATTTGACGTGGCTGGCGGAATTTCATCGCCTCTTGAAGCCCGGTGGATTGGTGCTGCTGACAACGAGAGAACGCTCTTTCATCGAGTATTGTGCAACCCTTCGCCAAAACACCAGCTTGGATGCCTTTGCGACCGGGGCCGCTTCCGCGTTCCCGGACACGCAACACTGGCTGGCGGCATACGACCGCGGCGAGTTCTGTCATACGCCGACCGGCGGCGGAGTGAATCTCTCCGAATCGTTCTACGGCGAGACGTGCATCCCCAAGGCTTATGCCGCCACCCGTTGGTCCGATCGTTTCCAACTCCTCGATTTCATCGACGACCGTGCAATTTGTGCGCAAAACGTGATTGTTGCTCGCAAGAATCGTTGACCTCCGCACGGTCCTTCCTATAGATCATTTCGCCATGTTGGGCCAAGGTTCGTCATAAGCGGGACGGCCGAACGCCACCACATCGTGATGATCCCCCCAGCCGCGTTCTAAATAGAGATAGATTCGTACTCCCGGGATGTCTTCGACGTTCTGGATCGTTGCGTGCGGCTTGGCCAGAGAAACCCCGTAACTTCCGGAAATAAACGAATGAGACTCCGCTCTCGAGTAGTCACGGTATCCGTAGCCCGATGAGGAATACTCCTTGACAATCTCCCGCCAACGGTCTTCGGCAAGGTAGGGAAACACCGTGTAAACCGACGGGCACCAACGCCCATGCACGGTACATACCGCAATCCCATAGGGGCTCAGGAATTTGGCCAAATGAGCCATCCATTTTTTCGTGATATCCCGCGCGGTGTGCGTAAACAAAGAACCAACCCAGATCAGATCATATTGGCAGCCGAAGTCGACGGCCGATAAGTCTTCCTGCGAGTGGATTGGCAGCGCGCCAAAGGTCGAGGCGCAGAACTCCACTCCGTCCTGATCCAAGTCGCAGGCATGATATTCCGCGCCAGGAAACAGGTGGATCAGATGCCGAAGGACCCGGCCGTGTCCACAGGGAACATCGAGAACCTTCTTGACCGCGTGGATTGGGGCGGCCATGCAGGCGGTCGTGATGACTTCGATCGCGCTCCGGCCGATGTCGAAATACCATTGATTGTTCATGGTATCGTTCGGCGAGATCTCTTGGCTGACTGTCGCAGCCTGATAATGTTCCATCAAGCTTTGAATGTAGCTGAAATTATACATTGACTTCTGCTTTCTGAAAGGACGTGGGCAACAAGGATCATAGCAACGGCCCTGACCGCAATCAACCTCAGATTCTTCCTCCGGTGCATTTGGAGAATAGGCCTTCCGCGCAAGAACCGCCGTTTATCATACGGTCGGGAATCGACCGCATCAATTCAAGGAAAAGAAATCCCCCCACTGCCATCCAGACGCAAAAGTACAGGGGATTGGCCGGCTTCCAGGCAAACGGAGAAATCACCCAAACGACGCAGAAGTAGAACACATGCAAAGGAATTCCCACGATGCGAAGACGAGATGCCGTTAAGGCGCTAAAAAGCGGGATGAGCAGCAAGAAGATCGCCAAATAACTTTCGACCGGGATAGATAAATGCTCATACAGCGTGAACAGGCAATTCACCAGCACGCCGCCCAATCCGAAGACGAGACAGCGCCGGCGAAGCCGGTTTCGAGATCTCCTGTCCCAAAACGCCAACAGAGAAGGCCATCCCAAATGGCCGATTCCGATCGCTCCCACCACCGTGAAAGCCTCGTAAAGACGTACTCGACCAATCTCCGAGTTATATCGGTTGTTCGGGTCGTAGATTACGTTCTTCACCAAAGTTTTCAGGACGTCGGACTTCATTGCCAGCCATTGCCTGACCGTCAGGTTTTGGTAACGTTCCCGCACGGATTCCAGGACGCTTTTCGAGTCTTCACCCCAGCAGAATGAACCCGTCAGTGCATACTTGATCAGGGTGTTACCGGGCGGATTTTCATACTTTTGCCAAAGGGTCCAAGGGACCATCATCAGGGCAAACACAGTAAACATGAGCGTACAGTACCCCAGCCGGACCACCCAACGGCGGCCGATCAAGAGGGAGAAAAAACCGACGAAACCAAACACCACTCCTCCATGGGAAAGCATGGCCAAAGCCACGAAAATTCCGGACTCGACCGCCCGGCGCCAGGTCTTTTCTCCTCCCCAAAGGCCGGCCCTGTCGTATGCCAGCAAGCCGAAGTAAGCGGCCAACATCTTGGGCCAGATGTAGACGGAATTGAACAGTGCAAAACCCGTGGTGGACACCAGGAGAATTCCGACGGATGCCGCTGCACGGGTGGGAGACAGCCTTCTCATTAAATCCCACGCCGGAACGATCCACAGAGTGCAAGCGATGATGCCGAAAATCTGGTACGGCATCCAGGCGATCCGGGCGTTATTGCCCACCGACAACAGAGGTTCCAACAAGGGCCTCACGAGCAGAAACCATCCAGCCAGGAGCGGGGGACGGTCGGAGACGCGCCAGCCGGGACCGATGATCTGCGACACCGGAGTTTGTGTGTAAATTCCCTCCGCCACCCATTGCTGCAATTGATTGTCCGAGGACCACGCCACCGGATCGAACCGGAAGTTGGCAGCCCAACTTCCCACTCCCGAATCCATCGAATAAACCGCGAGCACGTAAAACAGCGATATCCCCGCCAACCATTTAAATTGCATCCGCAAATTGGGACATTCCTCGATCAGTTGTTGGAGATACCTCCGGCTGGTGGCGACGATGATGATCGAGACGAACCACAGGAGCAGCGCGCCGGCCCGGGCGGGCATGTTCAGGTAATAGAACAAGAAGAAAGCGGCATATCCCGCCACAAATATCGCCGGAATGAGCCAGACACATGCTGCCGGAAACAAGCTCGGCGCCAAGCGTCTGAGCAAGACCATCCCCGCTAGTCCAGGCAGCAGGAGCAACGCCAATCCCAAGGCATGGAGCGCCAGGGTCACAAACACCGACTCTTTGAGCCACCCCAGCAGCGAAGATTGAAACGGCGTTCCCACCCCGACGTAATGAGTTGTGGATTGGCTGTCCGCCACCAGTCGAATCCGCCGGCCGCTCCATTCATCAGGAAGCCAGAGGATGCGTTCATACCAGTTTTCATGGGTGTCTCCCGCAGCCAAGTCGATTCGCTCCCCAGAATCCATCAGTTCCAGGTACAGTGCGATCCCTTTCTGCCTGGGATATCCAACCAGGGGAATCGATAAAAAGGGAGGGGCAATGAACGGAGACGTCTCGAGGCGACCTCGGACGGCTTGAGTCTCGATACTCCACGATCGCCAGAACTGCGACCCGGGCGTCGTGAGGATTTCCCGGCTGACTTCACCGGGCTTCGGCAATACATTCTTGTAAAAACCGCCTTTTTCTTTCCAGTCACCAGGATCAACAAGCAACTTCTTGGGACCTTCCGGCAATAGAAGAATGATGATCCCCAATAATACACAACCCGCCCAACAGAAACACACTCCAATCCACCACACACGATGGAAGATGGATAAAGGTTTGTAGTTACCGGTAGAGGAACTGAGGTTCAGGTCCTGGAACATCGGGAAACACGATGCTAAAAAGATTGGCGAATATCCTTGGGTATGGAAAGCCGCAAAGATGAAAAAGGTAAACCAATATACGAAGGGGCGGCATTTCTTGACAATATCAAGTTCGGTGGATGAGTGAAGATCTCCTCGGGACGCCGCAGCCCGTTTTGGATCGTCGTTCCCTTTAGAATAAAACTCATTATCTTACGCAAATTCTCCTCCTGATGCGAAAAAGTCTCCATGTTTCGGGGCTTCAGAGACAATCTCCCCGGTAATAACACGGAAATATTCTCTTATTGACACACCTTATGACGAATCATTACACTCCTGGCGCCTGTCAAACGCGTCAAGAACAGACATTGGTCCTTTCTTCCCGAACGCTGTGCGGCATCCGGAGAGCGTGAGGGCTATTTTTTGTTAGAAATCGAAGAATCCCTAGTTTTTCACCGCTCGCGTCCTCACTCCATGCTCCTTGCCAGGCTCCATGCAGTAATCAGGGAGAGGGGGCGATATCAGGACACTCTCTGAGGAAGGGAATCCGTGGGAGCGTCGACCTGTTTTTTCACAATCGCCTCGAAAAACTACCTCAGCCACGTGAGGACCTTGATGGCGTCCGTGGCGGAACATCACCCGGACGCTGCGCGCTGCCTGGTCCTTTGCGATCGCGTCGAGGGGCGCTTCGCTCCCGAAACGGAACCTTTCGCCGTCCTCCCGGTGGAAGCTCTGGACATCTCCGGCTTTGAGGAACTGGCCTTCAAATACAACTGCATGGAGTTGAACACCGCCGTCAAGCCCTTCGCCATCGAGCATCTGTTCGCCGAGCGGGGATTCCGCAATGTCGTCTATCTCGATCCGGACATCGTCTTGTACCGCCCCCTCCGGAAGGCCTTGGACCGGCTACAACGCCACGACGCGGTGCTGACTCCGCACCTGACCGACTTCCTGCCCGACGACGGCTGCCTGCCCGACAACGTCCGCATCCTCCAGACGGGCACGAACAACCTGGGATTTCTGGCACTGCGGAAATCGGAACGCGTGATGCAGTTGCTCCGGTGGTGGAAGGCCCAACTCCGGGAGCGTTGCGTCCACGCAATCCACGAAGGTCTTTTCGTCGACCAGAAGTGGATGGACCTGGCACTGTCCTGCGTCGAGTCGGCCTGTCTGCTCCGGCATCCCGGCTACAACGTGGCCTATTGGAATCTTCCCCATCGGCGGATCACCCGGGACGCCCGGGGCCGGTATCGGGCGGGCGGGCGGCCCCTGGTCTTCTTCCATTTCAGCGGATTCGAGCCGGGGGACCTAGCGGTGGTCTCCAAACACCAGACCCGGCTCTCCTGGAGCGACCTGGGATCGGCTGGCCGGCGGCTCTTCCGCGACTATCGCCGCCGGCTCTACCAGAACGGATTCCAACAAGTGCGGCAGTGGCCCTATGCGTATCGCTGTTTTGAAAACGGCGTGGAGATCCCCGAATGCCTCCGGGCGTATTACCGCCGCCACCTGGCGGGAAAGCTCCCGCCGGCAACCTCGCTGTTTGGCGTCTCGGGCGACCAGGCGACCTTGTACGGCCTGTTTCAATCGCCCGTAAAAAAGGAATTCCTGACTGCCGCGGCGCTGGCCCTTTACGAGTTTTATCCCGACCTGCAACGGGCGTTTCCCCAGGTTCCCGGCAAGGATTCAAGGCGTCTGGCGGAGTGGCTCAGTCGCCTGGAGCCGGGGGATCCGCGGATGTCCGAACCGTTCCTCGAATCCGTCCGCCAAATCGTCGCCGCCATGCGGGCCGGGGATTCCGCCCTGGCCAAGCGACATCCGGCCGGGGTGCTGGGCCGCTGCCGATCGCGGTTGGCACGGAAAATCCTCCAGCTTGCCGGAAGGCGGCGGAGCCTAGTCAACATGGTGCCGCCGCAGTGGCGCCACCGACTCGGAGGATTGCTCAAGCGGCAGGCCTTTGCCGACCCGTATCCCTCTCTCGAAGAGAGCGCCCCGTCCGTGCCGTTGTATTACGCCCCCTCCGACCTGGGGATCAACGTCTTCGGCATGTTGGAGCATCCGACCGGCGTGGGAGAGGCGGCCCGAAGCATGGCTGCCTGTTTCGAGCACCTGCAACTTCCCGCCCGGCGGATTTCCTTCGACGAACGGCACCTCTTCTTCAATCAACCATTGCCCGCCGCATCGCAGCCCGATCCCCGCTTCCCGATCAACTACTGCCACGTCAATGCCGATTGCACCGGGGCCTTGCGGCACCTCTTCGGCGGAAAAACGTTCGCCGACCGGTTCAACATCGGTTTCTGGGCCTGGGAATTGGAGCACTTTCCCGAGCGTTGGGACGCCGCCTTCAACCTGTACGATGAAATCTGGGTCCCCAGCGCATTTGCCCAGCAGGCGGTTGCAGCCCGGGCGCGGATTCCGGTGGTCTGCATTCCCCACGCCATCCGGAGCGGCCCCCGCCCATGCGACGGCCGCCGGACCTGGGGAATCCCCGACGGCCGGCCCGCCGTTTTGTGCATGTTCGACGCCGCCAGTGTCGGTGAGAGAAAAAATCCTGTAGCTTCGATCCGCGCCGTCAAGGCGGCCTGTGCAGGCAGGCATCATCCCCTGCTAGTCCTGAAGGTTGGAAGACCGGACGTCCAGGAAGGACTGCTGCCGCAACTGCAAGCAGAGGCGGAGGGTCTCGATTGTCTGATCATCGACCAGTGGCTCAGCCGCGAACAGACCCGACAATTGATCGCCGCCTGCGACGTGTTGGTTTCCCTGCATCGTTCCGAGGGCTTCGGCTTGATCCTGGCAGAGGCCATGGCGTTGGGAAAACCGGTCGTGGCCACCCGGTATTCCGGCAACGCGGACTTCATGAATTCCGCGAATTCCTGCCCCGTGGACTACGAATTGATTCGCCTGGAGCGGGACGTCGGCCCCTATCCGGCGGGTGCCCGCTGGGCCGAACCGGACGTGGGCCACGCCGCCCGGTTGATCCGGGAGTTGCTCGAAGATCCCGGCCGCAGGGAGGCCCTGGGACGCAAGGCCGCGGAGGACATCGCCCGGGATTTCTCCGTCGAGGCAGTCAGTCAGCGGATCCGCAGCCGGATTGAGCGACTTGGATTCACCGCCGGTTGGCCAGCGGCGGAGGAGCCGGTCGCCCCCCCCGAGCCACTCGCCTTCCCTCATCAATCATCGCCGCCGCCTCGTCTGAAGGAGGTGGCATGATCGTTTCATCCACTCATCAATAATTCCGTTGACACATGGAGGTGAAAACTGATTATGGACAAGCCAAAAATCCTTTCTCTGCGTTCCGCCCGCGACGGAACACAGCGGCGGATCGCCATCCTCGGCGGCTGCGGCCACATCGGGCTGCCCCTGGGAATTCTCCTAGCCAGCCGCGGGGCAACCGTCACGCTCATTGATAAAAATCCCGACCGTGTCGCACAAGTGGCCGCCGGCCGGATGCCCTTCGTCGAACGCGGGGCCGAAGCCCTGCTGGCGGAGACCTTGAAAACCAAACGCCTCCGGCCGACGACCTCCTTGAAAAGCGTCGCCCGGCAGGATGCGGTGGTCGTCACCATCGGCACGCCGGTGGACGAATTCCTCAATCCCGACGTGCAGCAGTTCGACCATACGATGAACGAGTTGCCGGCGTATTTCAGGCCCGGGCAACTCATCATCCTTCGCAGCACGGTCTTTCCCGGCACCACCGAGCGGCTCGGTCGGCGCTACACGGAGCAGGGATTGGATCTCGACATCGCCTATTGTCCCGAACGCATCGCCCAGGGATACGCCCTCGATGAGTTGGTAAAATTGCCCCAGCTCATCGGCGGCTTGACGCCGACGGCTACCGCCCGGGCCCGGGCGCTGTTCGAGTTTCTCGGCAGCGCCGTGATCGAGGTCCGCCCGGTCGAGGCCGAGTTGAGCAAGCTTTTCGCCAACGCCTATCGCTACATCAATTTCGCCATCTCGAACCAGTTTTATTCCATTGCCGAAAAGTTCGGCGCGGATTTCAACCGCGTGCACGCGGCCGTGACCGCCGACTATCCCCGGATGGCCGGCTTCGCCCGGGCGGGATTCGCCGGCGGACCCTGCCTGCTAAAGGACACCATGCAGTTGGCCGCCTTCAACCACAACGCCTTCCTCCTCGGGCAGGCCGCGATGATGGTTAACGAGGGACTGCCCACGATGCTCGTCGAGGGCGCCCGCACCCGATATGACCTCCGCAACATGAAGGCGGCGATCCTCGGCATGGCCTTCAAGGGAAACAACGACGACATCCGCGACTCGCTGGCCTTCAAGCTGCGGAAACTGCTCATCCTCGAGTGCCGTCAGGTCCTCTGCACGGACGTCTACATCCAGGATCCTTCCTTCGTCCCCCTGGAAAAGGCCCTCCACGAGGCGGACATCTTCTTCGTCGGGGCGCTGCACGACGAATATCGTAATTTGCAACTGAAAAAACCGGTTATCGATGCTTTTGGAACCTTAAGGAGTGAAAAACATGAAAATCTTAGTGACGGGCGCCGCGGGATTCATCGGCGGGTATCTGATCGAGGAACTACTCGAACAAGGACACGAACTCGTCGGGCTGGATAACTTTTCCAAGTACGGCGAAATCCGGCAGGCCAGCCAGGACAACCCTCGTTACCAACTCCTCCACGGCGACGCCAAGGACGTGGATCTCCTGAAAAAGCTCCTGGCCGACTGCGATCATTTCGTCGCCGGCGCGGCTATGATCGGTGGCATCAGCTACTTCCACGAACTGGCCTACGACCTGCTGGCGGAAAACGAGCGGATCACCGCCGCGGCCTTCGACGCCGCCATCTGGGCCCATCGCCACGCGCGGTTGCAAAAGATCACCGCCATGTCGTCCTCCATGGTCTTCGAGAACGTCAGCACTTATCCCACCCGGGAAGAAGACTTGAAAAAATGCCCCCCGCCCAGTTCCACTTACGGATTCCAAAAACTGGCGGTCGAATACTTCGCCCAGGGGGCTTTCGAGCAATACGGCCTGCCGTTTACCATCGCTCGGCCTTTCAACTGCGTGGGCATCGGCGAACGCCGGGCCGTAACCGATAAGGAGATCCTCTCGGGAAACGTCAAGCTGGCGCTGAGCCACGTCGTGCCCGACCTGGTGCAAAAAACGCTCAAGGGCCAGGATCCTCTGCACCTCCTCGGCGACGGGCGGCAGATCCGCCACTACACCTACGGCGGCGACTTGGCCCGGGGCGTCGCCCTGGCCATCTTCCACGAGGAGGCGAAGAATAACGATTTCAATCTCTCCACAGAAGTCAGCACCTCCGTGCTCGAGCTGGCCGAACTGATCTGGAAAAAGGTCAACGGAGAGAAACCCTTCCGCTACGTCAGCGATCCCCCCTTCCCCTACGACGTGCAAAAACGGGTCCCCGACGTTTCCAAGGCCAAACGGCTCCTTGGTTTCGAGGCTACCACTTCCCTGAGCAATATGCTCGACGAGGTCATCCCCTGGATCGATCGCGAGATTAAAGCCGGCCGGATTTAATACGTCCGTGGAAAGCCGCGACCAGCGGTCGCGGGAAGGCAGGAGCAAAAATCCATGGTTTCCCCAACCAACGCGATCGGGGGTCGCGGCTTTCCAAAGTGGTTCCTGCCGGCCGTCGGATTGCTCGCGGCAATCCTCTATGCCTGGTCGATGCTCCTGCCCTGGGCGCCACCGCCGCCCAACACGAATCTCGACGGGTCCTGGCAGATGCTGATGCAGCAGGCCCCCCGCCAATCGTGGCAGTTCGGCAAAGAGGTCGTGTTCACCTACGGGCCGCTCGGCTGGCTCGCCGTCCTCCAGTATCATGCGATCGATCCGGCCAATTATCTCCCGGTCCTGGCGGCCCAGGCCTTCCTGGTTTTTTGGGCAACCTTGGCCGTTGCCTGGATCTCCTGGCGGATCACGCCCCATCCCGTCGGCCGCCTGCTGGCAGCGGCGATCGCCGTCCTCGTCTACGTCGAGATGGGACTGGTCAATCGGGAAGTGACCCTGGTCGTCCTGGTCTGGTCTTTTACACTGCTCTCTTTTTTCCGTCAGGCGGCCAAGCCGCAGACCTCGTCGCCGGGCAGTTCGGAAGACAATGCCTTCTCGGGAGAAGACCCTGCCGGTGGAAAGCCGTGCCGCTGGTTCCCGACGCTCGTGGAATTGGGCTTGATTGTCGCCCTGGGTCTGGCGAGTCTCTACAAGTTTGTTTTCTTGGCCTTGTCACTGGCGGCGGTCGGGGGCGTCTCGGCCCACGCCCTGTGGCAACGGAAAATCCCCTGGCAGTTGCCAGCGTGGCTGGGAGCGCTGCTTGGCTTGTGGTGTGCCACGGGCCAATCCCTCTCTTCCTTCTGGCCCTATCTGCAAAACAGCCTGGAGATCTCCCGCGGGTACGCGTCGTCCATGCAACTGCCTTGTTCCGACCTGATCGTCGGGATCTTCTATCTTGAGGCGGCGGCGATCATCGGCGGGCAACTCTGGGCCCAGGGAGAATTGCCCTGGAAGACGGCGGTTTTCAGCGCCGGCACGATGGCCCTGATTCTGATCCTGCTGCTGAAGTCGGTCCTCGTCCGGGCCGATTTCTGGCACCTGACCACGGTCCTTTATACCCTCCCGCTGCTGACGCTGCTCTCTTGCTGCGCCTTTTGGCCCGGAACCTGGCCCCGGAGGCGGATGGCACCCCTGGGAATGGCCTTGGCGCTGATGGCGAGTTTTACTGTCCTCTATGAACTCCACACCCGGAGCCGGACGCATTTCTCGTACCTCGGCGTTGCGGAGCGGCGCCATCAAGTGCAAGCCGCCCTGAAGGTCCTGGGCGGCGGTGCCGACTACGCCCGGACCTACCGGGAGACGATGGACCGCGCGGGGGAAACCCTTCGGCACACTCCCCGGAACCTGACGGTGGACTTGTATCCCTTTGAAACGGGCCTGGTGATGGCCGCCGGCTGCCGCTACCGGCCCCGTCCCGTGATCCAGAGCTACAAGGCCTACACGCCCCGGCTGGCGGCGCTGAATGCCCGGCATCTCCGCAGCAACCGGGCGGCGGACCTGGTATACTTTCAGGTGCAGGCCATCGACGGACAATTTCCCCCGCTGAGCGACGGTCCGTCGTGGCCGGAGTTGTTCACCCGCTACGACCTCCATCCCACACTCGATCCGGCGGAGTGCGGCGGCTACCTGCCGTTGCTCCGCGCGAAAAATCCCCGCTCCTGGAAACTCGAACTCCTCGCCGAGCGCGAGGTCCCGCACGAGCAGTCCGTCGACGTCCCCGACGCCGCGCAGGGGCCGATCTGGGCGGAGATCCTGTTCCGCCCCAACTGGCCCGGAACGCTGACGACTTTGCTTTGTCGGGAACCGACGATGGAGCTCCGCGTCGAGCGCGGGCCGGACTCCCGGCAGTACCGCCTGATCCGCGGCATGGCCGAGGCGGGATTCCTCCTCTCGCCGGTCGTCGAGGAGCCAATTCAATTTGCCTGGGTCGCCTCCACGCCCTGGAGCGACCCGGCGTGGCGGCGTTTCCTGAGCCGTCAGTCCGTACGCCGGATCACGCTCCTGCCCCACGGGAAATCCGCCTTCCAGGTCCCCGTGCGGATCCGGTTCTATCGCTTGCACTTCGAACCCTGGATCAATAAACGCCTCGCGTTTCCGGCCGACAACCTGGCCCTCGGCGGAGCGGGCCGGGCAAGCGCGGGAAAACACCATCCTCCCGGCACAAGCGCCGGGGCTAAACTCTTGGTCCTTCACGGTCCTATTGAGGAGTAAAACTGAAACCATGAACGATCTCCTGAACGCCCCCGCGTTCCCAACCCCCGCCGCACTTGACGCCTTGAATCCGAAACCAAGACGCCCCGGCGCGAAGTGCAGTGCGGCGGATCGGGAACGGGAGTTCTTCGACAAACTGGTCGCCGAAGAGGCAGAATTTAATCCCTTCACTCCCCAAGGCTGGGAAACGTTGGCCCGACGATTCGAAAAGATGGTGCCCCTGACCGGGGCCGTCCGCATGTTGGACGTCGGCTGCGGCACCGGACAATCACGCCAAATTTACCGCCTCGCCGGGCTGGACTACACGGGACTCGACCTGTCCGGCAACGCCGTCCAGCGGGCACGGCAAAAATATCCTCGCGACGAGTGGATCTGCGCCGACGCCTGCAACCTGCCGTTCGCCGGGGAGCAATTCGACCTCGTGGCGTTCAGTAGCGTTCTGCATCACGTTCCCGACTACCGGCTGCCGCTGGCCGAGGCGTTCCGGGTGCTCCGGCCCGGAGGGCGCGCCTTCGCCTTCGATCCGAACCTGCTGCATCCGGCAATGGCCTTGTTCCGCCACCCGCACAGCCCCCTTTATCGGCCTGAAGGCGTCAGCCCCAACGAGCGGCCGCTCCTGCCCCGCGCCCTGGCCCAGGCCTTTCGCGCAGCGGGCTTCCGCGAAATCCGGCAGCGCTGCCAGGCGGGCATCTCCTATCGCGCCGTGGCGCCCAAGGAGATCCGGGCCTTTCTGAAACTCTATAACTTCGCCGATCGTCTCCTGCAGTTCAGCGGTTTCGGGCAATGGTTCGGTACCTTCATCCTGACGACGGGAAAGAAACCGGTTACCAAACACATCCTGCAATAATTGCCGAGGTTGAATTCCATGACGTCTCCCCCCATGGCATCGCTCCGCTACAGCGTCGTGGTTCCCGTCTATAACGAGGGTGCCAACGTCGGCGCCTTCTGCCGCAAGGCCCGGGCCGTACTGCCAGAAGGCTACGAACTGCTGATCTGCTACGACTTCGACGAAGACGATACGCTGCCGGCCCTGGCGGCGCTGGCGGAAGACGAAAAACCCCCGGTCGTCCGCCTGGTGCGGAACACGCTGGGGCCCGGCGTCCGTTACGCCATCGAGGCGGGAATTCGGGCTGCGGTGGCCCCGGTCATCGTGGTGATGATGGCCGATCTCTCCGACGACTTTCCCCGGGTCGCCGAGATGGTGGCCCGGGCGGAGCGGGGCGCCGACGTCGTTTGTGCCAGCCGCTACATGCCGGGGGGCCGCCAGATCGGCGGACCCTGGCTCAAAAAAAACCTCAGCCGTCTGGCCGGCTTGACGCTACACTGGTTCACGGGACTGGCGACCCGCGACCCCACAAACAGCTTCAAGGCCTACCGCCGCGACTTCCTCCGGCGCACGGTCATCGAAAGCCAGACGGGATTCTGCCTCGGCCTGGAATTGACGGTCAAGGCCCATTTCGGCGGCGGACGGGTCGAAGAGGTCCCCGCCTGCTGGTACGACCGCGCGTGCGGCCAAAGCCGGTTTCGACTGGCCCAGTGGCTCCCCCACTACCTCCACTGGTACTTCTGGGCGTTTCGCCGCCGCTGGCTGACTTGGTGATCAGCCGGTGGACCTGCATCCCATCGAAACGGCCCTGGTGACAGCCGCTGGCTACGTGAAATTCATTTCAGGAAACTCCATAGTGAAGTCCAAGCAGAGATTAATACGGCAAGAGCCGTGAAGTGAATCAAGAGTTCGCGGAGCGAGAATTGCCACCGCGCCCAGAGGCCACTGCGTCGTGCTGGGAACCAGCTCCTCGGCGAAAACCGACTGGATTTCGGCGAACACCGCTCCCGCTTCCCAGGGCGAGTTGCTGAGGAATCCCTGCAAGGCGACCACTTCATTTTGCGTGGCCGCGCCGCCGTGGGGATCCCGGGAAAATTGGAGGGCGATCGGTTCCACGCTCTTACGCTCCAAGTTCGACAACAACTCCTTGATATATTGCAGCGAGTGCGCTTGCGACTCCTTTCGGCCGAACAAACCGGAAAATCGCCCGTGCCACTCGACCACCCGACGCGCCGCAGCGCGCACTTCGTCCCTTGTCATCGGAGTGTCCTCCTGACAAAAATCCGTAACCAAGGGACTGATCAGCCCTTACGGCCATGACCACCTCACGATCCAATATGCCCCTAAACCTAAAATCAGATCAAGAGCAAAAGTCTTGCTGTAGAAATAATTAAGGTCTGTCTCTTTTTTCTTTTTTTTTCACGCCGCGGCGGATAGGGCCTCTTCGGTGATGGCCACGCCGGTGATGCCGGCCACGAATTCCTCGAAGATCCGCAGGTCCAGGGCCGTGGCCGAGTCGCTCTCGGGATGGAATTGGGTGCCGAAGGCGAACCAGTCGGGATTCTGGCTCTCGATGGCCTCGATCACGCCGTCGGGGCAGCGGGCGGTGACGGCAAATCCCGACGCCACTTCGTCGACCGCCATGTGGTGCATGCTGTTGACGCGGATTTCCCCGTCGCCGTAGACCCGCTCCATCAGGGAGCCTGGCTCGACGACCAGCGCGTGGCGATGCTGGGGATCCATCACGTCGACGTGCGGCAGCGCCTTCGGCAGATCCTCGGGCAGATGATAAAACAGATTGCCCCCCAACGTCAGGTTCAGCAACTGCATCCCACAACCGATGCCGAGCACGGGAAGGCGGCGGTCGGCCACCTGCCGGACCAGCAGGCGGTCGAAGGACTCGCGCCGGGGGTCCAACAAACGCATCGAAGGATGGATCATATAGCCGTCGGGACGGGGATCGAGGTCCGGCCCGCCCGTCAATACGAAGCCGTCCAAACGGTCCAGCACGCTGCCGATGTCCTCCTCGTCGACCAGCGGCGGGAGGATCACGGGAATGGCGCCGGCCTTCATCAAGGCGTTGTAATATCCGGCGGCCAGGAAAGAGAACGCGGGGGTGTCCTTCTTCGAGGCACGGTATTCCCCATTCAAGCCAATCAACGGTTTCGCAGCCATCTTACACTCCTTCTGGACACGTCCCTGGTGTCCGAACTGAGGTAGAAGCCGAGAAGCGGGCCGAGGACCCTCCGGAAGCCGGCCCCGCCGAACCCCAGCGGGAGAAAAGGAGTTGCTTATCGAAGAAGGGCAGCAGGGATTGGTTTGTTCCGTCGCTGCCTGACGCCAAAGAGCTTGACCTTTTCTCCCGGGAGGGCGTGCCGGGCGGGGCACGCTGCCGGGTCGATGTCCATATCGAGGGCCTCTTTCTCCTTAAGCTTCGACGCGTCACTGTCGAAGGCGGTGCAAGTCGTCGCAAAATTTACGCAACCGGAAAAGTCTCCGCAACCCCCCCTCGGCTATTTTGTGCTCCTAACCTGTTAGAAATACTACCCCTTGTGGTGACAGCAACGCTAGCGTCACGATTTGTTACAGTTTTTTCGGCTTTCTGTACAGGCTTGGGAGCCGGAATAGGCCGGGAAACGGATTATTTTACTTCGCTTTTCCACGGCCACTGGTCGCGGCTTTCCAGGAGAGGGCCTATAATCACGGTTTTTCCTCACAATCCATGCACTATCAGAACGTCTGTTTGGAAACGATCGTCGCAACGCTGCCGGAGGAAAGCGTGACCTCCGCAGAGATCGAGGCCCGATTGGAGCCGCTTTACGCCCGGCTGAGGCTCCCGGCCGACCGTTTGGAAGCGATGACCGGCATCCACGCCCGGCGGTTCTGGCCGCGGGGAATGCCCGTCGGCCGGCAAAGCGTCGTGACCGGCGAGAAGGCGCTCCGCCAGTCGGGGCTTGACCGGCGGCACGTCGGGGCGCTGATCCACGGCTCCGTCTGCCGCGATTACCTCGAACCGGCCACGGCCTGCAGCGTCCATCGCGATTTGCAGTTGCCCGGCGCGTGCCTGGTCTGCGATGTCTCCAACGCCTGCCTGGGATTAATGAACGGCATGGTCCAGATCGCCAACATGATCGAGTTGGGGCAGATCCGCGCCGGCTTGACGGTGGGCACCGAATGCGGCCGGGCCTTGGTCGAAAACACCATTGCCCGGCTGAACGCCGACCAGTCGTTGACCCGCCAGGACGTCAAATGGGCCGTGGCCTCGCTGACCATCGGTTCCGGCAGCGCGGCCGTCCTACTGGTGCATAAGGACCTTAGCCGCACGGGCAACCGGCTGCTGGGCGGCGCGTTCCACGGCGACACCGCCCACTGCGAACTCTGTCTCGGCGGCTACGACGAATCGGCCGGCCGGACCGGGAAGCCGCTAATGCGGACCGATTCCGAGGCCCTGCTTCACGAGGGAATCGCCGTGGGGAAGAAGGCCTTTCACCGGTTCCTCGAGGAAATGCAGTGGACGCCGGCCGACGTGCAAAAGACGTTTTGCCACCAGGTCGGCAAGGTGCAGCAAAAGTTTCTCTTCGAGGAATTGGGGCTCGACCCGGCGATCGATTTCGTCACGTATCCGTACCTCGGCAACACCGGCGCCGTCGCTCTGCCGATCACGGCCGCCCTGGGCGTCGAACAGGGCCACGTCCGGCCGGGCGACCGCGTGGCGCTGATGGGAATCGGCTCGGGAATCAACGCCATCATCCTCGGCGTCCAGTGGAACCAAACGGCTTGACAATTGCACGGCGGCTCGTTTAAGATGGAGGTTTAATGCTTTATTGCGTATCAGGTTAAGAATGTCGTGCTCCTGGTTTAGCCCGGTCGCTTGCAACCGGTGTTTTTTAGTGGTGGTTCACGACATGATTGATGATCTGAGCCCCCCACAAGCCCCCGGCGCGCCGCCGAAGGTTAGTGCAACGCCCTGAAGGAGCCTGGTGCATGAACGCCTATCGCCGCTTGGAGATCCGTGAAGTCGCCGACGTGACGGTGGTCCGCTTCCGGGATCAGAAGATCGTCGAGGATCTGAACATCCAGGAACTCGGCCAGGAACTGTTCCAACTGGTGGAAAAGGAGCGCCGCGAGAAGATCCTGCTGAACTTCTCCTCGGTCGAGTTCCTCTCCAGCGCCGCGTTGGGCAAGCTCATCACCCTGGACAAGAAAGTCAAGGCCCACAACGGCAAGCTCCGCCTCTCGAACATCCGCCCCGAAATCTTCGAGGTCTTCCAGATCACCAAGCTCAACCGCCTGTTCGACATCAAAGAAGAAGAAGCCGACGCCCTGGCGGGATTCTAAACATCCTAACCGGTGGGCGCAGACCTCCAGATGCCGAAGTCCCAACGGGACGGCCGTCAATAGCCAGGCGGCGTCAGCCCCTGGTTGGAATGATTCAATTCCCAGGAAGCCGCGAAGCGGCGGCAGTAACTTCTGTCGCCCCTCCGGGGCTTACAAGAGGAATAATTGTTTTCCCTCCAGGGGCTGCCGCCGCCTGGTTATTGACGATTGCCGCTTTGCGGTTGAAGAGTATCATGATGTCTTGTGTAATCTGATGAATGACAACGACACGGTAAGTATTCAAAGACGTTCAAACTGGAGGGAAGAATCGTGTTAATAAAAAAAGATCTTGTTACTGGTGTCCTGGGACTCTCATTGGCCTTGTTTGTTTTTCCCGTCGATGCACAGAACTTGACATATCCCTCGGCACGTCGAGGAAGCCAGATAGACTACTATCACGGCGTGAAGGTCGCCGATCCGTACCGCTGGCTCGAGGACGACGTCAGGTCATCCAAGGAGGTGGCCGAATGGGTGGCGGCCGAGAATCGAATTACCTCGAAATACCTTGAGGCGATCCCGCAACGGGAAAAAATCCTCAAGCGGCTGACGGAACTGTGGAACTACGAAAAGTATTCCTCACCGATGAAGGAGGGCGGACGGTATTTCTTTTTGAAAAACGACGGGCTGCAGAACCAGGACGTGCTGTACGTGATGGACCGGCTGGGCGGGCCGGCCCGGGTGGTGATTGATCCGAACACGTGGTCGGCCGAAGGCACGAAGGCCCTGGCCGGGTTGAGCTTCAGCGACGACGGCCGGTACGCGGCCTACGGCGTGGCCGAGGCCGGCTCCGACTGGCAGACCTGGCGGTTTTTAGAGATCGAATCGGGCAAGCTCCTTACGGATCAATTGAACTGGATCAAGGAGACCGTCGTTGCCTGGACCAAGGACGGCAAGGGGGTTTTCTACAGCCGTTTGGAGCAACCCCCGCCAGGCGCCGAATTCCACGCCAAAAACCTCAACTCGCGGATCTTCTACCACCGCCTGGGAACGCCGCAGGCAGACGACGTACTGGTTTACGCCCTGCCCGAGCATCCCGAGTGGACGCTCTTCGGGCGGGTGACCGAGGACGGCCGCTACCTGGTGATCACCATTGCCAAGGGAACCGACGAGAAGTACCGCATTGCCGTAAAAGACCTGGCCGAGCCGTACGGGATGCCGGTCGATCTGATTACGGAATTCAAGAACGACTACACGCTGGTCGGCAACGACGGCCCGGTGCTGTACTTCCGCACCGACTTGGACGCCCCGCGACGCCGAGTGATCGCCATCGATCTTCGCCAGCCCGAACCGAAAAACTATCAAGAGATCATCCCCCAGGCCGAGGCGACGCTGCTGGACGTCTCCCTGGTGGGCAATTTGTTTATCGCCTCATACTTAAACGACGTGAAACCCCAAGTGAAACTCTTTACGACCGAGGGGAAGTTTGTCCGCGAGGTGGAATTTCCCGGCATCGGGTCGGTCTCGGGTTTTCACGGCAAGCGGACCGACGTGGAGACGTTTTACACGTTTTCCAGTTTCGCCACCCCGCCCAGCATTTATCAGTACGATTTGATCACCGGCAAGACCACATTGCTGCGCCGCGCCGCGGTGAAGTTTAATCCCGACGATTACGAGGTCAAACAGGTCTTCTATCGCAGCAAGGACGGCACCCGGGTGCCGATGTTCCTGGCGTATAAGAAGGGGCTGGTCCTGGGCGGGGCCAATCCCACACTGCTGTACGGCTATGGCGGATTCAACATTCCGATGCTGCCGCGGTTTTCGGTGAGCATCTTGACGTGGATGGAACTGGGCGGCGTGTTTGCCATGCCCAATCTCCGCGGCGGGGGCGAATACGGCGAGGCGTGGCACCGCGCCGGCACAAGGCTCCGCAAGCAGAACGTCTTCGACGACTTCATCGCCGCCGCCGAGTGGCTGATCGACAATAAATACACCTCACCGCAGAAGCTGGCCATCCAGGGCGGCAGCAACGGCGGACTGCTGGTCGGCGCCGTTATGGTCCAACGGCCCGAGCTGTTCGGCGCCTGCCTGCCGGCCGTGGGCGTGATGGACATGCTGCGGTTCCATCTCTATACCGAGGGCCGGCAGTGGATCGACGACTACGGTTCCGCGGACAATCCCGAGGAGTTCAGGGCCTTGTACGCCTATTCGCCGTACCAGAACATCAAAGAGGGCGTCTCCTACCCGGCCACGCTCGTCACTACGGCCGACACGGACGACCGGGTCGTCCCCGGCCACAGTTTCAAGTTTGCCGCGGCGTTGCAGCGGGCCCAGGCCGGCCCGGCCCCAATCCTGATCCGCATCGAAACCCGCGCCGGCCACGGGGCGGGCAAACCGACCGCCAAACGCCTCGAAGAAGTCGCCGACCTCTGGGCGTTTTTGATAAAAAACCTGAAGATGGCCGGTCCGTAAATAAGAACGCGGAAGAACAAAAGTGATTATGGATTCAATTTCAAGTCTGACAAATTGAGTTAGCAAGGATAATTGCAGGTCATTTCAGTTCGAGAGCAGCCTTCAAACAGGCTTCCAACTTGGGCATCAAGGTATTGGAGAGACGGCCGATTATCTGTTTGACGTCCGACTGGGCAACCGTGAAGAGATTGCAACATTTCACGACCGACGGGCCGTGCAAACCGGACAGGTTTCCCTCGGGAGTGGTGGGATCGACGAGCAATTGAGTAGGCTCGTCTGCGTGCTCAACGTTGCCGGAGATCATGGCCACAATCGTGTTCGATAGCCGCCGGTTGTCGTTGTCGTTCTGCACTACCAAGGCGGGCCGATTCTTCCACTTTCGTCCTTCGACGTAGGGAAATTCGACGATCACCACTTCGCCCCGTTTCATTGGTAGCTTTCCAGCAGAGGATCACGGGCGTCGTCTTCGGACATGACCTTGTCGATCATCGGATACAAGGTCCGGGGGTCGAAGTCGCCGGAGAGGGTCTCAGACATCCTTTGATACTGCTCGGCGGAGATCAAGTAGTAAACCTGATTCGTGGCTTGGTCGACGACCTCCACGGGCGTGCCCGCCTCGACCGCTGTCCGCAGTGAATTGTCCATATTTGCATGAGTCATAATGATAATTTACCTCAGAAGTTCATTTACAGCAAGCTACCGCTAGGGGGTGGGACGCTTGTCACATCGTCTACGCCACTGGCCTGAACCTCGCGTTTCGTACAAATTCGTAATTGCTGGGACACCATTGGAAATCTAATTCTCGATAGCCCCGGCTCCCCTTTTCTTGTTCTAAACTTGTATAGTCCTGCGGATGGTGTCATCGCTTCTTCCCTACTGGTGCCCAAGGAGTCGATCATGGATTTCTCTCAACTGAACTGGCCTCTGGCGGCATGCGCGATCCTGTTCCTCCTGCTCGGTTTGATTTACCTCTTCATCATTTTCCGCTTCGGCGGGCTGTGGCTTCAATCCTACACGTCCGGCGTGCCGGTCATGATCATGGATCTGATCGGGATGCAGTTCCGTCGAACGGACGCCCGGGCGGTGGTGCGTTCGATGATCATGGCCAAGCAGTCCGGAATTACCCTGACCCGGGCCGAGGCGGAGAAGGCGTATCAGCAGGGCGTCGATCTGTCGAAGATCACCCTGGCGCTGATCCACGCCAAAAAACAGGGCCTGGACCTCTCCTTCGAGCAACTCGTCGACGCCGATCTGGAAGGGAAGCTGGAGGAGAAATTCAGAAACGATGAGCGTTATGTGAGGTCCTAACGGCCCTGGGACTGGGCCTGCTTTTCGCGGTCTCCCGACCTGGAAATCGCCGCCGATGATTGTATAATCATCGGAATGAACACTCTCGAAACCGACAAACTCGTGGTCCTGGCCCGGGGGCTGGGCACGCGGATGCGGAAGTCCGACGACGCGGCGGCGCTGGACGCCCGGCAGGCGGCGGCGGCCGAGACCGGCGTCAAGGCCCTGATCCCCATTGACCGACCCTTTCTGGATTACGTCCTCTCGGCGGCGGCCGATGCCGGTCTGCGCCGCGTCTGCCTGGTGATCGGGCCGGAGCACCACGAGCTGCGGGAATACTATACCGAAAAGGTCAAGCCGGAACGACTGACCATCGAGTTCGCCGTCCAGGTCGAGCCGAAGGGGACCGCCGACGCGGTGGCGGCCGCCGAGCGGTTCGCCGCCGCCGAGCCGTTCGTGATGATCAATTCCGACAACTACTATCCCGTCGAGGCGCTCCGCGCCCTGCGGCAGCAGACCACCGCGGCCGTGGCCCTGTTCGAGCAGGAGGCGATGCTTACCGGCAGCAACGTCCCTGCCGAGCGGATCAAGGCTTTCGCCGTGGGGCGGATCGACGGGCAAGGTTTGTTGGAACGGATTCTGGAAAAGCCCGACGCGGCCGTGTTGGCCGCCCTGCCCCGGCCGTTGTGGGTCAGCATGAACTGCTGGCGGTTCGGACCGAAGATCTTCGAGGCCTGCCGCTCGATCGGCCTCTCGCCGCGGGGCGAGCTGGAACTGACCGCCGCCGTGCAGTACGCCATCGACGCACTCAAGGAGCCGTTCCACGCCGTCCTGATCCGCGCCGCCGTGCTCGACCTCTCTCGCCGTGAAGACGTGGCCGCGGTGGCCCAGCGGCTCAAGGGAACGGAAGTCCGGCTCTAGTTTTTATTGAGCCCTGTATTGCCAATGAACCGTTCCACGGCCAAAAGACCAGCATACTCGGCTGGAACAGCCGTGTTTGCGGTTGAACAACGCTCGTTGGCTGCATCGGCATCAATAATATCTGCCGTATTCCAGGACCGTTTCTACCATCGCCATATAATTTTCGGGCACGACGCAGTTGGCCAGGGAATTGGACGACATGGCGACGTAGCCGTAACCGGGCATCATAGCCTCCAGCAGGCGTTTCATTTCCCGGTGGACCTGGTCGGGCGTTCCACGGGCCAGGACGCCGCCGATTTCCAGATTGCCCATCAGCGCGATCTTGGCGCCGTACTGCTTTTTCAGCGCCACGATGTCGTTGCACTGCGGCTCGAGGGGATTAATCCCCAGAAAGCCCAGGTCGAGCACCAGGTGGATGAACTCCCTGATATCCCCGTCGCTATGAAAGAAAACCGGCGTGCGCGAAGCGTGGATCGGCTCCATGATCCGTTCCATCCGCTTCAGCCACAAGGTGCGAAAGAGGTCGGGCCGGACGAAAAGCCCCTTGTTGTAGGCGATGTCGTCGACCATCTCGATCGTGGTCACTCCCCGGGCGATCAGCGCCCGGACCATGGCCAGGGCGTCCTCCGTAAAGGTCTCCATCATTTCCTCGACGAAGGCCAGATCGTCAGTGAGGTTGAAGAAGAACGTTTCGTACCCCATCGACAGATACGTGGAGTCGAAGGGGCCGTGGACGTACACGTTCACGCCCAGGCCCGTTTCTTCTCCGACCCGCAACAGGTCGTCCACCCGGCGGAGAAATTCCTCGTGGTCGGGCAGGCGCATCGCGGCGAAATCCTTACGGGTGCGGGTGCCTTCCGCCCGGGAGCGGTAGCCCAGCGTCATCACGTCCATGTGCATGTACCGTGCCAACTGCGCGTAGGGTTCCCCGGCGAGGTTCAGACTCCGCTCGTCCAGGCCGATCGCATGTTTGACGAAACGCTGGTCGATGACGTGCTCGAAGATCGGCACCCGATCCACGGGCACGCGGCGAAGGACGCTTACCAGCCGGTTTCCGGAACAATGCGACATGCCGTTACCTTTCGGCAAAAAAATGGTTATGATTTGGGTTGGTGCGTTGAGGATTTAGCCGCAACACGGCAGTACAACCATATACCACATTCATCCGTCATGCAACGACACTTCCCGCGGCAGGGCGAAAGGAGGAACGGGAGATGAAACGAAAAGCATTTACAATGAAGCTGAAAAGCGGCTTCGAGGCCGAATACAAAATCCGCCACGACAAGATCTGGCCCGAGTTGAAGGAGCAGCACTCCCGGGCCGGCATCAGCGATTACTCCATCTTTTTGGACAAGGAGACGCTGACCCTGTTCGCCGTCCAGAAACTCTCGGATGACAACACGGCGGCGGAGCTTCCGCAGAATCCGATCCTTCGCAAGTGGTGGGACTACATGGCGGACATCATGGAAACGCACCCCGACAACGCGCCGGTGGAGGTCCCGCTGAAGGAAGTTTTTCACATGGAATAATAAGGAACCCGAATATGTCTTTAGCTCGATTATTGGCGGATTACGCGATCAAAACGCCGGCCGGCGAGGTAACCGAGGCGGCGGTCCAGGCCTGCAAGAAGGTCGTTCTCGACACCCTGGGAGTTTCCCTTGCCGCCTGGAATGCGCCCGGGATTCCCGGAGTGTACCGACAACTGTGCCGCTGGGGCGGAGCCGAGGAGGCTACCGTGCTGGTCTATGGCGCAAAGCTCCCCGGACCGGCGGCGGCCTATGTCAATTCGGCCATGGCCCACGCCCTGGACTACGACGACATCCACGATCCGGCGGCGCTGCATATTATGAGCGTCGTGCTGCCCGTCGCCCTGGCGGCCGGCGAGATGACGGGGGCCGGCGGAAAGGATCTGCTGACGGCCGTGATCCTGGGGATCGAGACCGCCTGCCGGATCGGCATCCCCTACAACCACCGCCGCCGCGGGCTTCAGGGGCGGGGATTCCTGCCGACCAGCGTCATCGGCGGTTTCGGCGCCGCGTGGGCGGCCTGCCGCCTGCTAAGGCTTTCGGTCGACGAGGCGGTCAGCGCGGCGGGGATCAACTACGCTCAGGCCAGCGGCAACCGGCAGGCGCTGTTCGAAAAGACGCTGACCAAGCGGCTGCAACCGGCCTTTACCGCCCGAAACGCCCTCTGGTCGGCGCTGCTGGCCGGCAACGGCATCACCGGTCCGGAAGATTGTTTCGAGGGGGAGGCCGGGTTGTTCCGGGTTTATATCGACGCCGAACCCCCCACGCCCGAGGAGGTGATGAAGAAACGGGATTGTTTCGAGATCGAACGGGACACGATCAAGCGGTTTACCAGTTGCGGCCTGGCCCATCCCCTAACCCAGGCGGCGCTCGACTTGGCCCGGGAACATCATTTCAAGAAAAACGATTTGCAGGAGGTCGCCATCTTCAGCCACGGCGGACCGGACGGCGAGAATCTGACCGGCGGCCCTTTCCGCATGGGAGAGAATCCGCAGGTCGACGCGCAGTTTTGCAACGCCTACGGCGTGGCGGTCGGACTGCTGCGCGGCAAGGCCGGCCTGGCCGAGTTCACCAACCAGCGGATCCGCGAGGACGCCGAGGTGGCCGAGCTGGCCACGCAGGTAAAAATCCTCACGGAACTCAGCGATCCGCCGCGGGTCGAACGGATCGAGGACGATTTTCCGCCCCACGTCGACAAGCCGCACGTGTTGATCGTCAAGACTCGGGACGGCCGGGAATTGCGGAAGACCTACACCATCCGCACCATCCTCAGCCCTCGCCGGATGTCCTTCGACGACACCCTGGAGAAGTTTTACGAGTGCGTCCGGTTCTCGGGCGTCTGTCCCGACGAGAAGGCGGAGAAAATCGCCGCCGCCGTCCGGGACCTGGAGCGGTTTAAAAACCTTTCTGAATTCGCTTCGCTGTGTACGATGGACGTTTGATCGGACTACGAGCCGATCAGCAGCAGGAGCTTGAGGAATCCCAGGACGGAAAAGGCGATCAACGACGACAGGATAAAGCCGACGGTGTCCACGCGGTTCCACTTGTGGAACTCCCACTGCGTTTTTGGGAAGAGTTTCCGGTGGTCGAAGCGGTCCGGCTGGGCGTACGACAGATCCAACTCCCGTTGGTCGGCCGCGCGGTCCTCGCGGACCTCGGTCTTCATCTTGGCGAAGAAGCGGTCGAGCCGCCGACGGTCCTCGGGCCGGGTCAGCAGCGAAACGCCGATGAGAATCAGGAAGGGGAGAATGGTGCGGATCAGGATCCGCACCGTTTCGTTCAGGGCGTAGGTGTTCTTCTCCAGGGGAAAACCCAGCAGGTCGAGGGCCACCAGCTCCAGGTTCAGCATTCCCGTCCCGGCGCACGTTCCCTGGTCGTTCAGTTTGATGCCTTGGGTCCAAAAGATCGACTTGGCCGGCACGGGGACCGACTTTTTGAACTTCTCGCCAACCGTCAGGGGGAGCGGTTTAGGCGTCCGGCGTTTCTGCTCCGGAGTCAGGGCCTCCCAGCCGGCGATCTCTTTTTGTCGTTGCTCCACGTCCATGGCGTGGGCGTGATAGGTGCGGGTATTGGACCGGACCTGGGTCGATTTGAGCAGGTATCCCTGGCAACGGAGCGCGGGCCGGCAGATCGGCAGGAGGACGGGCAGGAGGAAAAAGAAAATCGCCGCGACGGCCATCGAGGACCAAGCGCCGGCGCGGTTGGCACGCCGCCACTTCATCCCCAGCCACCACGTGGCGGCGATCATGACGTTGATCTCCCACATGAACTTCAGCAGTTGGAGGATAGTGTCGAACTGGGTGGCGACCAGGGCCCCGGCCACGATCACCACGCCGCCCAATAGCCGACCCACGAGGACGTAGTGCCGCTCGCTGTGGTGGGGGAACAGCGGCCGGTAGACGTTTTTCGTCAGCAGCGCGGAGCTGGTCAGCATGAGCATCGAGGCGGTGGACATCAGGGCAGCCATCAGGCAGGCGATCATCAGTCCCACCAGCCCCATGCCGATCGGGCCGAGCAGATGGTAGGAGGCGTACCCCCACAGCATGTCCGGATCGTGGATCTTGTCGTAAAAAACGACGATGGCGCCCAGGGCGAAGAATCCCCACAGCACGGCGCAGAAACGCTTGATGTAGCTGCCCGTCGTCGCCCCGAACCGGCTGGCGTACTCGTTCCGCGCGGAGGCGTTGGAGGTGAGGAAGTGGGCCTGGGGGGGCGTATTGCTGACGGCCAACAGAGACAAGGCAACGATGTAGTACCAGGTGAAATCCGGCAGGGTGGGCGAGCCGAGGATCTCGAAGAACGATTCGGGCAGCCGCGCGTGCATCGTCTGCAGGGCGTCCATCATGCCGCTGCCGCCGTAGACCCCGTTGATTTTCGCCCAACAGAAGGGGAAGAGCATCAGCGACATGAAAATGATGCACAAGCCCTGGACTGTGTCGGTCAGCGCCGCCGCCGTCAGCCCGCCAGCGATGCCGTAGATCATGACGACGGCGCAGATGATCCAGATCAGCAGGTGTTGGTTCACGTGCGAAAACAAGCGGCGGGGGGCTTCCCGTTCAAGTTGAGTAAAACGGATCCTCTGTTGGGCGGAAAGGGCGGAGCAGTCGGTGTTCTGAAGCTGCCGCAGTTCGTCCGCCCGGGCCAGCTCCGCCCGCTCCGCGGCGGTCAACTCCGCCTGGCTCTTGGGCGCCATGGCCATCACGGTCTTCGAGGCGGCGCTGAAGCCCACCGAGAGGTGCGCCATCATCACCACCGCGGCGACCACGGTGTAGAGGCCGGCGATGGCCCGGGAGCCGTAGCGCTCCTCGAAATAGTCGGCCATGGTCAGCACCCGGAGGCGCCGCATCCAGGGGGCGATCAGCCAGTAGAGCGGCGTGACGAAGAGATACACCAGCGAACTCCAGATCCCCGCGGCCCCGTTGGTGAAGGTGGTGGTGGCCACGCCCACCGGGCTCTCGACGTTGGTCCCCGCCCCGAAGCAGGCGAAGGTCTGGATGAACTTGCCGAACCGCCGCCCGGCCAGGAAATAGTCCTCCTGGTTCTTGATCCGCCGGGCCGACCAGATCCCGATGCCGATGATCACCGCAAAGTACACGCCGATGACCGTAAAGTCTAAACCGCTCAGGCCGGACTGCATCGGATCCACTCCTCAGATGGTTCAGGTGACTTCGCTTGTGGCTAAACAAGAACGCAGAAAAGCGAACGTGTTTAGCCCCGGCACTTGTGCCGGGAGCAGGGCGCATTTCTACGCACACCCGGCACAAGTGCCGGGGCTAAACTTTCGGTCCTACGCGATTCTATTTAGCAACTTAACCAATCGGATATTCAATTCATGCCGTTTCTTACGTTGTCTGCTCCAACTCGACCAGGGCGTCGTGCAGGCCGCAGGCTTTGTAGAAATCAGCCACACCCGCCGACCGTTCCACATTTTCCACGGCCTCGACGATTTTCTCCGCCTGCGCGGGAGGGCAGATCCCGGAAAACTCCGCGCACTTGCGGAATTTATCGAGGACCACGTCCCAGGGCGTAAACTTGGGATCGAGCACGTCGCGGTTGGTGTGGACGCGGCGCAGCTCTCGGCCGTCGCGGGTCCAGACGATCAGCAGATGGGGCTTGTCGATGTGGGGCGGGTAATCGTCGTTCAGGATATTGCCCGGCGGCGGGGGATTTTGCACCGCATCGAGGATCTCCACCTCCTCGGCCAACCGCAGCACCTCCGTATCGCGGAGGATCTGCTCATTGGTGAACTGCGCCAGGCCGATCTCGCGCCGCAGCAGCGCCAGGGCCGCGCAATAGGCCGCGGAAAACTGGGCGTCGACCTGGGGCGTCGCTCCGAGTTTGAACCGCCCGCCGACGAGATTGGCGCCGTTCGGCTCGAAGGCGTCCGGGGGCCAGTAAATCCCGACGCGCCCGATCTTCTCCCGGCTCAAGTCGTATTCCTTGGAAAGTTCGAGCGCGGCCAGGGTGGTCGGGTAGGAGCCGCCGCAGCCAATGAAACGTTTGACCGTGCAGCGTTCGATTTCAAAGTAGTCGTGTTTTTTCTCCAGGTCTTCGACGGTGGGCGGCTCGGCGTGGATGAAGACGGGGAACAACCCGGCTGCGCCCTCCAAGGCCCGGGGAGGTCCGCTCAGGCCGCGTCCCGCCAGTTCCACGGCCCAAAGGGCGTTCCGGGCCGTAAAGGCGGGTTGAATCCGCTTGCCGAGCGTTTTGTCGAGCAGCGCCTGCCGGTTCCCGCCGGCCTGCGAGTAGGTCAACCCCAGGGCGTTGAGCGTGGCGTCCCGATCGTAATCCAGCAGCCGGCAGGCGGCGCCCGTCACGCCGAAACCGCCCACCACGCCCGTCTGTAGGAATCCGCGGCCCGAGACGCCCGAACACCGTTGATCGTAGAAGTTGCCCACGCGGCAGGCGGTTTCCACGCCGAGTACCGCCGCGTCGAGCAGTTCGCGGCCGGAGGCGCCCGTGATCTCTCCCACGGCCAGTACGGCGGGCCAGACCATGCAAGAGATGTGCAGCGACGAGGGGACGTGGATGTCGTCAAAGTCCAGGGCATGGGCCAGCGCACTGTTGGCGAAGACGGCGTTGGGGGCAGGGCACCGGCCGCCGAAAACCAGCAACCGGGCGTCTTCCTGGCCGCCCCACTCCTGCATCTGCTCGAAAACAGCGCGGACGCCGGGGGCGCTCCAACCGGCCAGACTGACTCCCAGGGTGTCCAGCAAGAGTTTCCGGGCAGCCGCCCGGGCCTCGGCGGTGATGCTTTCCGGCGGCGTCTCGACGGCGATTCGGGCCAGGGATTCTAAAAGGGGCATGGACTATCGGCTCCTTATTTGAGGATTTCCTCCACCGCGGCCGCCAACTCCCGATCCGCGCGTTGGATTTGCTCCAGCCGTCCTTTCTGCCGGGTTCGGGCTTTTTCCAGCACCTGACGCCGTTCCGTTACCATCCGCTGCACTTCCTGCGGCGCGACGCCGCCTTGCGAGCGATGGGCTTCGACGAACTTGACCGGATCCATCGCGGCTTGCAGCAGCCTAGCGTCCAATCCGACGGGCCGGCCGATAATCTTTTTCGCGGCCGCGTCGAGGATCTCGGGGGTCAAGTCCACGGCCGTCGCCTTTTTTTCATCGTAGAGAATCCGGACCACTTCGCCGACAATGGCGTGGCAAACGCGATAGGGGATCCCCTTTTCCCGGACCAGGATGGCGGCCAGCTCCGAACAGGTGGCAAATCCCTTGCGGGCGTAGTCGAGCATCACGTCCTTGTGCGGCGTGATCTCCGGAATGGTTTTGTTATAGAGATTCACCGCGTAAAGGACCTTCTTCACCACGGGGACGGTGTCTTCGGAAGATTGCATGGCCTCGATCGTGTCTCCCCACATGATGTTGTGCGACCGGGCGGCCACGTCGCAGTAACAACCCATCACCGCGCCGACGGTCTGCCGGATCTCCTCGAAAATGCAGGGATTCCGCTTCTGCGGCATCATGCTCGACGTCTCGGAGATCTTCGCGGAGACCTCGAGCATGTTCCATTCGAAGGTGCACCAGGTGTACATCTCCGTGCACGTGCGTCCCATGGGCAACAGCAGGTTGGTCATCGCGCAGGCCAGGTCGATGCCCTGATCGGTCCCGGCGACGCAGAAGTTCGAGTGTTCCAGCACGCCGTCGAAGCCCAGCAGTCGGGCGGGAAGCTCGCGGTCGACGGGAAAACTGGTGCCCGCCAGGGCGCCGCACCCTAAGTCGCAACGGTTGATCGAATGGTAGACCGCCTCCAGTTGATCGCTGGCATGGGCGACCGCCTCGTGCAATCCCAGCAGGTAATGCCCGAAGGTCATGGGTTGGGCGTGCATGTAGTGCGTGTAGCCGGGCATCACGACGTGTTTATACTTCTCAGCGTGATCCAATAGCGTGCCGCGGAATCGCAGCACCGCCTCGATCAGCGGCAGGACCGCTTCCCGCATTTTCAGCCGGTAGTGCGGCGGAGGCAGAGTCCGGCCGATATTGATGTTGCTGACGACCGGACCGATCTTGTCCGTCAGGAATCGTTCCAATTGCAGAATGGTCTTGGGAAACCGCGTGTCATACGTTACCAGTATTTCCTCGATGGTCTGCTCGCCGACCTCGTTGAGCACGCCGAGAATTTGCTTCCCTTGCTCGTGAGGGATAATCCCTTGGCGGACCAGCATCACCGTCCAGGCACGATGGACTTTGGCATAACGCGGAACGAGTTCATAAGCTTCCGAAGCGAAGAACCGCTTGCCTTCCTCCAGGGACTTCAATTCTTTTTGGCCACCCAGGCGGATAAACGTGTCCAGGCTCCGGTTTTTTGTTTCCGACATAATCGTCTTCTCCTTCAGGACCGAATTATTTTCTGGTGGAGTGGATAACGAACGGCGGCTTTAAAACTACAATTATTTACCTTGATATTATCATCAGGAGAGCTACGAATGATATATCCCAGTTGTGAGATGTTGCGCGTAGGGAATCAGTTCGATGAGGGCCAGGCTGACGACGCCGACCAGCACGGCGGCGGTCAGTCCGACGAGGAGGGGCTTCCAGCCCAGGATTCTCAATTGTGCGGCGCTAGTGCCTAGGCCGACGGCCGCCATGGCCGCGGTCAGGCAGGCGACGGAGACCGCGTCCGCCCGGCTCAAAAAACTCTTCCAGGTCGGCTGCTCGATCAACCCGAAGGCCAGATCGCCGCGATCGCCTAACGAACGCACGGCGGCCATGACCACAAAGGCGACCACGAATAAGGGAATGAACTGGTGCCAACGGAACTTTTTGCCTGCCTGGGGATCCCGACGACGACGATGGTAGAGGATGGCCATCAGGGGAATCACCACCCCCATGCAGACATTCCGCACCAACTTGGTGGTGGTCGCCACGTCCATGGCCATTTTGCAGTCGTAGTGTTGCTGATACATCATCCCCGCCCCTGCAACCTGCGAGGTTTCATGGATGGCCGTGCCCAGAAAGAGTCCGGCGCACTTGGGATTACCCGCGAAGAGCCAATGCGACAGAAAGGGGTAGGTGAACATGGCGATGACGCCGAACAGCGTGATGCAGGCCACCGCGTAGCTGATCTCTTCATCCTCGGCGCCGATGGCCGGTCCGGTCGCTACGATCGCCGAGGCGCCGCAGATGCTGGTCCCCACGGCGATCAGGCTTCCCAACCGCGGCGCGAGCTTCAGTGCCCGGCCCAGCCAACTAACCAGGAGCAGGGCCGCCGTGATGCAGCCGACGACGACCGGCAGGGCTTGGACGCCGATTTCCCCCACGGCGGCCAGGCTGAGCCGCAGGCCCAGCAGGGCGATTCCCAACCGTAAGATCCGTCGCAGTGCAAACCGCAAACCCTTTTCGTACATGGCCGGCAGTCCCGCCGCGTTGCGGACGATTAAACCCAGGAGGATGGTGACCATGATCGCGCTGATCGGACTTTTCTTGAAGCCCATCAAGGTCGTGCCCGACCAATCGGCGATCACCGCCCCCAACCAGCCCAGCACGGCGACCAAGGCCAGCCCGGGCGCCATCTCGCCCAGCCAGTTCATGCCTCGATACAGGGGTCTTTGCCAGCCGGCTGGTGTCGTCATCGTTCTTTCCGTAAAAGTGGTGAAGGATTGCACTCCCGGCTGAAGCACCAAGCCTCACCGTGTTGCAGAATCGGCCGGCCGGTCAGGCCCGTCCAGACGTCGTGCCGGGTGAGCATCCAACGGGCGACCTCGGGCAGGGCCTGACGCCGCCAGCCGGGCGTCCGCCACAGCGCCGCCGAGCCGAACTCGCCGCCCAGCCGGACGCCGAGTACGAGATAATGCCGCACGGTAGGACAGGATAAGACCGCTTTGTCCACATTCGTGTCGATCGGCGTAAAACTGCCCAGCACGACCGCGGGCCGATACCGCACGAGGGCCTCTTGGGCCGAGGAATGCAATACGGGAGAACCGGCCGGCGGATCGGCGTCCGTCGCCGTGACGCACACGCCGTATTCACCCAGGGCCACGGCCAATTCGCCCCCGCCGGCGCAGACTTCGATATTCGGTTCCTCCGGCAACGCACTAAGGCACGCGGCCAGCGCCTCGACGAATTGCCGGTTCAACAGGAGATACCGGCCGGCGTCGACACAGACGCTCAGCCAACCGCCGCGGCGCTCCGCGTCGGCGATCTGCGCCAACTGCGACTGGAACGTCGGTAAGTGCACGGCGGTCGTCATTGGTTTTACGTTGATCGTAGTATGGAAGAGACGTTGATGTTTAGCGGCCGCCGGCACGGCGGCCTGAAATTTTCCGCAATCCAGAGCCGTCGTGCCGGCGGCTGCTAAACGGGATACGACGTTCGTTTTCACACGCTGGGGCCGCAGCGGTTGATGGCGAAGGCGTTGAACTCGCGCAGGGCCTCGGCCTTGGACATCTTGCCGTCGCAGAGGTCGAGGACCTCGTCCAGCAGACGCCCGCCCGCTTCGTCCAGGGAAGTGCCCGTAAACATGTCCGAAACGTCGACCTCCATCGTGTCCTTCATTTGTTCCCACGACTGGCGGTTGCCCGTCAGCCGCATGGTGATCATCAAGGGGTGATTGATGGTGTGCCCGCCGCCGGTGCTGAAGCTCATCACCGGGGCGCCGGCCGCGGCGATGCCGGTAATGCTCTCGCCGCCGTGGCCGGGTGTGTCCATCAGCCACAGGCCCGGCTCCGGACCGATCGGATCGGCGTATTCCACCGCCCCGACGATCGGCTTGGTTCCCCATTTTTGCATGGCGCCGAGCGATTTCTCCTCGATGGTCGAGAGGCCGCCGGCGATGTTGTCGCCGGTGGGCTGGCTGCCGCGGAGGTCGACGCCGGAGGCCAGAATGCTTTTTTCCATACGGGCGATGAAACCGAGAATTTTTTCGGCGATTTCGGGAGTCTTCGCCCGGGCCTTGATCAGCTCCTCGCCGCCCATCATCTCCGTGGTCTCCGCTCCCAAGGCCCGGCCGCCAGCCTCGATGATCCGGTCGCAGACCCAGCCGACGCACCGGTTGTGGGCCAGCCCGCTGGTCACGTCGCTGGTGCCGCAGTTAAACCCGTAGATCAGTTTTTTCAGGGGGACCTTTTCACGCTGCTGGATGCCGATCTTCCGGTTAAACTCAACGGCCACGCGGAGGGCCTTTTCCAACGCCGCCAACGCGCCGCCCTCGCGGCGAATGTTGACCACCTCAACCGGCTTGCCGGATTGGGCGACCTCCTGGGCGATGTCGTCGGCGGTGCAGCCGAGTTCGCGGAAATGGTCCACGACAATCACCGCGCCGGCGTTGGGATTCCGGCCGTGCCCGACCAGAGTTTTAAAGGTCCGCGCCAGGTCGGGGGCAATCTGGCAACGTCCTAGGGGATGGACGATGGGGATCGTGTTCTGCACCATCAGGGCCACCCGCTCGCAGGTCGGATTGGCGTATAGCGTTCCGCTGAGCAGCAGCACGTGGTTGCGGATGCCGACCTGGCCGTCAGGCCGGGGATAACCGAAAAAGTAGTCTCTCACGGGATCGTTCCGGGGTTGGAGGATTGATAAATTGAAAATCAGAAAATGGGTGCCATGCCCACGCTCGCGTGGGCATGTCGCACTTTTCTTGCACTCCCAACATGCCCATGCAATCACGGGCATGGCACCCGACCTTTTTGCATCAAGGACAAAAAATGGTGTGCTACGGCGATCCTTGCAGGTCGCCACGGCCGCGGTTGGATTCGACGTTGTGGACGTGGACGTAATCGCCCCGGGCGATGTCCCGGGAGGCCCGGCCGATGTTCAGGCCGTACTTCACGACCGTGGCCCCGGCCGGGATGTCCGCCGCGGCGAACTTGTGGTTGGCGGGAACGTCTTCGCGGAGCGTGATCGACTGCGTCTCTTTCCGTCCCTCGACGGCGCACTCGACGGCGTCGCCCTTGACGCCGGGGCCGATCAGGTTGGCCACGTTGTCGTCGGGGTGAATGATCAGGGCCTTGCGGTTCATGTCGTTTTCTTCCTTTCTTTCGGTTTTTTCTTCTTCGTCGGCTTGGCGCCGCCGTCGCCGGCCGCCTGATACTCGACGACCTGTCCGACCCAATGGGGGACGAACGTGCCTTGGTCGATTTGTTCTTCAATGGCGTGCCAGGCCTCGCGGACGTGCCGGCGGGCGAGGTCCTCGGCGGCGGCCGGCCGGTTGGCCTCGATGGTCTTGAGCATCTCCAAGTGCTCGTCGCGGATCTGGCGCGGGTCCCGGTTGGCGCGGACGAACATCCCCAACATCTGGTAACCCTCCGTCAGCCGGGCCAACAAGGGATTTCCCGAGGCCTGCACCAGGCGGAAATGGAACTCCCGGTCGCACTGGCTCATCGGTTCCAGGTCCCCCCGGGACGCCAGGTCGAAGATCTTCCGCGCCAGTTCGGCCAGTTCGCGGAGATCGGCGCGGCAGGCGGACTCGCAGCAAAGCCGGGCCGCCAGACCCTCGAACAGCTCGCGGATCTGGTAGGCGTGCCGCAACCCTTTCGCGTCCAGCCCGCTGACGAACATTCCCAGGCGGTCGACGGCTTCCACCAATCCGCAGAACTGAAGCTCCAGCAGCGATTCCCGGATCACGCTCTGGGCGACTTCGAACCGCTCGGCCAATTCCTGTTGGACCAGCCGCTGGCCCGGTTGGAACTCTCCCGAGAGGATCAATTGCTGGATGGCGTCGCGGACGCGATGCCGCGCGAGGCACGTGGCGGCTGGTTTTCCGGGAGTCGGGGGAGGCACGGGAGGGGGCTCCAATCGTTTATTATCGATAATAAACTATGATAAACGATTTACCGGGATCGTCAAGGGGGGACCTCGTTTCCACCCCCACGACCGCCGTTGCGGGGCGTGGAAGGGGCGTGAGCAATGAATAGGTCCAAGAGCCGGGGATTACTCGGCCAAGGTCGCGTCGACCGCGTCGGCGAGGTCCCGATCGGCCTGTTCCAGGCGGCGGAGCCGGGCGGCCTGACGCTGCCGGGCCTGCTCCAAGTCGTCCCGCCGGCTGCGGACCATGCGGAGGACCTCCTCGGGGGCGACGCCGCCCTGCGAGCGATGGGCGGCGACGAATTGGATGGGATCGAGGGCCGCCGTGAGTTTTTCGGCCGGGAGGTTCAGCGGCCGGCCGATGACGGCGGTCGCCGCCCGGTCGATCCCTTCGCTGGTGATCTCGGAGGCCGTTTTTCCGGCAAGCCAGGCCTCGCGGACCACCTCGCCCACGACGGCGTGCGCAACGCGCAAGGGTATCTGCGCCTCGCGGAAGAGGATCGCGGCCAGCTCGGTAGCGGTGGAAAATCCCCGCTGGGCGAAGCGGAGCATGGCCTCCGTTTTGACGGTCATGTGGTGGAGCAGCTTGTCGAAGGTCCGCAGCGACTGGATGACCTGCTGCACGAAGGCCGGGACCATTTCGGAAGTCTCGTAGACCTCGACCGTATCGCCGTACATCACGTTTTGGAGGCGGCAGACCATATCGGTATAGCAGCCCAGCACTTTCCCCAGCGTGGCGCGGATCTCCTCGAAGACGCAGGGGCTTTTCTTCTGGGGCATCATGCTCGATGCCTCGCAGATGGCGTCGGAAAGCTCGATGATGCTGAACTCGAACATCGACCAGGTGTGCATTTCATTGGCCGTCCGGCTCATGGGAATCGCCAGGTTGATCATCGCCGCGACGACGTCGGTGGCCTGGTCCGAGGCGGCCACGCAGTCATTGGTGTGCTCCAGCACGCCATCGAAGCCCAGCAGCCGGGCGGGCAGCTCCCGGTCGACGTCGAAGCTCGTGCCGGCCAGGGCGCCGCAGCCCAGGTCGCAGAGGTTGATCAGATCGTAGGCCCGCTCCAACTGGCGCGCGGCGCGGTCGATCGGCTCGTAAAGCCCCAGCAAGTAATGCCCGAAGGTCATCGGCTGGGCGTGTTGATTATGGGTGTAGCCGGGCATCACCGCGTGGCGGTGCTCCTCGGCCTTTTCCAGCAGAGTGCCGCGGAATTGGAGCGTGGCGTCGAGCAGTGGCAGGACGGCTTCCCGCAGCCTCATGCGGTAGATCGGCGGTGGCAGGGTCCGGCCGATGTTCACGCAACTGGCCATCGCCCCGGCCTTGTCCATCAAGTAGCGCTCGAACTGGACCCGCCACTTGTAGAAGTTCGGGTCGAAGTTGGCGATCATCTCCTCGATCGCGCGGCGGTCGACGCCCTTGAGGACTTGCAGGATGGTTTTCCCCTCGGGCCGGCCGACGATGCCCCGGCGGATGAGCATCACCATCCACGCCTGATGGACCTTCGTGGCCTTGGGAATTCCCTCGAAGGCCACGGCGGCGAAGGCCCGGCGGCCCTCTTCCAAAGATGGAAGCTCCTTGCCGCGGAGCCGGGAATGGGTGTCGAGTTTGATGTTTTCCAGGTTGTGTGCTTGCATGGTGTCGAGAACCTCTCATGAACCCCTTGGTGGCGTTGAGTCGTCGGCCTTATTAGCCGCGACGGTATTTGTTCGGAGGAATTTTCTCCTGCTGGAGGAAGGTGATGCGCATCCGTTCGGCCGTGGAAAAGCCGGCGATATGGGCGATTGTTTTGACGGGCAGATCGGTTTCCTTCAACAGGCGTTTGGCGCGGCTCAGCCGGCAGTTGTTGATTTCCTCGAGGACGGTCCGGTCGAGCGCCGCCCGGAAGCGGCGGTCCAGGGTTCGCCGCGTGACCGACAACTGCTGGGCCAGTTGCTCGACGGAAAGGACGCGATGACTATAGGTCCAGATCATTTCCATCGCCTGAGCCACCAGGGGGTCGTCGATGTGATCCAACTCCAGATTACTCGCGTTGCCCAGGGAAAGCGAGCGGTTCTGGTCCAATTCGATGGCCTCGGCCAACAGCGACATGGTGCGGAGCGACAGGAGGATCGAGTTCTGCGACGGTTGGGCGTGAATATTCTCCAGGATCCGGTCGAAACTTTGGATCAGTCGCTGCGGATCGTGGACGGTCCAGATGAATTTTTCCGGAGAGAGGATGTGCAGGTTCATCAGCCGGTGGCTGATCTCGCCGTTGAAGCTGATCCAGTGCGCGGTCCAGCCGGTGACCGGATCCCAGCGATAGCGGTGCCAGATGCCTGGGAAGAGCAGGAACACCGAGCCCGATTTGACCGGGATTTCCCCGGTCGATTTGGATTCGAAAATTCCTTGTCCGTCGGAAATCAGGATCAACTGGAACTCCGGCAGGGTCCGTCCACGGCGCCACTCGAAGTGGTACAGCGGGGGGTGTCCTCGCGGAAGAGAGGTCTCGCCGGGATGGATCACGGATCGACCCGCTCCCGTCACGTAGATTCCCCACTTCATGGCTTGATCGTTGACCGGGAGATAGTGATAAAGGCGTTCGGCCATGGAAACAGCTCCTAACAAAAGATCATAATCAAGCGGCTTTCTCGAAGGAAGCAGATGGTCTGCGGGAAGTGGAAAATGCCTCTCCGGAAAGGGTGAAAACTGTCTTAATACAATTGTTTTCAGTGTCTCGCCTCACACCCGAAAAATCTCCATTCCACCGGCGCAGTTTTTCTGGAATAACGCATATTTTCACAAATATATCGCGTATTTCACGAACTCTTTTGCGTAATCCACGGCGTCTTAAAAGGCAAAACGAGGGTAGGCAATATTGTCTTAAAACAAGGGGACATTGTTCTTCCAATTATCAGACTCCATGAGTATAGTAAAAGACGGGCTTTGGTTAAGAATTGTTAGATATCTTTCCCGGATTGATGAAGTTGGCCCTGCCAATTTGAGTTTTCAGGAAAAACGCCGGCATTTTAACACAAGGTTTTCACAATTCCCCCCAAAACTTAAATGTTTCGCGTGGGAAATTTTCATGCCAAGTTTCCAACCTTCATTCCTATTCACCTCATTTTCTGAAGATGGAGGCAGCACTGTGGAGAAAGGGGGCCGAGCGGCTCGTGCACCGGCATCCGCCGCAAAGCCCCTGCGGAGCAGAGAAGCCGAGGCCTTTTGCGTTGCTTGTTTGTATCTTGCCTTCTTCTTTTTTTTGAGGTGCTTCATGACTGTGTCACTCGATCGGAGGAAAACAAACGTCAGGGACTGGCTGCTTATTTTTTTCATGATGTTTTTGTGGGCATCGAATGCTCCCGCCGCGGTCGTCACCTGGACCGGCAGCGCCAATAACGATTGGGACATCAA
>JAFGPV010000124.1 GCA_016936015.1 Pirellulales bacterium
AACTTCGTGTTTTGTCGGTTGCAATCGCCCTCACCCCCTGCCCCTCTCCCAAAGGGAGAGGGGAGTTATTATTGGACGGCCGCTTAGGGTGGGACAAGCGCAGCGCAGTCCCACCGTGCGTTTTTCGCGGCATTTGGTGGGACTCACTCCGTTCGTCCCACCCTACGAAGACTTTCACAGAGCGAAAACATGTACTTTCGCGGAGCGAAAGGCAACTGTGTCGGTAAGTTATTGTTTTCAGTTCCTAACCGTCTCTTGGCGGGCGGAGGGCATGATCCTTCATGCGGGGGCGTAGCATTGCAATGAGCAGGAGCAGCGGGATCAGGAACAAGAACCAACGCGGGCGCCAGACGAGCAGGAGGAGGAGGACGGGGAAGAGGAGCCAGAACCAGGGGGAGAGGCGGCGGATGTTGGGGTAGGCGAGCCAGATGACGCTCAGGAGGATCGAGATCCGCCAGCAGCCCGCCTCCCACGGCGCGGCGCCGGGACCTTGCGGCCAGAGCCACAGACACACCGCGCCGAGAAGCGACAAGAGGGCCAGGATGCCGAGGACGTGACGCCGCATTTTCGTTGGTCGTTGGTGGTTGGTCGTTAGGCGAATGTTATGGGTCGTTTGCCGTTTTCGACCAACGACTAACGACGAACGAACGACGAGATATTACATCCGGTCCAGGGCGTCGATCCAGCGGGCCAGATCGGACCATTCGGCGGGGGTCAGCGGGCGGGGGACTTCGCCCAGGTCTTTTACCGTCAGAGGGATTTTCCGCTGCTGCAACTCCTTGATGCCTTGGGCCGCCGCCCAGGAGGACGGGGAGTTCTTGGCCGTGGCCCAATAGACCGAGAGCCGGTGGCGAGGATCGTTCTCCGGGGGCGTGTCGGTTGGTGATGTGTCGAGCAGGACAAGCCCCGGGATTAATGCCGGCGTACGGAACGCCAGCCGCGCGGCCATTCGCCCGCCGCCGCCTCGGCCCGCCACGACGATCCGCAGGGGGTCGGCCGGGTATTGGTCCATGATTTGAAGGAGCAGTTTCCGGAGGTAGGGCAGCTCCAGCGGCGACCATTTACCGTGATCGGTCGGTTTCGGGGCCACGAAGATCAGGTCGTGCGCGTCGCAGAGGGGCTTCCAACGTTTGAGCAGTTCCACCCAGTCGTCGCCGCCCGGCCCGTCGAGCCATAAGACGACGCCGTGGGGGATCGACGCGCGGCAGCCGGGCGGGACGTAGGCGTTGGCCTGGTTGGCGAATTCCGCCACTTTCAGCGGCACGACGCCGGTGGGCGGGTCCTCGTCGGTTTTTGCCGCGGGCGGCTCGTGCGCCGGCGGCAGGGATTTTGGGGGCAGGGGAGGAGGGAGGAAGCCCAGCTTCAGTTTTCGTTTCTCGGTTTTTCCCCCCGGGATTGCCATCCCGGGGCGTTTTTCGGCGTGCCGGATCTCGATTTCCACTTCGTCGCCCGGCGAGAGGGACGCAAGGGCATCCAGGAGTTCTTCGCGGTTGGTGACCGGTTGGCCATTGAGGGAAGTGATGACGTCGCCGGCGCGGATTTGGGTCTTGGCGGCAGGGCCGTCGGGGAAGACGTGGCGGACGGCGACGCCGTGGGTGTCGGCGTCGCGCCGCGGCAGGATGCCCAGCCAGGGGTGTTGGTACGGTTCGAGCTTGTCGGTGAGCGTGACGGACTTTTTCAGCTGGTCCTTGCCGCGGAGCACGACGAAGTCGAGCACGTCGCCGGCGTAATGGCGGGCGATCTGCTGTTTGGCCTCGGCCGCGCGGGAGATTTTTCGACCATCGATTTCGAGAATCACGTCGCCGGGCTTCAGTCCGGCCTCGGCGGCGGGCGTCTTGGGCCGGCAGGCGGCGATCTCGGCGTCGCCGGTGTAGAGGTTCTTGGCCTTGAGGCTGAAACCGGCCAGGCCGGGCCGGAGATCCTCGCCTTTTTTCAGCCGGGGCAGGATTCGCAGGACGTGCTCGGCGGGGACGGCGAATCCGATGCCCGAGTCGTACCACTCGACGCCGGCCAGCTCGTCGGCCGACTCGGGCGAGAGGGGGGCTAGGACGCCCAGCACCCGGCCGTGGATATCGACCAGCGGCCCGCCGTAGTTGTTGGGCGAGACGGCGGCGTCGGTCTGGATCGCCTTTCCCCAGATCCGATCGAGTGCGCTCAGGATCCCCACGGTAAAGTTTGGCCGTTCGGGCGAGAAGGTCCGGCCGATGGCGATGGCCCATTGCCCGACGCGCATCCCCTTCTGCGGGGCGATTTCGCACACCGGCAGCGGCCGGTCGGATTTGATTTTCAGCAGGACCAGCATCCGGGCGTGATCGGCGGCCACGGATTGGGCCGGTTTCCGGGTTCCGTCGGGGAGGCGGACGAGGATCGACGCCGGTTGGTTGCTCAGTCCAAACGCGCTGGAGACGATGTAACCGTCCGGATCGACGATCAGGCCGGAGGTCGGGCCCGAGCCGAACAACATGCCTTCCACCTGCTCGCGGCCGCCGACGGTCTCGATCTGAACGACCGAAGGCGCCACGCGATCGACCGCCGCGGTGAAGGCCTGCTGCTCCAGGGCGGGAAGGTCCTGGGCGGGGGCGGTGAGGGGGAGGAGTATGCAAAAAGCAAATATCAGATTGTAAATTGGAATTTGAAATTTGAAATTTGAAATATCCATGATTCTACCTCGCTTCATCGGCGCGGAGCTCCACGTCGATCAAGTCCTGTCCGCGGAGGACGGTCAGCCGGATCGGGTCGGCGGAATCGATGTATTCCAGGTCGGCCCGGAGCGTCCGGCACGAGGTGATCAACCGATCGCCGAGGAGTATGACCAAGTCGTCGGGACGCAGGCCGGCCTGGGCGGCGGGCGAGCCGGGACGGACCGCATCGACGTACGGCGGAGTCCGCTCCACGACGTCAGGGACGAGTGTCAGGCCCAGGGCCTCCAGGCACAGGGGGCGCTGTGGTTTTTTCCGCGGATCGTCCTCCCGCCGGACGACGATCTTGCCGGAGCGGATGGCCTCGATCGAGGGCCGGAGTTCCGCCATCGGCAGGGCGTAGTTGAGCCAAGTGTTGTTTTGGGCGTTGCGGAGTTCCTTGCCCAGCATGGCCAGCAGCTCGCCGCGGCAGTCGACCAGCGCCCCGCCGGCCGCGCCGGGATTGTTCGTGGCCACGTCGAGGACGTAGACCGGGCCGCGGAAGGGCGTTTCGAACACGCCCCGCCGGGCCTGCAAGTCGGCCACCGCCGAGACGATGCCGTGCTGCACGCTGGCCGGCTCGTCGCCGGCGGCCACGTTGAAGAGGTTGCTCAGTGCCAGGATCGGCGTGCCCGGTGCCGCCGTCGCCGCCCGGGACGGATCGAAGCAGGGGAGGTCCTTGCCGTCGATCTTCAACAGCGCGACCTCCAGCCGGGGATCGGCGCCCAGCAGCGCGGCGGTGAACTTCCGCCCGTCCCAGAGCACGGCCGACAGGTCGTCGGTGTCCAGCACCGAACTGAACGCCGTGAGGATATGGCCCTCGGACGAGATGAGGATTCCGCTTTGATACGGCTCCAATCCGCGGACTCCGCCCGCCCCATAGAGCTTGACGAGCTTCGTCTGCACCTGGTCGATGACGGCGGCCAGCGGGTAAGGGGGAGCGGCGAGGAGCGGCGGAGTGAAGGAGAATAACGTCAAAAATAAAAACCATTTCAAATTGCAATGAATTTTCCTCATTTTCCACCCCCTTTTCCCGCGTCTTCTTGCCGCGGCTTGCCGAAGCGGTACTCGGAGACCGTCAGCGTGCTGAGCGGCACGTCGCCGCGGAGGGCTTCGAGCCGGCCGGGGAGCTTTCGGCCGTCGACGTCGCGGTATTCGGAGAACCGGATTTCGTAGGGATCGTCGTTTTCCTCCGGGAACATCTCCAGCGCGAGCAGTTGGCCTCCTTGAGGATCGAAATAAAAATGTCCTTCGACGCCCTTGTACGAGCCGACCAGGACGTCGACCAGGCCCTCGTGTCCCGGCAAGGGGGCCGTGCCGAGGTAATAGACGCCGCCGAACCGCGAGAAACCTTCGACGGCCAGGCGGCGCCATAAGTAGATTGCCGCCAGCAGTCCGTCGCGCGGCGTAAGACCCTCCGCGAGATTGTCGCGAGGGATCCATTGATACGTTTGGGAAGGCAACTTCAGCGTGATTTGGTCGTCGGCCAATTCGAGTTGATACGTGACGCCGTCGCCCAGGAGGCCGGCGAGCGTCCAGACGCCGTTTTGCCCGGCCAGGTTGCACGATCCGTTCCAGGCCCGCCAGAGGCGCTGTTGTTCGCTGCGGTTGAAATAATAATTGGCGAATCCCCGTTTTTCCTCGTAATGTTGTTTGACCACCGGCGGCATGGGCGCCGGCGGCTTGAGGGCGCTGGCCTTTTTCGGAACGGGGATCGGCGGTTTGGATTGGTCCGGGGGCGTCTTGCGGTCTTTCGGTTTCCGGTCCGGCGGCGGCAGGGGCATCGGCGTCTCCGGCGGTTTCGCCCGGGCGGCTTTCAGCAATTCTTCCTTGCCGTGCAGGCGGGGCAGCCGGACTAGGACGTCGAAACGCCGGCCGTCGCGGCGGTAACTCAAGGGGACGCGCCAGCCGGCGGGGAGGATGCCCAGGACGTTTTTCAGGCCGTTGGCGGTGGTGATTTCGCGGCCGGCCAGCCGGACGATTTCGTCGTCGTAACGGAGTCCGCGGCGGAAGGCGTCGGAGGTTTCAAGGATATCGGTGACGGCGACCGCGCCGCCCTCGGCGCCGGCGGCGGTCGCCCCCAGCGAGGCGTGATCGACGATCCGCCCGCTGCGGAGCTGTCCGAGGAAGTTCTTGATCTGGTTGATGGAAATGGCATAGGCTGCGCCGACGTTGACGCGGCCGCGCTTTTCGAAGCTCGCCCGGCCGTTGATCCCCACCAGCCGGCCGTCGGCATCAAACAGCGGTCCGCCCGAGTTGCCCGGGTTGATCGAGGCGTCGGTTTGGATGCAGTCGGTGTATTCGAGAAACGTGCCCGCGGGATACTGATAGCGCCGCAGGCCGGAAACGATGCCACAGGTGACCGTGGGCTGGAGGTCGGTGGCCAGCAGGAAGGGATTTCCCAGGGCGAAGACTTCGTCGCCGAGTTGCAGCGCGTCGCTGTCGCCCAGCGTCGCCGCGGGAAAGTCGTCGCGGCCGAAGAGCTTCAGCAGCGCCACGTCGCCCGTCGGATCCAGTCCGACGACGACGGCGTCGTACACTTTTCCGTCGGCCATGCCGCACTTCATCGCCGGGCCGCAGGGGGCCGCGACGTGGAAGTTGCTCAGGGCGAAGCCGTCGGGCGAGATGACCACGCCGGAGCCGCCGCCCCGCCCCGACGCGTCGAAGATCGCCAGCACGGCGGGCTTGATCCGGTCGATCGTTGCCACCCGCCGGGCCTCGATTTCCAGGACCGCCGCGTCGGGAGCGGCGGAGGCCGGGAGTGTCATGGCCGAGGCAAATAATAGGATCAGAATGTAGCGAAACTGCATATATTTAACTAATGGATGACCAGAGTATTCATGGTACAAATTCCAACGCTCCGTGATGGCAATCGCGGGGGTGCGATACACTCTACTTTTAACCCCGGGACCGCGGTCCCGGGGCGTTGAGGTCATATTTGAGATTGAAAATTTGGGATTTGAGATTTGATAAATGGAAGGCCGTTTTCTTGATTACTTGGTAATCCTTGCGTCGCCGAGGTCCAGGTAATCGCCGCTGCCGAGGTGGTTGCCGAAGTCGACGAGGATCGTCAGCCGCCGTAGGCCGGAGACATCGAGTTCCAGCGGCCGGGGCGGATCGGCGCCGGTGACGGTTTCCGCCCAAAGGACCTTTCCGTCGCCGCGGATCACGAGCCGGACGTTGCCTTGGGGGCGGATCGCGTCGTCGATGCCCGCGACGGCTTTCAGCCGATGAAATCCGTCGGGCAGCCGGTAGACCAGCTCCGTGCGGGCGTGCAGCGCCAAGCCCTTGCGGTAGCTTTTTCCGGCGATCCGTAGCGACTCGGACTCGAAATTTTTATCCTTCCGCGGGGCGAAGAACCGCCGGCGTGCCGGCAGGGGCTTGTCGCCGCCGAAAAACGGCGTCCAGATCTCCGACTCGGGACGCAAGTCGCTCAGATAGATGATTTTTCCCAGGCTCAAATCGAGCCGGACCAGGTTGCCCGGCGGGGCGGTGGACGAAATTCCGGCGGGAGTGGTCCAGTGCAGTTGTTTCTTGAGTTTCAACGCGGCGACAGCCCATTTCGAGCCGGCCGCGTCGGTCAGAAATCCCCGCGGAGCGGGGAGGGTTTCGTCGGCGGGATGGTGGTAAATCCATCCGCGGACTTTTGCCCGCTTGACGGGCAGGTCTTCCCCGTCGAGATCGAAGTGCACGACCTGCCCGGTCACGTCGTGGAGGATCCCCGGGTGCGCGTCGAGTTGCGCTTCGGTGGGGACTACCAGCAGGTCGGCGGAGGTCGGCGCGGCGAGGATTTTCGCCCAATCGTCGGACCCGTCGTCTTCAGGCCGGAGCTGCACGGCCCGGACCGCCCGGATCGGCATTTCGAGCGATTGCCCGCCGGCAAGGACGATCTTCGCCCGGCCTTTTTCGGAAGTATATTCCTCGGCCGCCAGCACCGAACCGTCGACGAGCGAGACGAGCATTTTCGGCGTTTGGGGCGGCGGAGCCGGCGCTTGCAAAGTCAGTTCCTGCAAGGCGTCCATATTCAACGTCAGCGGTCCCTCGGCCGTTTCCAGCGTCAGTTCCCCGCTGCGGAGCGACGTGATCGTTCCGCGGAGCGTCCGGCCGTCCAGGGTCTGGACGTCATACGCCGGGGCGGCGCCGAGCAGCAGGAAGGTAAGAACTGGAATAATCATTGCGTGTTTTTAAGCTGAATTTTTCAATTTTGGGTGCCATGCCCACGCTTGCGTGGGCATGTGAAGTACCGGAAAACTCATCTACATGCCCACGCAAGCGTGGGCATGGCACCCATCTATTACAATTGGGCCAACCATTAGGGATTCTCCTCGGAGGCGAGCCGTTTGAAATACTCTTCGATCACGTCGCGGTAATGGGCGGGGAAGTCGCGGCCGATTTGCTGCAGGGCCTCCTCGCGCTCCTTCGGCGGCAGGTCGCCCCAGCCGCTCCGGTCGCCGACGGCTTTCTTCTCCACCCGGCCCGGTCCTTTGCCCGCCATGTACCGGCTGTCGGCGGCGGGACGATCCGGGCGGAGGTTGTTGCCGCTGTTCGACGACGATTGCTGTTGTTGCGCCTCCTCCAGTTTTTTAATCAGTTTGTCCAACGACTCGATGACGCCGTCCTCCAGGCGGCGGACCTTGGTTCCCGCCCGGCCCAGGTCCATCCGGCGGCCGATGTCCTCCATCCGCCGGGAGATGTGATCGAGCGAATCCTCTTCCAAATCCTGCAAGTCCGCGTGCATCAACTTGGCGACGGTTGCGTAACGCCGGGGCGACGACGGGGGACCGGCAAGCAATTGGTCGAGGGTCCGCAAGCCCGTGTCCCGATCCAGCAACTTCAGCGAGACCGCGCTTTGATAGAACAGGAGAGTGGCCGGGGCGGCCACGTCGCCGGCTTCCAAGCCGTCCAGTTCCGTCTGCGCCTCGTCGAAATAGTTGTTTTGCACCAGCCAGCGGGCGTAGTACAGCCGCAGGTTTCGGGCGGCAAACGGAGCAGTCCGGGTCTCGTGGAGCCACTGTTGCGGCGGCAGGATCGGACTATCCGGCGGCCGGGAGCACAAGGCAACGAGCTTTTCGGCCTCCGCGTCGGCCAGGGCGAAGATCCGCACCAAGCGGTCGAGAATCTCCTCTTCCGCCGCCGGTTGCGGCAGGTTTGCCCAGAGTTCTTGGGCCTTGGTTTTGATTAGGGGATCGGCCCGTTTTTCATCCAGCCAGGCGAAGGCCCGTGCCTTGACCTTCTCGACCGGAGTCGGCTGCCAGGCGTAATCGCCGGGCGCTCCGCCGGGAGATTGGGCGGAGGCCGGGCCTGACAATCCGAGCAGCAAGGCCAGGATCGGGAGGCAAGACGCGATCTTGCCAAGAGCGTGTCTTGAAAATCTCCCCTCTCCCTTTGGGAGAGGGGCAGGGAGTGAGGGCCTCGTGGCAGTTATTGATGCCGATGCAGCCAATGATCGTGGTTCAACCGCAAACACGGCTGTTCCAGCCGAGTTTGCTGGTTTTTTGGCCGTGGAACGGTTCATTGGCAATGCAGGGCTCAATAAATCTGAAAAAATGGCCGTATCTGCACCGCTTGCCCTCACCCTAACCCTCTCCCAAAGGGAGAGGGGACCAATTAACGGACGCGCTCTTGGCCGCAAGCGGCTGTGAGTTGATGACCACTTCATTGGTTCTTCCCCGATTGCAGGTCGTGCGTTACGCGGTAAATTTTTCGCTCCCGTTCGGCGAGGCGTTTCAGGGCGTCGATCAGGTCGGCGTTCTCGGCCTGCTCGCCGCTGATGAGTTTTCCATAGCGGAGGGTGCGGCGGTTGACGCGCATTTGCAGGGCGCGGATCATCCTGAGTTCGGCAAGCGTATCGACCAGCGGCTCGTCGGCGGGGTTGCCGGAGGGAGACGACCGCGGCGGCCGGTTCCGGTTGGCGGATTCCTTTTGGGCCTTCTTCAAGGCGTTGATGATCTCATCCAGCGCCGAAATGACGTCTTGCTCGATCGACTGGGTGAAGGCGTCGGCCTTGACCTGGGCCAGCCGGTGGACCACCTGCTGCATATCGTCGCGCATCTGCTCGACGGCTTCGGGCAGGGCGACCGCGGTGCCGTCCTCCTTCAGCAGCAGCAGGGCCTTGTCGGCCTCGACGACGATTTGCAGCTCCTTGTTGCTCAGGCGGCTGGCCTCGATCTCGTGGTTGTGGGTCCGCTGGGCGGCGGGGACCTTGTCCAGCCGAAGGGTGCCTTCGTAGACGTCTTGCTGCATTTCCAGCATCTTCCGGAACCGGGCTTCCAGCAGGACCAGCATCCGCCCGATCTCCTCCTCGCGGAGTTGCCGGAGGATCCGCTCGAATTCCGCCTTGGCCTGTTCGAGTTCCCGGAGGGCTTCCTCCTGTTTGTTCGCGGCGCCTTCGCGCTGGGCCTTCCGGAGTTTTTGCTCGGCCTCCTGCATGCGCCGGCGGGCGGCGTCGAGGCGCTGGCGGGCGGGATGACCCTCCGGCGGCGCGGCCTCTTCGGACTTTTCCCCCTGGCCTTTGCCGGAACTCGGACTGCCGCCCCTGCTCTCTTTTCCTTGGCCCTTCGCCTTTTCCCCTTCTCCCTTTTGTTTTCCTCCGTCTGCTTTCGATTCTTCCGTCTTCCCCTTTCCGCCTTCTGCTTTTCCTTCTTCCTGATTCTTGATGGTTTTTGACAGCTCTCCGGTTTTTTGGGCGATATCCCCCTGCTCCCGGGCAAGCCGCTTGGCGTCGTCGCCGCCGGCGGTCCGGCCCTGGACGTCTTTTTCCCGCTGGATGATCGTGTTCAGTTCCCGCAGGTATTGGCGGATCCGGGCCTTTTCCGAGGCGATCCGCTTGGACCGGTTCTCGCTCATCAGCAAGTCCAAGAGCGATTTCAAGTCCCCTTCCAAGTCGGCTTGATTTTTCAGCGAGCGGGCGATCTGATCGTTTTTCAGCAACGTGACGAGGGTTTCAAATTGAACGTCGATCAGATCATTCTTGCTCTGCTTATAGGCCTTTTCCAGCAGGGCGGCGCGGCGGGGATCGGCGCCGGCGGACAGCTCCTTCATCCGGGCCAGCACCTGCTCGAGGCGGCGGAACTTCTCGGCGATCCGCTGCTGCTCGGCGGAGAGCTGCTCGGCGGGGCCGGGCGGGGTTGCTTTCTCCGCGGCCTCGGGCGCCCCGCCGGCCGGCGGCGGCCCCGCGCCCCAACCGGCACTGCCGCTAAGTAGCAGGGCCGCCACGAGGATCGATGGAAGTGAAAGAAAACGTTGCATATCTCTATTTTACCCGCTATTAGGGCGGGAGGGATGGTGGCTGGGGATTTTCTCTACCCCCGCGACCGCCGTCGCGGGGCGTTGATGTCACATTTGAAATTTGAGATTTAACAGTTTCGGCACAAGTGCCGGGGGTACACGGTTTTAATTTTCTCTTTTACTCCTTAAGCAAGTCCTTGAGTTTCTGCTTCTGCCGCGCTTCGGTCCGGCGGTGGAGTTGCTCTTGGAGTTGGATGATCTCACGGAGCAATTCCACGGCCTCGTGGTAGCTCTCCAGTTGCAGCATCCGGTCGAGGACCTTTTGCATGGCCAGCAGGACGGCGTCGGCTTGTTCCCAGGCCTGGCGGCGGCAGTCCGCCGTGGGGAGCGATTTCTGCTCCAGCGCGGTTTGGAACCGCTCCAGCCGCCGATCCAGTTCGGGGAACGACTCCCGGGCGATGGTCCGCAGGGGATCGGCGATTCGCCGCTCCAGCCGCTCTTTTAATTCTTCGGTGTCCAGCCGGTTGTTGACCAGTTGTTTACGGACGTCGTCGAAAGAATCGGCCAGCCCGAGGGTCTCGGAGGCATTCTTGCGGCAGTTCGTGATCGCCCGGCCGAGGGAGAACGACTGCCGGTCGAGCCGCCGTTCGGGCGAGGCGTCGGGCTGCTCGCCAGGCTCGGCGCCCAAGGCCGGCTGGGTCCGTTCCGAATCGGCCGACTCCCAGCGGGCCAGCAAGTCGCGGGTTTCGGTCGTCTCGCGGATGATTTTTTCGAACTGCTGCCGGAGGACCAGTTCCCGAGCCTCGAGCATGGCGAGGAGTTGCTCGGGAGTGACAACGTCCAACAGCCAGCGATCGCTGCCGCCGACGTTCGGCGTCTTCTTCAAATCGCACCTGTCCGAGGCCCTCAGGCTGACAAAAAATTTCTGGCCCGGCCGGAGGTGGAACGGTTCGACCTCCAGGGCGAGTCCCTCGAGGGGGAATTCCGCCGGGCGGCGGTCGAGGGTGCGGACCGCCGCCTTTTTCGGGGTCCCTTCGTCGATCTGGCATTCGAACCAGAGCCGATCCAGGGCGTAATCGTCGGTCGCGCGGCCGGCGACCGCTACTCGGGCCAGGGGGGTGATCGCCGTGCCGATGCCGTCCAACTGGGCGGCCACTTGCGGCGGCTGATCGGCCACGGCCGCCAGGTCCAACCGAACCGGCTCGCGGCTCTTGATCCCGTCGGCGTCGGAGAGGGTAAACAGCAACGTGGTGTCCTTGTTCAGGACGGGCAGGGTAAACGTAAAGCTCCGGCGGTCGGAGCCGAGGGCGTTGCCGGTGATGACGCGCGGCGGATCGACGGCCTTTCCGTCGACGACCGTATCGACCTGGACGCCGACGAGGTCCTTGTTGGCCGTGGCGCGGACCGTGACCCGGGCGCCTTGGGGCAGCGGCACGACGCCCGTTGCCGGCAGGGTGCGGGGCGGCCGGCCCAGGTACGCCGGAAAGGCGCACCGCAGCGACCAGTCGCGGATCGTCGGATTCTCGACCACCTCCAGCCGGAGATCGCGCAGGGCGTCGTCGCCGCCGAAGACGTCGAGGCGGAGCGGGGCCAAGAGGTTCCGCCGGGTGTAGGTGAAGGATTGATAGGCGTCTTTCCGGGGATCGATCCGGCCGATGCGATCCATCGTCACCTGGCTGCGTCCGCCGTTCGGATCGCGAAAGCGGATTTGGACCATCGGGGGGATCTTGTGGTTACGGGCCTCGGCGCGGACGGTGATCTCGGCGTCGCTGCCGCGGCCGACCTTCCGCACGCCCCCGGGAAAGCCGTCGATCTCCAGGTGCACCAACCGCGGCCAAAGCTGATCGGCCAGGGCCAGCGTCCGCCGCGACCACACGCCGAACGACGCCGGGAAAATCACGGCAAACAGCGTCACGCTCAGCGTCATCAACAGCGCCGCCAGAACGCCCTGCCGCAACGGCTGGAGATTAAACACGGCCCCGACGGAGACCGACTGGATCCGCCGGGCCGCTTCGCGCCGGGTTTCGTCGAGCATTTGGGGATCGCAATCGGAGGGATCCGGTTCCCGATGTGATAAGACCACCGCCGTCAGCAGGCTGTCGTCGAGTTGGGGGAAACGGCGTTCGAGCAGCATGGCCAGGTTGCCCTCGGCCAGGCGGACAAAGGCCCTGCGGCCGAGCCGCTTAACGATGATCGCAGCCAAGACGCCGAAGAGCGCCGCGAGCATCAACAGCCGCACGGGGACCGACGGCTCGAAGAACCAATCGGCCGCCAGGCTGAGCCAGAAGGCCGCGCCGAGCCACGTCACCGCCAACGCGATCCCCTCGGCCCAGACGTACTGCCGGATCCGCCGGCGGAGCGACGTCAGCCGCGTCGTGATCGCGGGATCGAGTTCGCGCCGGTTTTTCAACGATGCCGTGGCCATGAATCGGTTTAAAAAATATCGTGTTCAATAGCCGGCGGCTAACAGCCGCCGCGGGAATTCATATTTTACTCGGCGGCTGTTAGCCGCCGGCTATTTTCTACATAAACTGTTTGCTGATTCTTAATCATTAACTCACTCATGCAAGTTTCAGCAGGCGGCGGATCAACCATTCCAGGCACAACAGGCTGCAGAGGACGATCATAATGGTCCGGAGCCACGGCTCTTCGAGTTTCGGGTCGGCGTCGTCGGTTTGGGTGATCGTCGTCGTCAGATCGGGCAGTTGCGCGGCCAGGGGCATTGAGGAATCGAAAATGGCGGGGATTCCGACGAAGTATTTACCGCCGGTGGTCTGGGCGATACGGCCCAGCAGGGCGTCGTTGCGCTGGGGACGCTCCCGTTCCAATTCGGGCATCGAAACGTGGACGCGGCGGATGAGCCGCTCGTTGTTGCTCTCGGGCACGGCCAGTTCCAGGCGGTAGGTTCCCGTGTGCAGGGCGGGAAACTGGCCCCGGTAGGCGCCGGCCCGACTCGGATCGGACTGCAACGGGACCGTCTGTACGGCGCCGTCCTCGCCGGCGACCTGTAAGGGGACGCTGGGCGCCCGGAAGGGTTGCAGCCGGGCGTCGGTCAGTTGGGCGCGGACTTCCACCGCGTTGCCCAGCAGGTAGCGGTTCTGGCCGACCAGCAGCACGCCGCGGGTCGAGCCGCGCAGCAGCCGGCCCTGCGAAACGTGCCGGATCAGCTTGGTGTAGAACTGCTCGAAATACGTTTCGTCCACGGCGCGGAGCCGCCACATCTCGCCGCTGCCGAGGTAGAACACGCTCCCCGATCCGTAAAACTGGCCGGCAAAGTACACCGGGCCGTCCGGGCCGGCGCCGATCCGCGGATCGGACAACCGGGCGTAGACCGTGGCGCCGGGCTTGGGGCCCCGTACCGGCGTGAAGCTGAACACACCCGGGAGATCCGCCCAGGCCCGCCGGGCGGCCGACGCCGAGTCGCCCAGCCAGAGGAAATCGGCCTCCTGGCCCTCGCGGGTGAAGTCCAGCGGGTAGGGATCGTCGGCCGCGGTGGACGGACTCTCCAGGATCGAGAGCCGCCGCGGGAACTCGACCGGGTACAGATTGCGGATCGCCCGGAGGGCGGGATTCTGCGTCCAACCGCCGATGCTCCCGCCGGTGTGGATCGGTCCCGGGATGACGATCAGGCCGCCGCCCTGCTCCGCCACCCAGCTTTCCAGCAGCGTGACCTGTTCGGAGGAGAGTTTCTGCCAGTCGGGGTCGAACGCGACCAGGCAGTCATAATCGAACATTTCCTCCCGGGTGGCGGGAAAGTCGCTCAGCAGGTTCCCTTCCTGCGAAGCGCCGGGTTGCGCCGTCTGCAGGAAGACGTCGAGTTTGATCGCGTGGTCGCGGCTTAAGAGCGAGCGGAGGAATTGGTAATCGCGCGTAGGGCCGCCGGCAAACAGCAGCACGTGGTTCCGGCGGGCGACGATCTCGATTTCGTCTTCGCGGAAGTTGTCGGCGGCCGACTGGTCGCCCGGGGGCGGCCGAACGCGGAAACAGATCGTCCGGCGGCCGGTTTCCTCGGGCATCAGTTCGAAGACCACGGGCAGTACCTCGCCGTCGCCGCCGAGAATGACCTGCCGCGAGTCCAACAGCGTTCCCGTCCCCGCTTCGCTTTGGGGACCGCCGGACGGACGGGAGAGGACCTCGACCGTCACCGATTGGCCGCCGAGGCGTTGGGCCTGGAGGTATCCGGTTAGGGTGTAGCGGTCGCCGGGATACGCCCGGGCCGGCATTGCCAGGTCGCTGACGTAGACGTTGACCGGTTGCTTGTCGGAACCCAAGCCGACCGTGAAGATCGGGATTTTCATCTCTTGGGCCAGGGCGACCGCGGCGTCGGGCGAGATCCCGGCGTTCTGGCCGCCGTCGCTGAAGAGGACGATCCCGGCCGGCTTTTGCCCACGCTGGCCGGTTAGCAACTGCTGCAACGCCTGGCCGATCCGCGTCTCACTGCCCGAGGGGGAAAGGACCTTCGCCCAATTAATTCCCTCTCCCCGACCACTGCGTGGTGCCCGGAGAGGGCTAGGGTGAGGGCTTATTGTGGCTTTTTTATCTTCCGCCCTCACCCCGACCCTCTCCCGGAGGGAGAGGGAGTTGTCTTCTCCCGCCGCCGAATTACGTTTTCCCAAAGTCACCGAGCAGTCGGCCAGGAGATCGTTGTTGAACTGAAAAACGCTTACGTCGTGCGTGCGGCGGAGTTGTTCCAGGAAATCGGAATCTTCCAGCATGACGGCAACCTGCCCCAGGCGACTAGCGTTGATCGGCGTCTTGGCCTCCGAGGAACGCCCCGGGACGGCGGTTCCGGGGGTGGATGATGGTTCTTTTTCCCCCAGAGGACGCTCCCGCGGGGCGTTGGTTTTTGCAGGTGCATCCAGGACCGGGCCGGCGGCGGTGTCGTGCAGTTCCATGCTCAGGCTGGTATCGACCAGCAGCACGGTCTGGGAGTTTTGCACGATCTCGCGTTCCCGGCGCCACTGGGGCTGAAGGAAAAGGACCAGCAGCCCGAGGAAAACGGCGGTCCGCAGCAGCGTCAGCAGCCAGCCCAGCAGCGGGTGCAGTTCGACCGCGTCGCGGCGGTACAGCCACCGTACGAAGAGCAGGATCGCAATGCAAACGCCGATCGGCAGCACCCAATCGGCGTTCGACTGGATCCGCTCCCACGTAAACGTGGTCCGCACCGCGCCGTCGGCCATCAGCAGCGTCCCGCCGGTCATGGCGCACCTCCCGGCGAAATGTGGGACAGGTTGCCAACCTGTCCTACGGAACGCGGATGATAGCTTGCCGACCAGGCGAGGAGCTGCTCGCCGATCAATAAGGCGATCAGCAGATAGAGGATCAGTTCCCAGAGTCGATCGCCCTGGACGGCACGGTCGTTTGTTTGGAACAGCCCGGCCGGGGCGTATCGGTAATTCAGGCCTTGGAGCCGTTGGGCCAATCCCGGTTGATCGACGACCGCGAGGTTTCCTTCGGCGGGATCGACGTTGTAGGCGTAGAGCTGGGTTTCCTCGCCGCCGCCGATCTCCTTCAGTTGCGCTTCGTAGTAACCGCTCCGCCCGGCGTCCGGCAGCACGGCCGACAGTTTTCCCCCTTTGGAGGCGACGGCATCGACGGGGATCGTCGTCATTTTTGTCGATCGGGGCGATCGAGGGACGACAAACGTAACCTGCGGCCGGTAGCGGGCCGGATCGAGAACCACTTCCAGGGGGCTTCCGACCTGCCGCGGGACGTCTCGCGTCCGGCCCTGCGATAGGTACCCTTGGAGATCGAGCAGCACGATGGCGCCGCCGGGATTGGTGGCCCAATCGTTCCACGTCGGGGCCAGCGAGGAGAGCATGGCGACCACCCGGCCCCGGCCGAAGCGTTTTTCCACGATCAAGGGATCGCCGTTGCGGAGCCGGGCCAGCACGCGGACCGAGCCGTCGGCCGGCGGTTCCCAGCCGTCGGCCGACGCAAAGTACCGCTGGACGTTGACCGACTGGAGGAAATTGTTCCGCGATTTGGCAAAATTGCGGAAGAGGAAATGCTCTCCGGTTTGCACGTCGGGGGCGACCTCCAGGCGATCGACGATCAACTCGGCCGGGCCGCGGAGCGGCAACGGGAACAGGCCCCGGCCGTTCCGGTAGAGCTGCCGGTTGTAAAACCCGGTTTCGCAGGGTTCGCCGAGGAAGAACGCCGCGCCGCCGCCTTCGCGAACGTAGTTTTCCAGGGCCTGGACCGCCGCGGTGTCGAGTCGGTCGACGTTCGCCAGGTTGACGGCCGCGTACTCCGCCAGCGGTTTGCGGTCCAGGATCCGCGGCAACTCGATCTCCGGCCGCAGCCCGGTGCGGGCAAGTCCCTCGGAGGCGAACAGCCATTTCAGGAACCGCGCGTCGGGCGCCCGGAGATCGCCGTCGATCAGGAGGACGGGCAGGTCGGACGGCAGCCGGAAGGCGAAAAACCACTGGTTGTCCGCCTCCACGGCGTCGCTTTCCAGGCGCGCGGTGATCCGGTGCCAGCCGGGCGCGGAGAAAGTCGCGTAAAACCGGGTGCGGGCTGTCCGCTCCGAGGGGATCTCGGCCAGTTGGACCGAGGGCCGCCGGCGGCCGTCTTCCTCGAGGAAAACCGTCACGTTGCGGGCCGGCGCGGCGCCGTTGTTCGTTACGGCGACGCCCATGAACCAGCCCACGCCCGCCGCCCGAATGCCCGTTTCCGGCGCGAGCGACGCCAGCGTCAGGTTCGGCCGGGCGCGGTCGACGCAATTGACCAGATGGATCTCCGCCCCGGCGGCCTGCCACCGCCCAAGCAGTTTCTTCACCTCCGCCGGATCGTTCCATTGCCGCGTGCGGAAATCGGAGATCAGATACAAGATTCGCCGCCGGTCTTCGAGTTGGCCCAGGACTTCGTTCAGCGTCACGAGCGTCTCGGCCGGCCCGGCCCCGGACTGCGAAACGTCGATCTTCCGCAGCACGGCGTCCAGTTTTTCCCGAAAGCCGTTGTCGGCCGGTTCGCGGAGGAAGTCGGGTTGCACTCCCTCACCTTTTGGGAGAGGGTTGGGGTGAGGGCTGGAGCTTGGGCTTTTTTCTGAAAACTCAGCCCTCACCCCCGGCCCCTCTCCCAAAGGGAGAGGGGAGTATGCAGCTCGCGAAAACCGCAGCAGCGTGAATTCCGCCTGGCCCTGCCGGGCGGCCTCGGCGCCGATCCGCTCGACCACCCGCTTGGCCCGGGCGAACGCCGAGGTGTCGGCCCAGCGGTCGGACATCGAATAACTGTCGTCCAGCAGGACGATGTGATGCGTTTTCCGCTCTCCGAAAAGACCGCCCCACTGCCGTTTCCACAGCGGCCGGGCGACGATCAGCACGATCGCCGCAATGGCCAGCATCCGCAGCAACAACAGCAGCCATTGTTTCAAGAGCACCCACGTGCGGTGTTTCTTCCGGCTGACCCGCAGGAATTCCATCGCCGCCCAGTCCACCCGGCGATGCCGCAGCAGGTTGATCAGGTGGATCAACACCGGCGCGGCGACGATCGCCAGTCCCCAAAGCAGCAGCGGGTGAAGGAAAGTGGGCATGTGTGGTAGGTAATAGGCAATAGGTAATAGGCAATAGGTAATGGGTGATAGGTAATGGGGAATTGATTAAGCCTCTCTCCTCCACCCTATATCCTCTTCCCTATCCCCTCTCTCGTCCCAGCCGGTGGCTTAGGAATGCGGCCAGGGCGGTGTCCAAGGGTTGGCGGGTCCGCAGGAGGAGGTAATCGACCTGGTGCCGCGTGCAGCCGCGGCGGACTTCTTCCAAATAGGCGTTCAATGCGTTCAGGTATCCTTCGCGGAGCGCGCGGGGATTGCAGCGGAGGTGCTCCGGCGTCTCCAGGTCGTTGAACCGGGTGGGACCGCTGAAGGGGAAATCCAACTCGTCGTCGTCCATGACGTGGAAGACCAGCAGGTCGTGGCCGCGGCTCCGCAGCAGCCGCAGGCCCTGGAACAGTCCCTCGCGGTCGACCAGCAGGTCGGAGATCAGGACCATTAGGCCGCGGCGGGGGAAATTCTCCGCCGCGCTGCGGAGAATCTGCGAGAGGTCGGTCTTGTTTCGCGGCGAGCAGTTGTCCAGGGCCTGGAGAATCGCGTCCAGGTGGTTCCGTTTGGTCCGCTGGGGGACGAGCATTCGCGGAGCGTCGTCGAAGGCCGTGCAGCCCACGGCGTCCTGCTGCCGGAGCAGGAGGTACGCCAGGCAGGCCGCGATGGTGCAGGCATATTCGTATTTGTTCAAAGGCCCCGCGCCGTAACGCATGCTGTTGGAGACGTCGCAGAGCAGCGTGCAGCGGAGGTTGGTGTCCTCCTCGAACTGCTTGACGTAATAGCGGTCCTGCTTGGCCCAGACTTTCCAATCGACGTACCGCAGGTCGTCGCCGTAGGTGTACTGCCGGTGCTGGCGGAACTCGACCGACTGGCCGAAGTACGGGCTGTGGTGCAGGCCGGAGAGGAATCCCTCGACGACGGTCCGCGCGCGGAGGTCGAGCCGGGCGATCCGCTTGATCGCCTGGGGATCGAGGAATCGCTTGACGTCGGTCAGGTGGCGTCCGGGGGCGGGCATGATTCCGTTGGTCGAGGGTCGTCGGTCGATAGTCGTTTGTCGTTTGTCGCGATCGATCAACGGCCTACGACCAACGACAAACCCTTTCCCGGCTTTACACCGCGAACATCTTCTGGAACCGCGGATCGGCGGTCAGTTCGTCTTCGCGGGCGGGAGTTTGCTCGAGCAGGCGGTCGATGATCTCGTCGGGGGCGACGCCTTCGCTCTGGGCGGTGAAGGAGAGCACCAGGCGGTGCCGGAGGACCGGCTTGGCCAGGGCCTGGACGTCGGCCACGGTCACGTGGGTTCGCCCCTGGAGCAGCGCCCGGGCCTTCGCCCCGAGCAGCAGAAACTGCACGGCCCGGGGACCGGCGCCCCAGACCAGTTGATCGCTGACGAATGCCGGCGTCCCCGGCTCGCCGACCCGGGTTTGACGGACCAGCGCCAGGGCGTAGCGGATGATGTGATCGGCCAGGGGCACTTCGCGGACGATGCGTTGCAGCCCGACGATATCCTCCGCCTGGAGCACCGCCGCCACGTCGTCGGTTTGCAGCGAGGTCGTCCGCCGAGCCACTTCGAATTCTTCGACAAAACTCGGGTACTTGACGAAGACCTTGAACATGAAGCGGTCCTGCTGGGCCTCGGGCAGCGGATAGGTTCCCTCCTGTTCGATTGGATTCTGGGTGGCCAGCACGAAGAACGGATCGGCCAGCGGATGGCGCACCCGGCCCACGGTGGCCTGGCGCTCCTGCATCGCTTCCAGCAGGGCGGCCTGGGTCTTCGGCGGGGTGCGGTTGATCTCGTCGGCCAGGATCACGTGGCTGAACAGCGGCCCCTCCAGAAAGCGGAATTCCCGGGCCCCGGTCGCCCGGTTCTCCTCGATCACGTCGGTCCCAGTGATGTCGGCTGGCATCAGGTCAGGAGTGAATTGGATGCGGCTGAAGCTCAGGTGCAGCGACCGGGCCAGCGTGCTGATCATCAGCGTTTTGGCCAGGCCCGGCACGCCTTCCAGCAGGCAGTGCCCCCGGCTGAACAACGAGATCAGCAGCTCTTCGATGACCTGGGTCTGGCCGACGATCACCCGGCCGAGCTGCTCGAGAATTTTTTCCCGCGCGGAATTGAGTTTTGCAACGGCGGCGTTGTCACGGTGGTTCAACGAGGATTCGTTCATGCGGGATTATCGGGGAAAGGGTTTGGAAAAAGTAGGGTGCGTGAAACGCACCATGAAACATGCACAACATTTCGGTGCGTTGCACGCACCCTACGGAATTAACGTTGATAAATGGGCAAGGCGGCCTTGGGCAGTTGGAGGATCGTGAGATTGATGGCGGTGGTGTACACCGTGCCGATGTATCCTTGGTTCCACGAACCGTCGGGCCCGGCGTCGGCGACGATTTGTTGGAAGATCCGTTTGCGGTAGTCCTCCCACTTTTTGCCGCCCTCGCGGTACAGCACCTGGGCGTAATAATAATGGGCGTAGTGCCAGTGGCCGAAGCTCTGGTTGGAAATATTGTCGAGGTGCCGGCAGCAGTAATCCAGCAACTTGGGGACGTACTTGTTGTCGTACTCGCCGGCGTTGAACAGGCAGGCCAGCGCGGCGGCGGTGATGGCGGGGCGGCCGCCGCCGCCCTTGGAATTGTACTGTACGCCGCCGTCGTTGCCGGTGCATTTCTGGATGTATGTGACGGCTTTATCGATTATTTCCTTGGGGACGGGGATGCCGGCGTTACGGCACCCCCGCAGGCCCTGGACCTGGGTGATGGTGGTCGAGCCTTCGTCGAAATCGTGGCCGTCCTTGGCGCTGACGTAGCCCCAGCCGCCGGCCGTGGTCTGCGCCCGGCCTGAAAAGACCACGGCGCGGGCCAGGACGTCGATCAATTGCTGCCGGCGGTCCTCGTCCTCCTCTTCCCCGAGGACTTGCGAGAGAAAGAGCATCGAAAAACCGTGCCCGTAGGTGTAGCGGTCGTCCCGCAACGGATCGCCGATCAGTCCGTTGGCCCGGCTCCGCTCGGTGAGATAATCGACCGCGCGGCGGATATTCGCGGAGTATTTACCCTGCGTGGTCGTCGAGCCTTCGGCCAGCAGGGCGATGCCGGCTAGGGCGGTCATCGCCGTGGGATAGCGCTGGTAGCCCGCGTTCCAGTGGCCCATCCGCGACTGTTGGGCTGCCAACCACTCCAGCCCCCGGTCGACGGCCCGCTGCACGTCGGCGTCGGTGGCGGCGGCGGCGGAAAGGGGAATAAAACCTCCCGCCACGATCAAGAGCATTAAAAGGATGCCGCTGCGGTTATAGTTGCTCATGGAAAAGTAGTGTGAGGATGTCGTCGTCACAACGCCCGGGGATGGCAATCCCAGGGGTGGAAATAGCCGCCGCCGTCCCCCGCGATTGCCATCGCGGGGCGTTCGATCGAACGACACGTGGAATGTGATGCTCCTTTAAAGTGCTTGCCGTCACTCGTCCTCCTCCAGGGGCGACTCGATGATCCGCTGCGAGGTTCCCTGCAGGGCCTTGAACAGCGAGCGGAGCGCATGGGGTTTCTTCGTTGTTTCTTTTTCGGATTCCGGCGATGGCCAGGGCTGCTCGGTGAAGGTCAGGGTGACCGTCCGCTGCTGGAGTTGCAGATCGAGGGTCTTCTTCCCCGCGTCGCCGGACATGAGGAAGAGGCCCGGGGAGGCGTCGACGGTGTCGCGATACGCCACGCGGCCGGTTCGCTTATCGACCATCAGCAGCGTCAGTTGCAGCCTCCGCCGATTTCCGGCGCGTTGGCCGTAGTTCTGGCAGGCAAAGACGATCACGGGCAATCCCGGCGGCAGGTTGCCGACGAGGTATTGATCTTCCACGGTCACCGGCTTGGGCCACAGCGGTTTGCCCGTCCGGTCCAGGGCATAGAGGAAGCCGCGGCTGATATATTTTTCGCTGGTCCGATGGAACGGGTGCGAAGGCTGGTTCAACCGGCGGGCGGAGCGGACGTGCGCCAGCACGTAATAGCGCTGCCCGTCGCGCCATACGTCGACCGCTTCCAGGAGGGGCGCCCGCTCCAGTGCCTCCCGGATCAGCACCCGGCCGTCGGACAAATCGAGCAGCGTGAACTTGCCCTGCGGATCGATCACGCCCAGGGTCTCGTTCTCCACCAGGTCGGATTGTGCCGCGGCGGGGAATTTTTCCGAAGTCCAGAGGGCTTGTTGAGTCCATGGATCGAACAACTCGACCTGTTTCTGATTTCCCTCGTATCGCCAACGGAGGATCCGCCGGCCGAAAGTGATCCAGTCTTTCCCCGACCGGAGACGCGCGGAGGAGGGATAGGTTTCCGGCAACGCGGTGTTTCGTTCCGCGGGCGTTGTGTTGGCCGACTCGATCTGCCGCTTGCCGAGGCTCTCGCCGTCCGACGCCCGCAGCACCAGGGCGTCCGTGGCGTTGGGGGGGACGACAAACAGGTACTGGTCGTCGCCGAAGAGCCTGCTGCCGCGGGCGATGCCCTGCCGTTGCCAGAGCGTCCGCCCGGTCAGCGGATCCGCGGCCGTCAGGCACCGCGTCTGCTGGAAGCAGACGTACCGTCCCGTCATCAGCGCCGCCTCGGAGGCGGCGGGGCCCGTCATTGTTTCCGGGAAGACGACGGCCGGTTGTGCGATCCAAGGAACGTCGACGATGACCGGCTCCTCGGAGCTTGGCAGTTTACTCCGGGGCCAGAGGATGCGCGGCGGAACGTTCTTTCCGCTGCCGAGCGCGTCGAGAACCAGCACCTGGCCGCCCGCCGACAACAGTAGCAAATGACCCCAGGCGCGTGCCTCGAGGAAGCCGCGGTGGAAGAACGTGGAGTATCGAGATTGCCGGGGATCGGTCAGCACGAGGTTCCACAGCTCACGACCGAATTGGTCCGTGCAGATCAGCGTGCACCGGTTCGGATCCAGCATGAGGTTCACGTCGGCGAAGAACGGTCCGGGACTGCCTTCGACGGGGAGGGGATAGCTGCCGTAGCGGCTCGTGTTGGAATTGCGGCGGCTTCTGGACGCGGCTTCCACCTTGCCGGTCGGCCAGGGATCGGGCGGATCGATCTGCCTGCGCAGCGGATCGTCCGTTTTCAGGTTTTCTACAAACTGCCGCGGGGTTATTCCCCCGATACACGGCGTCTCCGGAAAGCGGTGCAGCAGCCAGCGATACGCGGCGGCCGCCGCTTCCGGCCGGTCCGCCTGCCGGTACATCGCCGCGGCTTCGGCCACGGCGTCGCAGTGCACGGCGGGATCGCCGCCCGGGGGCGTCAGCCACAAGTTCCACTCCGCTTCCCGCAGGTGCCCCGCCTTTTGCAGCAGGGCGAGGTACTCCCCGCGAACGCGATCGGCCGCCGGCTGGTTGCCGAAGTAGTCGAAGAACCGCGGCGCGGCGTCGGGCAGGGGCCGGGCTTTTGCCGCCTCCCATCGTGCGGCGAGGGCCGCATCCATCTGCGACGCGAGCGCCGGCGCGGCCTCGCTCCGCAGGGACGTCAACCGGGACTGCACCCAACGGTCGCGGCGGACGCTGAGCGTCTTGGAAAGCCGTTCCATCGGCAGCCGATCCTTCTGGAGTTCCGCCAGCTTGAGGATCTGTTCGAAGGCCTCCCAGGGCTCTCCGCTCTGCGCCAGCCCGTCGGCCATCAGCCGGAGGAAAGACGCCTTTTGCGATGGTTTGTCCAACAGGGATTCGATCTCCCTGATGTCCCGGCGATACGCGGCGAACTCCTTTTGCAGGCCCTCCAGGAGCGACTCGCGGAGCAGTTTTCGGGTATACGGGTCGGGCTGCAGGGCGTAGGACCGGCGGAAACATTCGATGGCGTCGCCGCGCTTCCGACCGTCCCAGAGGATTTCGCCGCGGAGACGGAGGGCCTCGGCGTCGTTCGGGTTCTGTGCCAGGCGCTTCCGGACCTCGGACTGCACGGCGTCCCGCTGCGAAAAGAGGCTCAGTCCTTCCGTCGTTTGCGAGAGGATCCGGCCCTGGTAACAGACCAGATTGCCGGGGACCGCTCCGTCGCGCGACCGAGCGCGGCTGCGGATCTTTCCCCGGTCCACGTCGAGGGTGAGCACCTCGCCGGAGGTGACCGGGAGGAAATAGGCCTCGCCGTTGTAAAAACCCTGACCGCTGCAAAGCACGTCCTCGGGCAGTTCCACCCGGCGTCCATCCCAGACGGGTTTTCCGTCCTTGAGGCGGAGCGCCCGGACGTGGCGCCGCCCCGCCAGGACCACGTTTCCCCGGTGCACGCAGGCGAGATAGAGATCGTCCCCCTGCCGCGGTTCTTTCCATTGCAGTTCGCCGTCGGCAAGATTCAGGCAGTACAGGGCGTTGGCTTCGATCGGCGTGACCAGGACCCGGCCCTCGGCGATGACCACGGCCGGATCGGTCCACATCATGGCCGACGGAGAAGAAGCGATTTGGTTGATGAAGACCGGGCCGGCAAAGGCGGGAGCGTACCGCGCTCCGCGGTTGTCGCGGCCGTATTGAAATCCCCAGAGCAGCGATCGGGTCGCCAGGTCGATCGCCACCAAGGCCCCCGTCGACGTGGGACAAACCAGGATCCCGTCGCCGTACGACGGCGTGGCGGCGACCAGGCGGCGCAGCGGATCCGCCTGGAGGTCATCGTCGACCATCGCCAATTGCTGCGACCAAATCTGCCGTCCGCTTTCCGGCTCGAGGACCAGCAGCCGAATCTCGCCTTCCGCCTCGGCGACGACGTAGAGCCGGTCCATCAACGGCAGCGGCGGGCCGAGAAAATACGTCTCCGGCAGTTGCAGTCCGTGTTGATCGGCCAGCCTCCCCCCGACGTGCCAGCGGCGCTTGCCGGTGTGCAGATCGTAAGCGACCAGCCAGTTGTACGCTCCCTCGCTCCGGAGGCGGCGGTTCCGGCGCACGCCGTGGAGCCTCATCTGATACGCCGCGAGGCGGTAATTCTCCGGCTCCGTTTCCACGCTGAAAACCAGACGCTCCCGGCTGCTGAGCGTGCCGTAGACGGTGTCGTTGCAAAGACGCTGCACGGCCCACTGGATTTGCGAGGCGAAGGCGCTCCGCTGGTTGGGTTGGGACAGGAACAGGTCGGCGTCGGCCTGCTCCGCCGGCCCGTCGACCGGCACTTCCCAAAGTCGCTTGCCGGTCACGAAATCGACCGCCAACAAATTATGGAAGGTCCGCATCAGGACCACGTCGTCGACGGCCAAGGGATGCAGGCTGGGTAACTTCGCGGTCCCTTGCTCCGATTCCCACTGCCCGAGGCGGCGGAGCGCTTCGTCGAGGCGGGGATCGTCGGAGACCGGAATGAACCAGCGCAGATTCAAGAGTGGCGCGCCGCCCGGCGCGGCGGCGTTCCGCTGCGGATCGCCCCGGTGCAACGCCCAGCGCTCGATTTTCTGCAAGGCCGCCGTGCCGCTCTCGCCCACCTGTCGGCGGAGCCACGCGACGGCCTCGGAACCGTCGCGGAACAAGGGCGTTTTTTTGCCGGCAATCAGGATCTCCCGGCCGGAATAACGCCGCTCGAAATCCACCAGCGCCGCCTTGGCCTTTTCCGGCGCGTCCGCTCGCAGCCAGCAGGTGGCCAACGACAACGACAGCGCCGGTTCAAAATCGGCGGCCGCGTCGGGAAAATCGAGCATGCGCTTCAACAGCAAGGCGCCGGCCAGGGGACGGCCGTGTTCCAGGTGGTCCAAACCCATCAGGAACGTGGCCTCGTATCCCGCCCGGGTGTGAAAAAAACGCCGGGCGACCTCCGCCAATCCCGCCGTGTCGCCGGAGGCCGCCGCCGCCGCGAGCATTTGTTGCGCCCGGGCGCCGTACTGCTGCTCGTATTGACGCCTCCCCGCCGCCGGCATCGCGCCGATGAGACGCTGGGCCTCGGCCTTCAAGCTGCGGTGGCCCGGTTGATTGCGCTTCGGCTGAAAAAAGAAGTCTTCCGGCTGGTTGAGAATCTCCCCCAGCCGCAACACGGCCTCGCTGTAGTGGCCCTGGTCGATCAACTTTTTCGCCTGGGAAAAATTCCGTAACGTGTTCCGGTCGGGAAGCAAAAAGACGTTGTCGACGAACTCTTCGCTGTCGGCGTCGTTCGACGCGGGCGTTCGGAGGGGTGCGGCACAAACGTCAGATCCCCAGACTCCCGTACTCCAGCCGATCCCCCAGGCCAGCAGCCATCCCCAAATCGGGATGAGTAGTCTCCTGCACCTCGGCTGCCCGGGGAGAATAGAAGGACTCCACCGAAAAAAAGTCATCGCGTTATTCCGTGCCATGCTCTTTTTAGTATGCTTCCGCGGCCTTGTGGTTCCAAAGCCTTTCCGATGGATAGCTTTTTGTTGCGTAAGTTTTTGTTATTTAATATCTTAGATGATTTTTTCAAGCTTGGCAAGGATTATCAAAAACGGAGGAAAGTGGTTGGGGCAGGGAGGGAGTCCGGCATTTGGAGACCCGCGGAGGGCGACAGGGAACATCCGTTAAAACCGTCTTATCTACGTTCGGAGAGTCAGAAAAAGCCCAAAAAACGGGAGAAAATGGAGGGAATTTTTTAAAAAAACGTAAAAATTCCCCTTTTTTTCGCACTTTCCGGCTTGCTTTTTTACGAAAACTCACTTTAATCGGAGGGTCTGCTGATTTCGGATGGACTTTTTTCACCACTTCACCTCACAGGGAGGAAAGGATTTATGGCCAAAACAACCAAGAAAGCCGCGTCCAAGACGGAGATGTTGACCAACATCGCCAACGAGGTCGATCTGCCCAAGAAGAAGGTAGCCGAAGTGCTCGATGCCGTGACGGCGGAAATCAAGAAGGCACTGAGCAGCCGCGGCCCGGGCATGTTCGTGCTCCCCGGTCTGCTGAAGATCGAGAAGAAGAAGATTCCGCCCAAACCCGCCCGCAAAGGCGTCATGGTCCTCGGCCAACTCCGCGACATCCCCGCCAAGCCCGCCAGCGTCAAGGTCAAAGTGCGTGCGCTCCGGGCCTTGAAGCAGATGGTTATGTAATCCCGCGGAAGAAAATTACGCTCTTGGCACAAAAGCCCACGGTCGGCCGTGGGCTTTTTTAAATTTCCCGCAGCATCTCCGCCAGCAATTCCAGGGGGAGACCGACGACGTTCGATTGGCTGCCCTCGAGGATGTGGACCCAATCCAGCCGGTCTTGATAACCGAAGGCGCCGGCCTTGCCCTCCCACTGCCCGCCGGCAAGATAGTCGGCCAGAGCGTCTTCACTTAAGCGATCCATCCGCAGCCTGGTCACGGCCACGCGCGTCCGGGGTTTGCCGTGGGGGATTTTCCAGAGGCAGATTCCGCTTACAACCCGATGCTCCCGCCCACGTAGGGTGTAAAGAATCCGTCGGGCGTCTTCCGCGTCGCGCGGCTTGCCGATGATCGCCCCACCGCATTCCACCACGGTGTCGCAACCTAAAATCAATCTCTCCCCTCCTTCGTGTCCTTCGTGGATTCGTTTTGCGACGTCAGCGGCTTTTAAGTAAGCCAATCGGGCCACCAGTTCCGCCGGGTGGTCCTCGTCGCCGATTTCACATTCCACCGACTCGTCCGGAGGGATGACTTCAAACCGGTACCCGGCTTCCAGTAAAAGCTCACGGCGCCGCGGCGATCGGCTGGCCAGAATCAACGGGGGAAATGGGTCGTTCATGGTTTTCATTTTACCGGAGGTTATGCTTCAGCATAACGGCCTCGCGAATCACTTGCGACCTCGCGGGGATTCCTTCCCTGTGCTTGAAATGGACTGCGATTCCGCGTTATGCTGAAGCATAACCTACGCCGTTCCGGACGGCGGCTTCGCGGCATTTGTTATGAATATACCGTTTTCTGTTTTGTACGAAGACAATCATTTGCTGGTCGTTTCCAAGCCGCCGGGATTGTCCACGATGGGGGCCAAGGCCGGCACGACGACGTTGTTCAGCCTGGCCAAGGAGTATATTAAACGCCGTTACCGCAAACCGGGCAACGTGTACCTGGGAGTGGTCAGCCGGTTGGACCGCCCGGTCTCGGGCGTGGTGGCGCTGGCCCGGACCTCGAAGGCCGCCGCCCGGCTGGCGGAGCAGTTCCGCCGCCGCCGCGTGGAAAAGATGTATTGGGCGTTGGTCGAAGGGCGGATCACGCCCCCGACGGCCGTTTGGGAGGATTTTCTCCGCCGGGACGAGCGACGCCGGCGGATGCAGATCGTCGCCCGCGGCCGCTCCGGCGCCCAGGCGGCGGTGTTGCAGTATCGGCGCCTGCAGTGGTTTGCAGATTGCTCGTTGGTGGAAATCGCCCTGCAAACCGGGCGAAAACATCAAATCCGGCTGCAACTGGCCGCGCATGGACATCCCGTGTTAGGGGATCGGCGATACGGCAGCCGCCGCGATTTTTCGCCGGGCATCGCCCTGCACGCGCGACAGCTCGTCCTGCGGCATCCGGTTCGTGACGAACGGTTGACGTTTACTTCGCCGCCGCCGCCGTCTTGGCAACGCTTCGGCGTTCGGGTAATGTAAGAGTGGCATGTCCGATTACGACCGTCCCACCTTCGAGCATTGTGCGATCGCCAGCGGCCTGCTGAACCGGGAGCAGATCGACGAGGCCCGCACCCGGATCCGCTGGTCACAAGGGGACGAGGCCGATCCGGGCGCCCCGCCCTCCGACAAGCAGCTTGCCGAACGGCTGGTGGAAATGGGCCTGTTGAACGCCTGGCAGGCGAAGCAGTTGCTCGACGGGCGGAGAAAGTTCAACTTGGAGCATTATTGGATCATCGATTCGCTGGGCCAGGGCGGCATGGGACAGGTCTTCAAGGCTCGCGACGCCCACAACGACCGCATCGTGGCCGTCAAGGTGCTACCCCGGCACAAGTCCACTCCCGAGGCCATCGAGAATTTCAGCCGGGAAATTCAGGCCATGAAGAGCATGAACCACGCCAAGCTCGTGGCCGCCTTGGACGCCGGACACGACGGCAACGTCCACTTCCTGGTCACCGAATACGTCCCCGGCGTCGATCTGCGGAAGCTGATCCGCCGCACCGGTCCCTTGGGCATGACCGTCGCGGCGAACGTCATTTATCAAGTCGCCGAAGGATTGGCCCACGCCCACGCCCAGGGAATCATCCATCGCGACGTGAAACCGGGCAACGTCCTGGTCACTCCCGAGGGCGAGGTCAAGCTCTCGGACCTGGGGCTGGCCGGCCCGCTGGAGACCGACGCCGAGAACGATCCCCGGCACGGCAAGATCGTGGGCACGGCCGATTATCTCTCGCCCGACCAGCTCAACACCCCGGGCAATCCGACCCCCGGTTGGGACATCTACGCCCTGGGCTGCACGCTGTACTACGCGGTGACCGGCAAGGTCCCCTTTCCGGGCGGGGGCGTGGCCGACAAAGTCCGGGCGCATTTGGCGCTCCGGCCGCTCGATCCACGCAGGCTGAATCCCCGGCTGACGGCGGAGTTCGTCGACGCCCTGGCGGACATGATGGACAAGGATCCCGCCCAGCGGCTCCCTTCGGCCCAGGCGGTGATGGATCGGCTGCGGCCCTGGCTGCCCGGCGGCCCGAAGGCGGACGCGGCGACCGGCGCGGTGGAGTATCCGTCCTCGAGGACGCCGCCGGTGGCCACGCCACCGCCCGTCGTGCCGCCGCAACTCGCCACGCCGCCGATGCTCCCCTCGCGGCCTCCGGTTGCCGCGAGAATCCGCTCCCAGGAATCCGAGGGGATCGAAGACACGAAAAGCGACTTTCCCGAGTTGCCCCGGGCGACCGACGGCTCTGAAAGCGATGCGTTGCTGGTGTTGCCGCCGGGCGACGCTTTCGCCGAGGAGGATTCCTCCTCCCGGGAAATCCCCACGCTTCCGGCCGAGAACGAAAAACCCCTGCCCAATCACCCCCTGGGATTCTTCCTGATCCTGTTCGGCATTTGCGCCGCAACCATCTTCCTGTGGCTGCTCGTCAAGGTGTTCTTTCTCTGACGTCCACTTGCAGATCCGCTAAGGGTGGTTTCTCCGACTAGGAATTTTCCTGATGGTTGCGTGATATCGCGGGTTAATTTGGCAGGTGTGTTTGACAAATTGATTTCTAAACATAGTTTTTAGGTAGAGAGCGGCGAAACAAGCCCGCCAATCTCAGGGAACAACGTTTCCTACGCGCCTCGGCGTTGTCTCCCTTGTCGGAAAACACCCTATCCGAAACGTCCGTTCTTTACTAAAAACTCGCCGAGGTGTTCTATGTGGACCAACAATACCTATTGTCTGCGCCGAGGACGTCCGTGGATCCTGCTGGCCGTCGCGTTGAACCTGGGATTCGCGGGATGGGCCTGGGGGCAGACTCCCGCGGCCGTCGTCCGCATTGAGGCGGATTGGGAACTGGTGTTGGGCGCTCCCGACACCGGCAACGATTCGCCGCAAATTGTGTGCGTGCTTTCGCCGACGAACAACGTCGGCGGGATATACAGCGTTTTCGAGCTAAACCAGCAGAGCCTGCCCTTTTTCTCGCCCGGCGGACTGCAACTCCAGTTATGGGAGGGGGAGAACCTCCTGTCCGAGTGCAAGCAATCGTCGGGCTATTTGCTCCAACACGAGGGGGAAACCGTCACCTGGACCCAGGCGATGGAGCTTCGCAACGGGCGGTTGTGGTTCGAGGTGCTCCACGGTCAATCGACCACCTGGGGCGTTTTTGGCGATGCGGAAGGAGCTTTGAGCGTCAGCGTGCCCAGCAGCCGGGAAAACCTCGATACCTTTGACCTGGAAGTCTCGCTGAAAAACTCCGGCGTCGGCTTCGGCGGCAACCGTGTCCAGTCGATGATCCTCAAGCGACTCCGTTTCACCAACGCCAGCGGCGAAACATGGGAGCAAAACGTCAACCAAAGCGTTCGCCAATTCCAATGAGAACCGCGGTCGGCTGACGCGGAAATCCGCGATCCGACAGCGGAAGGAGTATATTTATGCAACCTCGATTTCTTCATTACCGTCGATCGGGCAACATCATCGTGTTGACCTCCCTTCTGATGGTTGCGATGGTCGGCATGTTGGCGTTCGCCGTGGACCTGGGCTATGTGCAGGTCGTGGGAACCGAACTACAGCGAGCGGCCGACGCGGCGGCGATTGCCGCCACTTGGGAACTGATGGATCAGAATTTATTGACCAACACCTACAATCCCGCGGTTGCCGAGCAGAATGCGCGGAATTTCGCGGCGGAATACGCCCAGCGCAACCTGGTGGGAGGAACGGCGTCGAACTTGGCGGTCGAGGACGTGGTCATCGGTCACTTGATGAATCCCTCGAATCCCGCCGAAGCGATCAATACGGGCTACGCCGGCCCGTCCAACGCCGTCCAAGTCCGGGTGCGGCGGACGGCGGCCGAGAACGGCGAAATTCCACTGTTTTTCGCCCGGGCGCTGGGCGTCAATTCCCTGCCTAATCAGGCCGCCGCCACCGCCGCCTTTATGGACAATTTTTCAGGCTTCAAACCGCCCAGCAACGGCAATAACCTGGGCGTTCTCCCCTTTGCGCTGGACCAGTACACCTGGAATCGGCTGCTGCAGGGCATCGGCACGGATTTCTGGACCTGGGATCCGGTTGAGCAGCGGGTCAAGCCCGGGCCGGACGGGGTCCTCGAGGTCAACTTGTATCCGCAAGACACCGGAGCGCCCGGCAATCGCGGCACGGTGGACATCGGCAGTTCGAACAACAGCACCGCCGACATCGCCCGGCAGATCCTCCACGGCGTCAGTCCCGCGGATCTGGCCCGTCTCGGCGGCGAACTGAAACTCAATGAAGAGGGAAAACTGTACCTCAACGGCGATCCCGGCATCAGCGCCGGCATGAAGGACGAATTGGCGTCGATTAAAGGCAAGCCCCGCACGATCCTCATTTTCAGCGACGTGACCGGGCCGGGCAACAACGCCACCTACACGATCGTGCAATTCGCCGGCATCCGGATCATGGAGGTCAAACTGACCGGCAGTATGAGCAGCAAGCGGGTGATCATCCAACCGGCGTTCGTGGAGGAGCAAGGAGGAATCCCCTCCGACGATCCCGAGAAAAAAAGTTATTTTGTCACGTCGCCGGTGTGGTTGGTGCGTTGAAAAAAAGGAAGCGGCGTTCCGTCGCTTCTTGCGATAGAAAACCCTTTGAGTTGCGCGAGCGGAAGCGGCAAGACGCCGCTTCTACTTTTTCTTGCTCGCCTGGGCCTCCTCCAACTGGATCTCCAACGCATCGATCTCTTCAGGCGACAGATACTTGACGATGTTTTTCTGCAATTCGTTGAAAAGCTCGTCGATCTGCTTTTGCAGCATTCGGTCGCGGCTGGAGAGCCGTTTTTTTTCGTCGGCAAGCCGGTAGAGGAATCGCTGGCCGTCGGGCAAGTTGCGCAGCTCCCGAAGAAATTGCCGGGCTTTTTGCCAATCGTTGTTTTTCATGGCGATCTTGATCCGGGCCGCCAGCACCTTGCGACGCCCCACGATGTCGATCAACTCGTCGACCAGGCCGATGACCACGCCTTCGGCTTGCAACCGGGCGTCGTCGCTGGGGATTTCGATGGATAGTTCCGGTTCCAGGCCGCGCACCAGGGGCAGCGGTTTGGACAGCGGGCGCTGCCCGTTTTTCACCATCAGGAGCCGTAGCGACGCCTTGCCCGGCGGAATCACGAACCGGCCCCGTGGGTCGGTCCGGCCCAGCAGTTTCAGATCTTTGGGGGAAGATCCTTGTTCGTAGATTTCGTATCCCGCCAGCGGCGGCTTGGGCTCGGCACGGGCACGGAGTTCCAGCGTGCTGGCGGCCGTCGAGGGCCGCACGCCCAGGGCGAGTTGCTCCATCCGGCCCCGGCGCCGGACGATCGGCGGCGCGCGTAGACCGGTGTAGAGCTTGCAGGCGACCTGCTCGGGCGAGACCGACTCCGTCTCGAAGATGGTCCACGGCAGCGGCTCGATCTTCAGCGGATTGCCGTCACGGTCGTTGTAGCGGAGGATTGGTTGGAAGTAGGTGCCCGGGCGGACGAAGACCAGGTTCGGATCGCGGGGGGGCAGGGCCGCGGCCTTCAGCCGCAGGACGACTGTACCCTTCTTGAGGTCGGCGCCGTCGATCATGGCCAGCGGGGCAAAGGCTTCCAGCACGGCGTCCGTCGCCGCGTCGCGGAGCTTGCCGCGCTGCCAGACGGTCTTGGCGATTACCGGCCCGAACCGCCGGGTGCGGACGTCGAGTTCCCGGGCCGCTACCCGCAGCGTGCACCCCTCCTCCGTCACCGTGAGGACGATGATCTTGTCGGCTTTCTCGTCCGGTTTCAGCAGGCCTTCAGCGGTGAGGGTTTCCATCGAATCGACGGCAGGCCATTGCAGCGCCGGCGGCGCCGGGGCGACGGTCAACTGCCAGAGGGCGCCGACGACGGTCTCCAACTGCGTTTGCAGGGCGGAACGGAACGCCTCGGCGGCCTCCGGAGAGCCGATCGCGGCGTCCCCCGCCACGGCGATCTGAACCCGATAGGGCGTCAATTGCCACACGCTCTGGTCCGTCGCGCCGGCGCGTTGATAAATTCCTCCGAGGGCCCAGATCATCGTTAAAGTGAAAAGAACGGGGTGCCATGGCCACGCTCGCGTGGCCATGCGGCAAGGGGGTAAACTTCCACCATGCCCACGCAAGCGAGGGCATGGCACCCAAGCCCACAGGAGGATGGAAGGACGAAGACCGAAAACCGCGAGTCGAAGGCCGTATTTCGACCTTCGACTCTCGACCTTCGACTTTCGACCTTCGATATTCTGGAAGCGGTTCATTTTTTCTCCGCCGAGTACTCGAGCGGCGCCTGCCACTGTTCGATGTTTTGGTAAAGCGAGACGGGGTTTCGGCCGATCCCGTTGAGTCCTTTGCGGTACACGTAAAAATCGTACAGTTGCCATAAGGGGATGACCGCGACTTCCTCGTGGGCCAGGCGATGGATGCGGTAGAGGCGGCGTTGGGCCTCTTCCCAGTTCGTGGCCTCGTCGAGCTGACGGAGCGCCAGCCGCAGATAGGGGCTGCCGCCGCCCGTCATGCCGCTCTCGCCGAGGATGGCCCCGGCGTCAGCCGCCGGCTCGCCGACGACCAGCGCGACGTAGAGCAGGTCCGCGTCCTCGGGGACTTTTTCCGGGACGGGACCGGTAAACGGCCGCAGTTCGATCTTCAATCCAAGCACGGCCAATTGTTTCTTGATCGACGTGCAGGCCACCCGGATGACTTCATCGTCCGGATAGGCCAGAGTCAGCGTGGCGATGGTCCGCGGCCCTTTTTCCTTGGGGGCGGCGGGTTTGGCGTTTGCTTTAGGGGGCGGTCCCGCCGTCGTTTGGGATTTTTCCTTCGCTCCGTCCTCTTTGGCGGCCAGCGCCTCGGACGCCGCCAGGGCCAACGCCAACCGCGGATCGTACGGCCGCGGCGCAATCCGGACGTCGTAGGCGTAGCTCAGCGGGTCGTCCAGTCCGCTTCCGGCGGGAAACGGCCCGCTCAGGAGGCAGCAGCCCTCGACCGGCTGGGGGCCAACCAGTTGTTTCAGGATCGCCTCGCGGTTGATGCCGTAGACCAATGCCCGGCGGAAGGTCCGCTCGGACACCAACGGGCGGCGGAGATTGGGGATCAGGCAATGCACCCGCGGCACCGCGTAGCGGCCGACGGCCAATTCCGCCTCCTCCTGAAGGCGCGGCAGCTCCCACAGCGGGACCCGGTCGACGGCCTGCAATTGCCCGTGCTTCAAGTCGCTGACGGCGTTGGCGCTTAAAGTGTAATATCGCTCGACGATTTGCTGGAGTTGTCCCGGCTGGGCGGCGAAATAGTCGGGATTTACAGTAAACGTAATTTCCGCACCCGCCTTGCCCGACGGATCTTCAGCCTTCGCCGCCGGGGAGGACGCCGGGAGACGGAACGGCCCGTCGGCCGGCGCCTGGAAAAACACCGGCGGCCCTTCGTCCTGCGGAACCACCGGCGTCTGCAACAGCGCCTCGGGGCAGACCGAGGAGTGGCGCAGCTCGGCCTCGACGGTGTACACGTCCTTGACCTGGAGGCTTTGCAGCAACTCCGACCAGGCGGGACTATAATCGGGATCTCCCGGCCGGGTCATTTCCCGAAGCCGGTGCGCCAGATCGTAACCCGTCAGCGCCGCCCCGCCCCCGGCCGTGCGGATATCCGGTTGCAGCCGCACCAGGAGCTTCCGTCCCAGGTTCTCCCGCCGGATCTCGCCCAGCGGGCAACGATACTGGCCGCCTTCCGCTCCTGGTCCCAGGTACTCCGTCAGGGTGCGGTAGCAGAGCCGGCTGGTGCGCCGCAGGGCCTCGTCGGCCAAGCGGTTGGACGCCCGAGGCGACCACGGGGTCATCACGCCGACGGCGACCCGGGGATACTTGCTGTGAATTGTTTCGGCCAGTTTCTTGGCGCCGGGATAATCGGGCCAGATCGTGCCTAGCAGGAGGCAGTTCCGGTCGGCGGCCGACCAGTCGCCGGATTGCGCCGCCGTTTCGGCGGCCTGGAACGCCTGGGCCGCTTCCGCTTTCAGCCGCTCCGTCCAGGCCGTCACGGTCGGGTGCTCGGGAAACTCGGAGCGCAACTCGTCCAGAATGATCCGCGCCGCCGCGTAGCGTTTCTGCGCCATGTACCCCGACACGAGTTTTTCGGTGGCCATGCCCAGGGCCTTCTCCAGCTCGGGCCGCTTCGGATTGCGGGCGTACACCTCGCGCAGCAAGGCTAAGGCCCCATCGTATTCTCCCCGGCTGTACGTAACTTTCGCCTCTTCGTAAAGGGCGTCTTCCCAGCCCTTCCCCAGGCCGGGCGTCTTCGGGTATTTTTCCCGGAGGAAGCAGAGGTAGTTGTAGACATCTTCGAACTTCCCGGCCGCGGCCAGTTCGCCGGCCTGTTTCAGAATCCGCTGCTCGAAAAAATCCACGTCCTTGATGGCGGTCCAATCGACCTCGAACAGTTTGCCCGGATCGTCGTAGAAACGGAGCCGGATTTTGACGCCGGGCCGGGTTCTTTCGGGGACCTTCCGTTCCGGCAGATCCAACGGCAGGACCTTGAGGACCTGGTTTTCGCCCGGCTCCTTCAGCGTGACCACGTCGTAAGGATCCTGCTCATAGATCGGCGTCTCCGCCGCGAAAGCCGGACAATAAATCATCATCGCTGGCAGGAGGAAAATCCCCCGCCGGAACCAGCCGCCGATGATTTTTGGGAACGTCATAAAAGGCCAACTGAAACCGTTAAGTCCACTAGCAGGCGACTAGTAGTCCGATCGCTTTTGAACTGTGGAGTTGGGTGCCACTGCTGGCTTGTCCAGCAGTGCAGAAAACACGGTTGGGCAAGCCAACCCGTGGCACCCGACATTTAATTGCGTCCTAGGTAACATTCTCAATCTCAGGATCTCTCCCCCCGCGACCGCCGTCGCGGGGCGTTAATCGAATCCCTGACCTCTAACCTCTTTATCCCGGACCTCTACTTTTTCTCGACCGCGTAGACGCATCCGTCGGCGCCGCCGACGAGCCATTGGGAACCCGACGCCACGGGACCGGTCGCAAGCGGACGGCCGAGATCGACGCAGGACGTCTCCTTGCCGGAGCCGGCATCCAATGCGGCCAGCGCGCCGTTTTTCGCGGCCAGGATCACCCGTCCGCCGTCGGCCAGGGGCGTTCCTACCGGCGGACCGTGTTCAAACTTCACCTGCCAGAGGGACTTGGCCGTAGCGTCCCAGCAGGCCAACCGGCCGTCTTCCGTGGCCAGCAGGATGCGGTCGCCCAGCGCGTAAGGTCCCCACACGCAGGACGCCGTTAGTTTCCGTTGATGTTCGTCCCCTTGCACGGGGCTGAGTTCCGGCAAAGTGAAGGCCTCGAGCGTTTGACGGGCACACGCGACGAACACGGTTTTCTCGACGACGACGGGGGCCGCGGCGGCCGGATTGGACAAACCGACCTGACGCAACAAGGTCAAATGCGGCGCCGGCTGGCCGCTGACTCCCACGAGATAGAGGTGGCTTTGGTCGTCGGCGATCACGAACTGCTTCGGGCCGCACGCGACGCCTTGCCGCCAACGGACGGCGCTGCTTCCGGAAAGCGCCGGTTGGAACGGTTCCAGTTTCGGCTCGCCGGAAAGGGGATCGAGCAGCACGACCTGGCCGGAGGCCAGCGGCGCCAGAACGCCCTCGGAAAAGGCGCTCGGTGGGCCGCTGAGCGGGGCCGGCAGGGGATGCCGGTAAATCCGGGCGGGGGTTTCGCGGGCGTCGAAGATCACAAGTTGTTTCTCGTCGGGGCCGAAACGGAGGGCCAGCCGGTCGCCGTCCAGCGGCGCGACCCGCGCGACCGAGCCCGGCAGTTGGGCCAGGGCGATTTGCACGAGCGGTTCCGCCAGCGCCGTTTCGCCGCGGAGCGCGTCCGAATCGAGCCGATACAATCCACCGGTTGCCGTCACGGCCAGGAACTTGCCGCCGGATCCATCGACGAGCAGTTCGACCAGCGAGGCGGCCAACTGCGTCTGCCAATACGGATTGGGTTCTTCCTTGCCCGCGGCGGTGGCATACACTCCCGGCAACTGCTGCAAGCGCCGCACCGCGATCAGCGCCGGGCCGACGATCTTCGGCGGTTGGAGAAAGGCCGAGCCGCTTTCGGTGATCCACTTGGGGACCAGTTGTCCTTTGGTTCCCAAAACGTCGTACCGGGCCAACTGCCGGCCGGCGATCCAGAACTGCCCGTTTTGCAGCAGGGGAAAGCGCATCAGGCTTTCGCCGTCGGGCAGCGGCGTATCGGCCACTTCGCGCAGTTGCGTGGTCTTTTGGGTCCGGGCCAATTCGAAGACCTTGATCAGACCGAGGTCGGTGACCGTCAGCAGCCGGTTATCGTCGGCCGCCGGCGGCGTATCGAGCCGCCCTTTCAAGTGGAGTTGTTGCAGCGTTTTGACGGCCGTTTTCTTCCCTTTCTCCTCGACGACCGTCATCAGCCGCAACGTCGAGTCCCGCGCGCCTTCGTTGAATCCCACCACCACGAATCCGCCGATCACGACCGGCGGAACGCGGCAGGAACCTTCCTCGTGAGCCAGCAGATACACCGCGAGGCACGACCGGTCCTCGAGGCGGAGGACGTAGAGATTGGCGGAATCGGCCGGCTGGAAGACCAGCCCGCGGACGGCATCCACGGCTGGCGCCACGCGGAGGGGCTGTGGCAGTTGGAAATAACCCGGTGAATCGCCGCGGGCGGGATCGATGATCCATAGCTTTCCGCTCTCGGTGGCCTGCAGGATCCTTCCCGCGGCCAGGACCGGTGTAGCCGTAAACGCCTCGCCAACGGGGAACCGCCACTGGACCGCGCCCGTGGCGGAAGCGATCCGCAGCAGGGCCTGATGCGCCTGATCGACCAGCACCACGTCCTTGCCGGCCGAGTCGAGCGCCAACGGCGGAGCGATCCCGGCCCGGACGCCGTCGCCCGCGCCGAGGGCCAGCCGCCACCGCACCTTGCCCGTGGCGGCGTCCAGTCCGAAGGCGGCGTGCTCGACCGCCACGGTCCACACCACGTCTTCCGCACCCGGCACCGGAGCGGTCGTCTGGCGGCTCAACAGGACGGCCGCCTCGCGGAAGGACGCGGCGGGGGCCTGGGTTTCCGCCGACCGCGGCTCCTCAACAAACCGGACCTCGCCCTGCTGGGCCGCGGTGATCATGGCCGCCGCCTTAGTCAGTTCCGGATCGTCGATCAGATCGGGGTATTGCTTGAGGAGTTTTTTCCGCTGGGCGTAGGCCTCGGCCGGTTTATTGTCGGCTACGGCCTTCTGGATCGCCGCCACGACCTCCTTGTGATCCTTGTTCTTCTGAATCTGCCGCACGGTTAGCGCCAGCGAGGCTTCGATGTCCTGGATTTTTCCCGTCGGCGTCATGTTCTTGGGCACGTACTTGGTATTGGTCAAATAACTCAGGGCCTTCCGGGTCTGTTCGACCAGGCCGGGATCGGCGGCCTCCCGGGCCTTAGCGGCCAATCCCTTGGCAACCTCCGGCAACATGCCGGCCAATTCGCCGTAGGCCTCCTTGAAATCATCCTCCTTGCGGATCTCTGGGAGGACCCGATTGACGGTCTTGAGGGCCTCGGACCAATCGCTGCCGGACTGCGTCGCCTGGCGCATTTGGGCCAGGCCCCGGCGGACCCGGGCCAGGCTCGCCCCGTTATGATTGGGATACTCCTTGAGGTATTGGTCGTACTTATTAATCGCCTGCCGATAGGAGCCGGCCCGGTAGTCATCGGTGGCCTGCTCGAGCATTTCCTCGCCTCTACCCCGGTTGAGCCACCAAATCAGGACCACGATCATCAAGACTAAAACCATCAAGGCGCCGCCGCCGACGAGCATCAGCGACGATCCCCAATCGTCTTTTTTCTTGATGTTCCTCTTCCGGCGGAAAAAGCTCAGCAGGCCTCGCGGGGCTTGGGGGGCGTCCAGGGGGCTTCCGGCGGCCGCGTCCCCGGCGCCGGCCATCGCTTGATCCCAAGATTCTTTCACCCCCGGGGCCGGCGCTTGCTCCGGAACGGCCTTCAGTTCCAGGAGCGATTCCTCCTCACGGGGCGGCAGGGGGGCCGGTGCGATGGGCGGTGGATCCTGGGGAACGGGCGGCGGACTGGGGGTCGCCGGCGTGGGGCGGGAGGACTTCTTCCGTCTGCCCGGCCCCCATTCCGTCTCCTCATCGATCGGCGCCAATCCCAAATCGTCCTCCGCGGCCCGTTTCGGAGCCGCCGGCGGTTTCGCCGCGGGGGGGGCCGCCGGGGTCGGTTTTTCCGCCGGCGGCTTCCCGGCGTCGAGCAACCGTTTGGCTTGCGCCGGGGTGAGATGGCCTTTCTCGACCAGCAGCTTGGCCACCTTGGCGGCCGGAATCCGTTTTCCCGACTGGGCGATTTGCCGCCGCAGCTTGGCCAGCGTCTCCGGCGAGAGCAGGTCTTTTTCTTCGAGAAGCGTTAAAAAATCTTCAGCGGAAAACATGATACTCTCTTGAATTAAAACGTCCCTTCGTTGGACTCGGCCAGACGGACGTGCTCCATGCCTACGGCGGTGCCGGCGTCCAGCACGCGGACGACGATCTCCAACACCGCCTCGCCGTCGGCCAACACGATCAGGGTGTCCGGACAACGTTTTCCTTGGGAGAGCGGGGTCTCTCGGGCCTCGCGGAGCTTGACCAGCAGGTCCTGCTCGCTGGGGGCCTCGACGTCGCCGACCCAGACCGTGTTGTCCTTGTCGATGCGGACGACGACGTTGTTGGGATCGTCCTCAATCTCCTCGACGGTCCGGGCCTGCGTCGATTCCTTCTGCTCCGGCGGAGGGATCTCCTTCGACTTTTGCAGGGCCAGCGACGCCGTGACCAGGAAGAAGATCAGCAGCAAAAACACGCAGTCGATCATCGGCGTCATGTCGACGTCGTCGTTCTCCTCGCGTTTGACCTTCAATTTGACGGTTTCCGGCTCCTCGTCCACGGCGGGCGGCCGGGGAATCTCGACCATCCGGCCGCAGCCGGCGCACTTGATCGTCGCGCCGGCGTGTTCGGCGGCGGCCGTCAACGGCTTGCGGCAGTGCGGGCAAGAAAAATCAAGGGCCACGGTGGGGATCCTGCGAATGGGAATTTATGGTAAAAATCTTTGCCTCAGGAGGACGAACATTCTTGTCTGTCAGGAATAAATACAGGTAAATAACTCCGCTCCTTCAATGAGACAGGCAGGAATGCCTGTCCTCCTGGTCAATCCGGGGTTACTCGACTTCGAAAATCGCCAGAAACAATCTCATGCCTTCCACCTGGCCGGCGGCGGCGACGACCCGGGCGGCGTCGCGGTACTTCACCGTTTTCTCCCCTTTGATGATCACGCAGTTCTTTCCGCCGCGGCGCCCCTCGTCGACGGCGCTGGTGATCGCCGCCTGCTGGGCGTGGGGTTCGCGGGGCAGCGGCTCGCCGATCTTTCCGTCGGCCAGGTACACCAGGGCCGGATTGTTGCCGCTGTCCTTGGCCAGCGTGATCATCACGGCCTTTTGCGGATCGGCGCCCACGCCGTACCGCGCCGGCGGCAGCTCCACGGCGTTGGCTGCATCGGTCTGCGAGGCGACGAGGAAAAAGATCAGGAGTAAAAACACGCAGTCGATCATCGGCGTCATGTCCAGTTCGGCGGAATCGCGCCGGGGGCGGCGCAGGTGCAGCGACTCCTCGTCGTCCGCAAACGATTCCATCCATTGTTCGGTGTCGGCCATGGCGGATGGGTTCCTATCGCGTGGATTCCTTTTTCGCGCCGCTTCCCGGCGGCGACGGGGGGGCGTTCTTCAACGATTCCAGGATCCGCGACATTCCGTAGCCCACAAGGTCCTCCATCTTGCGGATCTGCACGTTGATGCTGTTCATCCCGATGATCAACGGTATGGCGATCGTCAGGCCGAGCGCCGTGGTGATCAGGGCGATGTAGATGTTGCCGGCCAGCGACTTGGCCTCGACGGTTTCGCTGGCGTAAAGCTGCTGGAAGGCGCCAATCATCCCCAGCACCGTGCCGTACAGCCCGAGCATCGGCGCGCTTTTGATCATCGTATTCACCCAACTGAGGCGGTATTCCAGGTCGGCCAGCACGTCGCGTTGGAAACGGTCGATGATCAAGGAGCGGACCTTGGTGAATCCGATGTCGCGGTTGGCCAGCGCCAGGGCGGCCAATTGCGGCACGGCCCGGGGATCCTCGTGGCAGAGTTTTTCCGCGGCGGGATAATCGCCGGCCTGGATGTTCTCTTCCACCTGCGTTAAAAACGTGGTCTGCTCCTCCTCGTTGCGGAAGCGGATCTGCCGCACGCGCCGCCAGACGACGATGCTGCAAAACGCTCCCCAGAGCGCCGCCAGCGCCAAGGCCCCGTAACAGGCGTTGGCCGTTAATTCGATGATTTTACTGACATCCATAGGTATCCTCTGCTCGGTAAAAAATTCAATCCGGTCATTCCAAGGGCCTCGCGTTCATCGCCGGAGGACCTGCTCGACAATATAAAACTCAAATCCGGCGCCGACGGATTTCACGCCGAAGACGGTTTTCAGGACTTTTTTCCGGTTTCCGCCGGCCCGCGTTTTTTCCTTGGCGACCAGATCCGCTTCGACCTCGGGACGGAGAAATTTCAGGATGATCTTTCCCTGGGAGTCCACGCCCGCCTTGGCCAGCAAGGCCCGATCGGCCTTCTGCAACTCGCCGCTCCGCCAGGTGAGATAGTACCGTTTTTCCTGATCGGCCGGGCCGTACCGCACCTCGGGCCTGGCCTGCGAGAGCTTCGAGACGTACGCCACGCGGTTGTTCGGCAGGAGCACGCCCAATTCGATGCGGAAATGATCGAGTTGCCGGGCGTAGGTCTTCAAGGAACTCCCTTTGGCAAAAAGGACTTCCCAATGTCGGGGCACGCCGCCGCCGGTGCCGGGACCGAATCCCCGGCCGCTGCCGCCGCCGCCCCGGCGGACCGCATCCCGGTTGGGATCGTCGATTTGATCGACCTGCTCCACGACGACCTCCGCCACCGCGGAAATGGTCTCCTCAATCACGTCCTGGGGCAACTCCTCGACCTCTTCCGGGGCGTCCAGTTCCGGGCCGCCGCCCATCGGGCCTTCGCCTTCGCCGATGTCCTCGATCTCGATGGGCTGCGGCGCCTGGGTGACGAAAATCTTATTCGTCAGCCAGGTAATAAACAGAAAAAACGCCACCACGCCGAGGATCACCAACAGCGAAATCAACCAGCCCGCCGCGCGGTCGTAGCGCGAGACTTGCAAGGAATTGCTGTCTTTCGGAGAGGAAGGAACGGCGGAGGCCACAGGAGGGGGGGGTAACGGCGGGGAAGGCGGGCAGGGAACTAAAGCAGGGGGGTGAGAGGGCCTTGCCCCCTCACCCATTCGCATTATTATAAACGATTCTCCCGTCGAATACCATCATCGGTTCAGGAGAATTTGCTCGTTTCTTTGTTCTGCTTAAAAATCGACGTCCGCCTCGGGACGTACCGAACGGTACCAGGCCTTCCATTTCTCCGTGGCGTCCCGGCGCTGCAGTTCAGTAAATTGGTCCGGGGGGCCGAATTCCGTCGGGTGGCGACGGATCCGCTGCAGGCCGTTGCGGGCCTCCAGGACGATCTCCGGATCGCTGTCGCCCAGGGCGTAGATCAGGGCAGGGACATTGTCCAAATCGCGGGTTTTTCCCAGGGCCAGCACCGCCGCCCGACGCACCGCGGGCGATTGACCCCGGGTCAGCGCCCGGAGTTTCGCCCCGTGGGCCGCCAGGAAGGATTCGACCTGCTGGGAGGGCAATTCGGCCAGGGCCGCCACTTTTTCGTCCAGCTTCTCGGACTCCGGATCGTCGAGCAACTCCATCAGGTCTTCCACCTTTTTCAGTTGCGTCGCGACCACGACCTGCCCCCCGCGCACCACCGCCCGGTCGGTATCCTTCGGCAGCCCCCGGCCGCCGACCAGCAATCCCGATCCAAAACCCTTGGCCTTATCAAGACTGATTTTCATCGAACGCAGTAAAAACAAGGCGCCGAAGGCCGTGTCCGGGGTCGTCCCGCTGAGACTCGTCCAACTGCCGTTGTCGGCCTGCGTCTTCAGGAGGTACTTGGCGATCTCGTCGTACCAGGGAAAATCTTTTTCCGAATCCCGCGTGAAGATCTCGCGAAAACTCATGTAGCGTTCGAAGCTGTACTGATAATAATGGGTGTACATACCCGGCGACGCCTGGAAATTCGATCGGATCCAGCGATTGGCCATGTTCTGGGCTTCATGAAACTGCGAGAGATTCAAGAGAGCCGTCGGCTGCGCAGTCACCTTCGGTCCCTCCTTGACGGCCACTTCGTGCAAAGCGCCCGCGACCGGGGCCTCTTTCGCCACGACCCTTTGCAGTTTCAGGAGGTCGCCGACCATGTACAGGCACCCCCCTCCCGCCGAGGTCAAGCTGAGCGACACTTTTTCCTGCGGGACGCGCGAGCCTTCGGGAGCGATTTTCCCCTGGTAGCCGAATCCGCCGCTGGGATCCTGCGTCCGCAACAGCCACTGCCCCGCCTTTTGGATCACTTCCGGCGGGACGTTGTATCCCGCCTGCGAGGCTTCCCAACAACTCAACAGGCCGTATTGCGTCATCGAGGTGTCGCCGAACGGCCAATTGGGATCCCCCTTGGGATATCCCCACGCGCCGAACGGTTTCTGACGCTGAAAAAGAGCTTGTAAAAGACAATTCGTCTCCCGCCGGTAGAGATCGGAATCGCAAGTCACAAAAAATATTATGGAGATGCCCATGCTGTAGATGCCGTCTGATTCCGTCATGATTTTATCGGGCTTATAGTCACCCAGCGCGGCCTTCAGATCGGTAACGACTTTCTGCACCGTCGGATTCCTGGGAGACGCCCCGTTTTTCAGCAGCGTCAAACCAACCAGTGCCCTGGCCCCCGGCCGGGTATCCTCTTTATAATTCGCTTCGAGATAGGCAACCGCCCTCTGTATCGCTCGTTTTACCTCCGGACTCTCGGGAGTCAGTGCCCCAAGAGATGGACTTGGAAGAAACGCCGAGAAAACGACTATTCCCAAAAGCGTCTTCCACCCCAACGCCCCGCAAGGAAATACTTGATAACCCGAAACCAATTTCCCCGATATATCCAGAGATTGCCCGCCCCCTGACGATATGCCTTTCGCCGGCGTTGCAAGATTCATCATGGCATTCCGCGAGGTTTGCGCAATTTGAACGGTTTCAAATCAACGCTGGATTCTTCGTTATGACTACCTCTCCGATACTATGTGGAAACGAGAGAACTGTCAATAAATAAGGGACCTCGTTTTTTATCAATAAAACGATATTTTCCCCATCGCCTATTTTTTTCTAAAAAACCTTATCGTAAAACAGCAATCTCCCCTCGATTTTTTGCCGAAAAAGGTCACACACTTCGGGGGGAAAGTTGACATGGCTCGACGTGATTCGTAAGATATTTGTTTACAGAATCAATCCCACTGGGGACAGGTAGCTCAGTTGGTAGAGCACTGGACTGAAAATCCAGGTGTCGCCGGTTCAATCCCGGCCCTGTCCACTTGACGTAATATGCGTCGAATTCAGAAGTTAGGATATCTGCTTTTGACGGCAAGTCTATCTCCCCGAGAGCTCTTTCAACAACAAGCCGAGTGGTTGGCGGCTGCGCGGGACAGGTTGCTCAGGCGGGCGGGCATTGGGCGGCGGAAGTCGATACTGGACCTCGGCTGCGGACCAGGGGCGGTGACGGAGGAGCTTGCACGGCGGTGCGGCGGGACCGTCGTGGCGCTGGATCATCGTGCCGGGGCCTTTGGCGAAGGGGCGGGGTGTTTCGGTGCGAGCCGTTGCGTTTGCGGCGACGCACGGCGTCTGCCGTTTGGCGACGGCGTCTGCGATCTGGTCTTTTCCCAGTTCAGTCTCCTTTGGATGGACGCCGGCGCTGTCGTGCCGGAAATCGCCCGGGTGTTGCGGCCCGACGGCGTCTGCGTGGCCCTGGAGCCGGATTACGGGGGGATGATCGAGCATCCCCCGGAGATCGCCTTACAGCAGGTATGGGTGGACGCCTTAACGCGGGCGGGGGCCGATCCGTGCATCGGCCGGAAACTTCCGTCGGTTTTCGCCCGGGCCGGTTTTTCCGTGCAGGTCGATTTCCTCGATCGGCTGTTCCCGCCTGCGGCGGCGCGCTACGATCTGCTGGCCGGACTGCCGCTGACGCCGGAGGAGCAAAAAACCGTTCAATCCCGCCGGGCCGCGGAAGAAAAAACACCTGGGGCGGAGATTGTCGTTTTTCTGCCGCTGTTCCTGATCACGGCCACGAAATCCTCGGCCGGGAACGGCTTGATATCCGATACCTAATCGTGCTGGTTATTTCGCCGTCACCACGAATTTCCGCGACGCCTCGACCGTGCCGTACAGTTCTTTGGTGTCGTAGACGACGGTGACGGTGAAGGTCTCGCGCCGGCCGGTTGGTTTCAGGTCTTTCGGTACCCGCCACGAGTACCCGCAGGTGCCGTCTCAGCCGAAGGGCATGGTTCCCTCGGCAACGGTTTTGCCGGAGGAATCGGCGATGCGGACGATCGGATCGAGCGAAAGATTCCGCTCGTAAGAGGTCGTTTTTCCGTCGCCCAATTCGATGGTCTTCTTCTCCTTTTGCCGCGTATCGTCCAGGTGGCGGATCATGACGTCGAGTTGGGGATCGATCAGGACGGCCGAGACTTTAATCTCGTCGCCCGGCCTGAAGGTCTGATCCTTGGTGGGGCTGGCGAAGAGGACGTCGGGTTTGTTGCAGAAATCGAGGACGTAAGGACGGTCCTTGCGGATTTTGATGAAATAATTCCACTTTTTCCGAGATTCCTGCGATTTTCCCTCGGAGTGGTAATTGTTGGAAATCCGAAGATGCAGGGAGCCGTATTGGATCGACAGGTATTGGGGGAGGTAATCGCCGACCGGGACTTTGAATTCCCGGACCTCGTCGCTTTCATCGAGCATCGCAGTTTCCGACTCCAGCGAGCCGCGGAACGTGACGTCTTTCAGGTCTCTCCCGCCGGGGCCGATCTGGAACACGCCGAAATCGCCGCGATACGGCCTGACGGTCAGCCTGTTGCCCAAGGGACTGGCGGTGATCGAGTAGAGCGCGCCGTCGACCTTGCGCATCGTACAGAGCATATCTTCGGTAAATCCTGAATACTGATTCTTGTTCAGGAGAATATCCAGGGGATCGAGCGGAGTGAGGTAAAGCGCCGTGGCGGAGCCGGGCCGATCGTAGCGGCCCACGACGACGTACGGCTGGGCCAAAAGCGCCTGGAACTGGCGCTTGCCGAGGCGGATCTGTCCCTCCCGGGCGGTCGTGGCCACGAGGTGCATCATGCGGTAGGTATGATCGCCGCGCTTGCTGATTGTCAACCAGGGCAGGATGCGGAACGGCCGCACGCCCACGCCGGGGCCGTAGTCGATCGCGACGTCCAAGTACTCAAAGACCATCTTCTCCTGCACCTGCCAGGGCGGCAGGTCCTGCCAGGGGGGATTTTGCATCGGTTTCAGGACCGGGTCGTTGGTCAGGTCGAGATCGTGATTCACGTCGAAGTACAGCCGGTCGTAGCGCGACAGGCTGCCGCTCTTGAGCAAAGGATGCTCGGGATCCCTGTCTATTTCGCCGAGGCGGGCGAGTTTTTTGGACAGGCTTTTCCAGAACGGTTTTTTCTCCGTTTTCTTGTCGTTGTCCTTCTCCTCCGGTTTCTCCTTTTCTTCCTTGCCGGGCGGAGGTTGGCCGGACTGATCGAGCACGAAGTGGTACTCGATCCCCTCGCCTTGGAGATTGCGATCGAATTTGACTTTTCCGTAGAGCGGCTGCTTGGACTTCAACGGGGGATAGACTTTGACCTCCTTGTCCGGCTCGGTGGAACATTCGACGTACGCGCCGCGGGTGAGCCTCCGGCCCGCCTGGGGATTGTGTTTCTCGAAGGCGGACACCTCCCGCATTTTAAAGACGGCTTCCTCCGGAGCGGCATCCTCCGCCGGGGAAGGAGTTACAGACTCGACCACGGCAAACATCGCCGCGGCAATTGCGAACAAGGGCTTCCCAAGATGTTTCATGAGCGCATAACCAATTCAAAAGGCACGGTGAGCGTTGAAAGAGATGAAGCCCGAGAGAAAGCGTCATTCTATCAGGAACGTTTGATGCGTGTCCACATTGATCATCAAATATCCCCTCTTAGGGCGGTGTCGGCTTGCCTCCGCCATTTTTACGGCATAAAATTCCGATAAACTGGCGCATATCAATAATAATGATGCCGGGTGTTCCTCCGTGATCCCCACGATGAGAGTCGCCATCCGAGGATAGCAGTTCTTCCGCTTTGCATGACTCCCTCAGAAAAAAAAACCGGGCGTGTTGTTCCGTTCGATAAGGATCAACGGCAGCGGATCCTGTCGGCGCTGGGGGAACGAGGCAGGAAAATTCCCAAGGTCAACGAAAAGACCCTCTTGAAGTACTACCGCTACCTGTCCACCCACCTTGCTTTTCCCTATCCCGCCCGATACCCGCACTCGTCGCCCCGGTGGCAGGCCGTGGCCAACGATTTCACCGTCCTGGGATTGCTCGATCCTTCCCATCGCCAGGGCGGCGAGTACGACGGCATTTTCTGCAAGACGATGAACGGGAATTACGAGGTCAATCTACCGCTGATCGAGTTGGAGACGTCCGGCGACCATCCCAACCACCAATTGCTCGAAGACTACTGGTATTGGTTCTGGAACTGGCGATAATAGAGTCCGGGGTCTCGATGTACGCCTGGCTAAAAAGCGCGTTGTGGCTGCCGCTCTACGAGGCGGCGCGCAACTGGCAGAAAGACGACGGCCCGACGTTGGCGGCGGCGGTGGCCTACTACGCCGCCTTTTCGTTCTTCCCGCTGCTGTTGCTGCTGATCGCCGCCCTGGGATTTGCCCTGCAATTCTCCACCGGGGCGCAGAACGCTCGCCAGGAATTGCTCGATCTGCTGGCCCAGAACGTCTCTCCCAACCTGACCTCTCACGTGGGCGCCGTGCTGGACCAAATCAGCGTCAACGCCGTCGTCGGCGGTCCGCTGGGTCTGGTCGCCTTGCTGTTTGCCGCCGTTGGCGTCTTCAACCAGATCGAGCGCGCCTTCGATCGCATCTGGCACGTTCCCGGGCAGGCCTGGCGGGGCGTCTGGGCGGCCGTTCTGAACGCCCTGTATTACCGCCTGCGGGCGTTCCTGATGCTGTTGGGGACGGGCGTGCTGGTGCTAACGGCGTTGGGAGCCGGCGTGGCGGCCTCGACGCTCCGCGCCCTGACAGCCGATCTGCCCGGCGGCCGCGGAATCTGGATCCTGGCCCAGATCGCCCTGAGCCTCGCCCTGTTCGGTTTATCCTTCACGTTCATCTATAAAGTGCTGCCCAAGGTGTCCGTACGCTGGTCGGAGGCGGCACGGGGCGGACTGCTGGCGGCCCTGCTCTGGGAAGTCACCCGCCAACTGCTGACGCTCTTTCTGGTCGGCGAGAAGTACACCGCCTACGGCATCATCGGCTCGCTGATCGCCCTGATGCTCTGGATCTACGTCGCCAGCAGCGTCCTCTTCCTGGGCGCCGAGTACGTTCGCGTCCTCGGCCGGCGCCGCCCCGGATGAGTTTCGGGCGGGCTGGGCGCCGTGCTTTTGCCGGTTTCCGCGGGGACTCTCGGGCGAAAATTTTTGTCATAGCCGGCGGCTAACAGTCGGAGAACAAAAGTGAAACTGTGCACCGACCGGCGGCTATTAGATCCCGGTTATTCCTGGATCGTCCCTCTTCTTTCGCGGCATGGTGAAATCGGGTATGCTGGGAGCGAGGAGAACAGCCATGCTGCCGGGCCCGATGTTCGGTTTGGAGATGATCACCAGCGTGCGGCGCATTCGGTACTTCGTTATCCGCGTGCTGTACGCAACGGTGCTCTTTCTATTTCTACTGTTGATTTACCAACAATCGAGATTGACGGGCTTGTCCAGCATCGCGGCGGTTGCGAACTTTTCGTATATGTTCTTCAGTACGTTTGCCTGGCTCCAGGTGTTGGCGGTGGCGGCCCTCGGGCCGGCTCTGGCCGCGGGCACGATCGCCCTGGAACGGGAGCGGCGAACCATCGAATATCTCTTCGCCAGCCAGCTTAGCAACGCGGAACTGATCTTCGGGAAACTGCTGGCCCGGCTGATCCACGTGGGCTGCCTGGTGCTGGTCGGACTGCCGGTCCTGGCGCTGGCGATGCTGATGGGCGGGATCGCGCCCGAGGCGCTGGTTATGCTCTACGTGCTTACGCTGAGCACGATGATCTTCATCGGAGCGCTCTCGATGCTGGTCTCGGTCTTCGCCCGGCGGGCCCGCGAGGCGGTGATGCGGGTGTACCTCCTCCTGCTGGTCTTGTTCGTCCTCCCGCCGATCGTAGCCAGTCTGCCCTCGATCGTCGAATATCCCCTCCTCGATTTCCTCAACAACCAACTCTTGGTACTGAATCCTTTCTGGGTGTTGGGCAACGTCTTAACGACGGGCAGCGGCGTCCAGCCCATCGAGGGTTGGGCCATCTTGGGCCACACACTCCTGCTGCACGGCGGATTCAGCGCCGCGGCCTTGACCGTGGCGACGCTGGCGGTCCGCCGCGTCCATCTGGCGCATCAGGGAAAGAGCGAGAAAAAGAAACGGCGGCGGTTCGGCTGGCGCCGGCCGGCTATCGGCGACCGGCCGATGCTCTGGAAGGAGATGTACGCTGAGCCGGCCGCCGCCCGGCTGGGCTGGATCGGCCGGATCGCGGTCGGACTGCTGGTGGCGGCGATCTTCCTGTCGATGGCGTATTATTATTGGGATCTGATCCGGTCCGGCAGCTTGTATTCCAGCCAGTCGTGGCAGCGGATGATGGCGTTCCAATTTCCCATTACGGTCGGCACGCTTGTCGGCTGCGGAGGATTGCTGCTGATCGCCGCCCGGGCCGCCTTCAGCGTGACCTCCGAAAAGGAGCGCGACACCTGGGGATCGGTCTTGAGCACTCCGCTGGAGCCGAAGGAAATCGTCTGGGCCAAAGTCCTGGGCAACCTTTACGCCTTCCGCTGGCTGATGATCCTCCAGGCGCTGCTCTGGGGATCGCTGATTTTCGTGGAAGCGCCGTTCGTGCTGCCCGTGTTCTTTATGGTCCTCACGTTTTTCATACTCGCCGTCTATGCCAGCACGTTGGGCGTGAGTTATTCGCTGTGGTGCAAGACCTCGATGCGGGCGATGGGGGCCACGCTGGCCACGGGAATTTTCTGCGGCGGACTGTATTTTTTTACCTGTTGCATGCCGATCCTGGTCGGCTCGCGGGGTGCGGATGAGGGATGGGCCATCGTGCTGGCTCCGTGTATCCCTTTTCTGCTGTTTTTTCCCGGCCTAGTGTATCTCGAGAACTTCGGCGGCCACCTAGAGCCGGTATTTTACGCAGCCTATATCTTGGGAGTGATCGGCTACGCCTTTGCCGCCGGGGCACTCTATGTCAGCAGCCTCCACCAATTCAACCGCCGCAGCGGGCGGACCGACGGCGCCTTCGAACACTGGCCGTCCCCCACTTCGCCCTTCGGCTCCGCGGCGCCGATGGCCGCGGAACCGGTCCTGGCGGAGGTTATCCTGCCCTCCCTGGCCGAATCCGACGGATCGGGCGGAGGCCGTTGATCCTTGGGATGGCAGGGCAACCTCTTCCAACGCCCCGCGATGGCCATCGCGGGGGTGCGTACGGCCTTCTTCTCCCCCCGCGACCTCCGTCGCGGAGCGTTGATCATGCATCGTCAATCTGATCCCCAATCAGCCGGGGAAATGAAATAAGGCGCAGTAATTTCTCATGGTCAAATTGGGAAAGATGCGAATAGCGGGCGGCTAACAGCTACTGGAGAACCAAAGTAAAACCATGCACCTACCGGCGGCTGTTAGCCTTAGGTTTACCCACAATTTTGATATTCAAAAATTGACGCAGATTCAATCATCGCTTGGAGTTTCGTCCATCC
>JAFGPV010000125.1 GCA_016936015.1 Pirellulales bacterium
ACGGCGCGGCATCATCCTCGACATTTTTAAAGAGCTAATCCATTTCACCCGGGTCTTTCCCCACCGGCGGCTGACGCTCGAAGTCCCCCTGATCGACATCGAGGAATGGCGTTATCCGGGCCACGGCCGCCGCCGTCGTTGGCGGCGGGAAGATTATCAAGTGGAAGACCAGAAGCTCGTCGCCGTTCATGAGATCCGCCGTTTCCGGACGGCCGCCGACCTGGCCCGGCTGATTACCTGCCCCTTGCCGCCGCAATTTCACACGGGCCAATTGGCCGAGGCGCTCCGGACGCCGCGCTGGTTCGCCCAACAGATCGCCTATTGCCTGCGGGAGACCGGCGCGCTGAGGGAAGTGGGCAAAGAGAGAAATGCCCGCCTCTACGAGTTTGCACCCGCCAGGAAAGCCGCGTACTGCACTAGGGGTCAGGCCGTGATTTGTGATTAGCGTGAACTGGTGGACTTTCCCCTGCCTTTTTTCTAAGTGGCCCAAACGGCGCTTGCTCTCCTGCCACGTTTTGCTATAATATACGTTAGTATAGTATCGGCTCTTTGGAAACCTATCAGAGAAACCTTTCCCCGCGTGGAAAATATGCGCCCCTTCGGCGCCCCTCGAAAATCGCTTGCTCGAAGGGGACGTGGAACAAAGAAAAAACGTGGAAAAAACGAAATTTGCTGTACAACGCCCACCCTAAAAGAACCGAAAAACCACCCGGCAGGGACCCCGACCGTGCATTTTTTGAATTCTGCTGACCAACTGAGAACCCCCTATCCCTAAATCCCAAGATCCCCAATCCCATCACCCTCCATTTTTTGCACCCTGCGGAGCCTCCCTTTCAGCACACCCCTTGCGCACCTCAGGAATTTTTGTGTTTGACAATTCGCGAAAGACATGGCAAAACACGGTTCCAAAGACCCCACATTGTGCAAAAAATCGAAAAACAGGCGATTTGTGCAAAGCACCATTCGCCGACTTCCAAAAACACCGTAAAAACACGGCTCTCTCGAGCCACGGAGAAAAGTGAAATTATTCCCCGGGAAAAAGAAAAATATAGCGAGTCGTGCAGGTGAAATGTCAACACATCCTCGTGTTCATGAAACTGTAATCAATGGAGTAACGAATTCATGGGTTTTTCATTCCATGTTCAAGGGCGGCCCGAAGTCGATTCCGATCTTTGCACCGGTTGCGGACAGTGCGTGGCGATTTGTCCCGATCAGATCTACACCCTGGAAAACCGGAAAGCCCGGCCGGGGCAGGGAGTTTTCCTGGGGTGCATCGCCTGCGGGCATTGCGTGGCAGTCTGTCCCGTCGGCGCGATTGCCGTGACGGGCCGGGGGATGACGGCCGACGACCGCCGGCCGCTGCCCGATCCGGCAAGCCGCGCAACGGCCGAATCGCTGGAGAATCTGTTGCTGGCGCGGCGGAGCATCCGGAAATATCAGGACCGCGAAGTCGAGCGCGAGAAGCTCGACCGCATCCTGGCCGCCGCCGCCGCCGCCCCGATGGGCATTCCCCCCAGTGACGTCCACGTCCTGGTCTTTTCCAACCGGCAGCAGGTCCGGGCCTTCACCGCGGCGTCGATGGAGGCCTTCCGCCGGATGAATAGAATGCTCGGCTCCTGGATCTTCAAACTGCTGAGCCTGAGGACGTCGAAGGCGGAAAAGGAGATCATGCGCGACTTCATTGCCCCGTTGATGCGAGCGCTGGTCGAGTACTACGACGCCGGAGAGGACATTTACACCTACAACGCCCCCGCTGCATTGCTCTTCCATCACGGCCCCCACGGAGACAAGTCGGAGATTGCCATTGCCGCCACCTATGCCATGCTCGCCGCCGAGTCGCTGGGACTGGGCAGTTGCATGATCGGATCTTCGGAGGCGTTCAACCACGACTCGATGCTCAAGCAGCACTACGGCATCCCGAAGGAGCACAAGGTCGGAATGGCTCTCTTGATCGGTTATCCCGCGGTGAAATTCCACCATGCTCTCCACCGTCGCCTGGGATCGGTCCGCTTTGCCGAATGATCCCCGCGAAATTGGAATCCCATTTGCTCCTATAAGTTAATGGACCGTTAGACTGCGCATATTTAAGAATAATTGGATATTATCAAGCGTATCCGTCTTATTTAACGGTTGCTGCCCGTTGTATTTCATGGATTCCTGAAATATATCACCTTGTTGGTTGTGTATCAACGGTCATTCAACGGATTCGGTTTAAAACAGGTCGGCATTTAAAATACCGACGCCTCCAGGAAGAAAGGGTGGTTTTGTCATGAAGACTCGGACTTGGCTTTATGGAGCGTTGCTGCTTGCCAGTGGTGCGTTGGCGTACTGGGTGACGGGTTGTGCGCCTTCCTCCGAGGAAGTGAAGCTACTTAACGTTTCCTATGATCCGACTCGGGAGCTGTACGAGGAAGTCAAGACGGCCTTTGCGAAGAGTTGGAAGGAGCAGTCGGGAGAGGCCGTCGCCGTGAAGACCATGCACGACGGGTCGGGCAAGCAGGCCCGGAAGGTCATCGAGGGATTCGAGGCCGACGTGGTGACCTTGGCTTTGGCCTACGACATCGACGCCATCCGGCAGAAAGCGGGCTTGCTGGCGAAGGATTGGCAGTCGCGGTTGCCGCACAACAGTTGCCCCTACACCTCGACGATCATCTTCCTGGTCCGCCGGGGAAATCCCAAGCACATCCAGGACTGGGGCGATTTATTGAAGCCCGACGTGCAAGTGGTCACGCCGAATCCGAAGACCTCGGGCGGGGCGCGATGGAATTATCTGGCCGCCTGGGGATACGTGTTGAAACGCGAATTAGGCTCCTTCGACAAGCTCAAGGATCCCCAAGCCGCCGAGGAGGTCGCCCGGGCGAACGAGAAAGCCAGGGACTTTTTGAAACAACTATTTGACCCGAAAAAGACGCCCGTCCTCGACACCGGCGCGCGCAGCGCGACGATTACGTTTAAGAACGGCATCGGCGACGTGTTCCTGGCCTGGGAGAACGAAGCCTACCTTGTGTTGCAGGAGAGCGGCAAGGGGAAATACGAGATCGTCGTGCCGTCGATCAGCATCCTGGCCGAGCCGCCCGTGGCGGTGGTCGACAAGGTCGTCGATAAGCACGGGACCCGGAAGGAAGCCGAGGCCTTTTTAAAATTCCTTTACACGCCTGAAGGCCAGACGATGGCCGCCCGACATTTTTACCGTCCTTGCGATCCGAAAGGAGTCCCCGAGGAGTTGCTGAAGCAATTCCGCCCGGTCGAAATGTTCCGCATCGACGAGGTCTTCGGCGGCTGGGCCAAGGCCCAAAAAGAGCATTTCGACGACGGGGGCATTTACGATCAAATCAAAGGAACCTGACCGGTAATCCCCGGGAGGGAAAGCCTTCATCCTTCGCTCCGCTCAGGATGACCGGCTTGGCAACAACGCCTGGTTTCGGAGGGCGTGATGATCCACTTGCAGACCGCTCGACGTTGGTTGCGGAAACGGCACAGCGTGCTGCCCGGTTTCGGGCTGACCCTGGGATTCGCCATGCTCTATTTGAGCCTGCTGGTGCTCATTCCGTTGTCGAGTCTGTTCGTGAAATCGGCGTCGCTCAGTTGGGCGGATTTCTGGAACACGGTGTCCGATCCCCGCGTGCTGGCCTCCTTCCGTCTGACCTTCGGGGCGGCACTGGCCGCCGCCTTGGTCAACGCCGTTTTCGGCCTGATCGTGACCTGGGTCCTGGTCCGTTACTCGTTTTTCGGCAAAAGATTGGTGGACGCGATGATCGATCTACCCTTTGCCATGCCCACGGCCGTCTCGGGAATCACGCTGACGGCGCTGTTCGTGAAGACGCGGGGTCTGGGGAAACTCCTTTACGACTGGTTCGGACTGGAGGTGGCCTATACTCCGCTGGGCATCATGATTGCGTTGGTGTTCATCGGACTGCCGTTTGTGGTCCGCACGCTGCAGCCGGCACTGGAGGACTTGGACCTGGACATCGAGGAATCGGCGGCCAGTTTGGGCGCCACCCGGTTCCAGACCTTCCGCCTGGTGATTTTTCCCGCCATTTTGCCGGCCTTGTTGACCGGTTTTGCACTCTCCTTCGCCCGGGCCTTGGGGGAGTACGGTTCGGTGGTGTTTATTGCGGGCAATCAGCCGGGGAAAACCGAGATCGCCCCGCTGTTGATTATGAATAAACTCGAAGATTTTCATTACCGGGAAGCGGCCGCCATTGCGGTGATCTTGCTCCTGGCGTCGTTCCTGATCCTGCTGTTTATCAACATCGTGCAATGGTGGAGCCGGCGCTATGCCATCTGAGCAGCCGAAAGCCCGCAAACCGCGTCGCGGCGAGGCCGTCACCGAGCCGCTGTGGATCCGGTGCGCGCTGACCGCCGTGGCTTTGGGATTTTTGGGGTTGTTGTTGATGCTCCCCCTGGCGGCCATTTTCGTGCAGGCCTTCGAGAAGGGTTGGGAGGCTTACCTGGCGGCCCTGACCGATCCGGAAACCATCGCGGCCATCCGGTTGACCCTGCTGGTGGCCGCCGTTGCGGTGCCGCTGAACACCGTCTTCGGCGTGGCCGCCGCCTGGGCGATCAGCAAGTTCGAGTTCCCGGGAAAAAACCTGTTGACCACCCTGATCGATCTGCCCTACAGCGTCTCGCCGGTAATCGCCGGCATGATCTTCGTGTTGCTCTTTGCCCCCGGGGGTTGGTTCGGCCCCTGGCTGGAAGCCATCCACTTGAAAATCATCTTTGCCGTGCCCGGCATGATCCTGGCCACCCTCTTCGTGACCTTTCCCTTCGTCGCCCGGGAGTTGATTCCCTTGATGCAGTCGCAGGGCATCGAGGAGGAGGAGGCCGCCCGGGCGCTGGGCGCCGGGGGCTGGCAGATATTTTGGCGGGTCACCTTGCCGAACATCAAGTGGGGCCTGCTCTACGGGATCATCCTTTGCAACGCCCGATGCATGGGCGAATTCGGCGCCGTATCGGTGGTTTCCGGCGTGGCCCTCACGTTGACGCTCCAAGTCGAGTCCTTGTATAAACAAAACATGACGGCCGCGTTCGCCGTGGCCTCGCTCCTGACGCTCCTTGGAGTGGTGACCCTCGTGCTGAAATCCCTGTTAGAATGGAAAATTCCGAAACAGACCGCCGAAGAAGCAATGGGCTACTGCGGCGATTGATGGAGGTGGGGCGATCGTCGAGAGTCGAGTGCTGATATCTTGAATATCGACCTTCGGCCTTCGACTCTCGACCTACGAATTACCATGAGCATTGAAGTCCAAAATATCCGCAAGACCTTCGGATCGTTCACGGCCTTGGACGGCGTCAGCCTGACGGTCGGCGCCGGCGAGTTGGTGGCGCTGCTCGGGCCTTCCGGCTCGGGCAAGACCACGCTGCTGCGGATCATCGCCGGGCTGGAACAGTCCGATCCCGGCAGCGGGCCGATCCTCTTCCACGACGAGGACGTGGGTGGGCGGCGGATCGGCGACCGCGCCGTGGGATTCGTCTTCCAGCATTACGCGTTGTTCCGGCACATGACGGTCTTCGACAACGTGGCCTTCGGACTGCGGGTCCGTCCGCGGAAATCCCGGCCTTCCGACGCGCTGATCCGCCACAAAGTCGATCAGCTCTTGCAGCTCGTGCAGTTGGATACCTTTGCCACCCGCTATCCGCACCAGCTCTCGGGCGGACAGCGGCAGCGCGTCGCCCTGGCCCGGGCGCTGGCCATCGAGCCGAAAGTGCTGCTGCTGGACGAACCGTTCGGCGCACTGGATGCCAAGGTGCGGCAGGAACTCCGACGTTGGCTGCGTCGCCTGCACGACGAGATCCACGTCACCAGCGTCTTTGTTACGCACGACCAGGAGGAGGCCCTGGAGCTGGCCGACCGCGTGGTGGTGATGAATGAAGGGCGGATCGAACAGATCGGCGCGCCGGACGAGGTTTTCCATCACCCGGCCACCGAATTCGTGATGAATTTCCTGGGACAGGTCAATCTCTTCGGCGGGCGCGTGGAGGAGGGGAAAATCCATTTCTCCACGGTCGCCTTCGACGCGCCCGAGCACGCGCAACTGCAGAACCAGCCGGTCAAGGTCTTCATCCGCCCCCACGAATTCGAGGTGGGCGAGTTCACCGACGGGCAGACCTGCATTCGGGCCACGATCTCGCGGATCAACTCGGCCGGTCCCAACGTCCGGCTGCTGCTGATGGCCGAGACCGGCGAAAGCCTCTCCGTCGAACTCCCACAGGAACGCTTCCGCCAGTTGAAACTCCAGGCCGGTAGCCAAGTCTACCTGACGCCCCGCGGCCTGAAGGTTTTCGGGGATGATTACGTGATCTGATTGCCTGCCTTGCCCACGGCGGTGAAGTGTTCGCCGGGGAGAACGATGTTGGTGATTCGCAGCCCGAACTTGTCGCCTACTTTGACCACTTCGCCTTCGGCGATTCGATGGTTGTTGACCGCCAGTTCCAACATTTCGTCGCACGACTTGTTGAAGTGGACGATCATGCCCGGCCCCAATTCCAGGATCCGATCCAGTTGCTGCTTCTTCTCGGCCAGCGTGACCACCACCGGTACCCGAATCCGCAAGAGGCTTTTCGTGTAGCCGGGGAAGGCCCTTTTTTTCGGGCATTTCGAGACCTGGCCCGACAATGTCGTTGCCTCAGCCGTTCCCCCCGGGACGGTTGTCGGGGCATCGGTCGCAGTGGCCGTCGGAGATTCGGACATAGGTCGTAACAACTTGGCAGATAACCAATTACAATAAAGAGACAAAATCTTCCCCCAACGAAAGACCTCGTCTTAAAGAGATCGGCTTTTCAGGCGGCAAACTTTGCCTAAAGCGATTTATTTATCAGACAAGGGGCGGATCTTGATGTTCCGGAAGGCGACTTGGTTTCCGTGGTCTTGCAGGCAGATGTGGCCTTGGGACGCCTTTCCGAACATTTTCATATCCCGAAACTTGCTCTTGGCCACCCGCTCGTTCCAGTCCTTGCTGCCGATGACGAAATCGAAGTATTTTTTGCCGTTTAAGAAAACCTCGCTTTTCTTTGGCGTCACGATCAGCCGAATCCGGTTCCATTGGCCGTCCGGTTTGTAGGCATCGACGGTCGGCTTGTAGAGATCGTAAAGATAGCCCGATTTTTGCGTCTCCTGGGAATGGGGATTATCGAGGATCTGAACCTCCGGGCCGGTGAACCAGGGGAGTTGCTCCTTTTCGCTGACGTGGAACATGATGCCGCTGTTACCGCCCTTCGAAATCCTGTATTCCAGCGAAAGCTCGAAATTGCCGAACTGGTCCTTGGTGATGATGTCGTTCCCTTTGCCCACGAGGGTCAAGGCGCCGTCGACGACCTTCCAGCCCTTGCTGATCTTTTTCTGGCGGAAATTTCGCCATCCGTCGGTCGTCTTCCCGTCGAAGAGCAGTTTCCATCCCTCCTTCTTCTCCTTGGCCGTAAGGGTGTTGGGGGATGGCTCCGCAGCCGACAGCCGCCGGACGCCGGGAACGGTCAGAGCGAAAATCGTGCTCAAAGAAAAACAGACCGTCAACGAAACCAAGTGGTGGCAGCGGGAATTCATGGAATCACCTTGTTAGTATGGGAAAGGGACGATCCATTATTATGAGTCCGCCGGTTCTGCCCTGTCAAGACACGTGGTATTGATTATCGAGGGCGGCGTCGGGCAAGCTCGCTCGCGTAGCGGCGTCCCAAGACGGCGGCGTTTTCCCGGGCCCAATCCGTCAGCCACGTGGTTCCGGTCGGCGGGCAGTCGACGTACAAAAGCCCGGCCATCAGCCCCTGGATCTCCTCCTGGGTAATCAGCACGTCGCCCAGACACCAACCCAGGACTCGGCCGGCCAGATATCCCAGACTCGCCGGAACGCGGACCATCGGCCGCGGTTTACCGAGGATGAGGCCAAGGGTGGAGATCAACTCGCGATAGGAAAACGTTTCCGGCCCGATGGCCTCGATGATCCGGTTTTCCGCGACTTGCCCTTGCTCGACCGCCAGCGCTGCCAGGTCGTCTACATGGATCGGCTGCAACCGATACGCGCCGTCGCCGAAGATCGGAAAGACGGGAAACTTCCGCAAGCACCAGGCGATGTTGTTGATCAGTATATCCTCCGGGCCGAAGAGGACCGTCGGTCGCAAGATGGCGTAGGAAAGACCGGATTCCCTGAGTGCCCGCTCCAGCCGGGCCTTACCGGAAAAATACTCCAGCGGCGAATCTTCCGTAGGATTCGTGATGCTCACGTGGACAATCCGCCCGACGCCGGCCTCTTTTGCCGCTTGAAAAAGTCTCAACGTGTTTTGTACCGCTTGCTCGTGAAAAAAGTTGCGGTGATTGAAGCGGACCCAATAGGTGTTGTAGAGTACCCGACCGCCGCGAAGCGACTCCCGCAACCGCTGCGGATCGTCAAACGACAACGGTCGGACGTCGAGCGCCGCACCGAAGGGATTGGGCCGATGCGCCGAGTTGGTCAGCGTCCGCACTGCAACCCCGCTTTCCAACAGCCGTCGGGCAATGTATTTCCCCGAGTATCCCAAAGCTCCGGTGACGACGTGGAGTTCGGAATCAGGCATGACGACGCCCTTTCCCTTGATCAAGATAACACCGCAGGAATTCGGGGAAATAATTTACTTCCGCATTCCGGGATCCCAGGGCCAATAGAAGACGCGGGGGCGGCCGAAACGGACCTCGAAACCGCCGGTGATCGAGAAGTTGTGCTGCATCTCGAAGGCGCTGTTGCCGGCGTAGGCCATGTTGTCCAGGCATTCCACGCGGAACGCCAGCCAGTCGGCCCAGCGGTGCTTCACGCCGATGCCCACCGGCATCCCCACCAGGACGTGCGAATAACTGGTCTCCAAGCGGTCCACGAATTCGATCCGGTCGAGGCCGATGCCGAACAACAAGTACGGGCGGAGCTTGGCGTCACCCCAGGGATACCACAGCATCGACACGTCCCAGAGGAAATGGTCGGCCGTCCGCGTACCGTCCCAGCGATGCCGGTACGGACTGTCCAGCGGCAGACCGCGATCAGTGTCGTATTGCTGCTGGAAGGCGATCTGCAATTCCGAATCGACCAGTGGGATCGTCGCGGACACCAGACGCATTTCTAGTCCCCAATCATCATCGAGATCCCAGCCGAACCGGACCCCGGCAAACGTACCGGTCTGCTGCTCGACCCAGTCGTCGATCAAGGGGCTGCCCACGACCGGCCCGAAGAAAATCCCCGCACTAAAAGGCCGATAGAGCCACGGCTCCCGATGAGGCGCCACCGCCGGCCCGGCCCGACCACACCATAATGCCGAAAGCAGACGCCGGCCGGGACGCATACACGTGCCGCAAAAGCCTAGGATCGGATGATCGAGCGGCTTGCCGCATTGGGGACAGATTTCTTCTTCCGAGGTAATCACCACCTCTCCCGAGGCGTCAGGCGGAGACGGGTTGATAGTTGCCGGAGACGCAAGGATTTGCTCATACGCCACCGGGCGTACTGCGCTTTCAGACGCCGTTTGAGCCGGCCAGGTCGCTGATGATCTCCATTGGCTCGTCACCGAGGGAAAGATTAACGAACCGCCCTCGACCGGAGCCTTTGGGTCCGCCGTCGCACCCGGCAGAGCGAAAAGACTCGCCGTCAGCAACCAGACGAAGCGCAAGCATTTATGACGGGCCATACGCTCTTCGGAAAAGCCGATGGAAGATAAGCCAACGCGCAATCTCGGGATCTCCCGGATTTCGGAGGGGAGCGGATTATCCCTGAGTTGCAGATTGGAGTCAATGCAGAAATGTCTCGCAAGATGTCTTCTGTTCCCGGCAAATCCCTGCACTTGACGAAGACGTATCATTTCCGGTATCTTGATTGACTTCCCAGTCAATAATGTGTGGCCTAACCACGTAAATCGATAGGAAGAATAACGCAGTTAATCAATCATACATATCCACCCACAGTGAGATATCCGGTTTCCCGAGGTTTTTTACCAAAGACCAACCCATCCCGGGGCGTAGCTCAGCCTGGCTTAGAGCGCTTGGTTCGGGACCAAGAGGTCGCTGGTTCAAATCCAGTCGCCCCGACTTTGACATAAATCCCGTCGGTTCCTAGACTTAGGAACACCTTTCCTTGCCGGAAAGTGCGACAAAAAGGTTCGGAATTTCGTGGTAATCGTACCACGAAACCCGAATTGGAGTCGCACTCATGGCTCGTCCAAGGAAAAAAGTTCCCTCCTATCTGCCCCACAAGCCTTCCGGGCAGGCTCGTGTTCGCATCGACAACCGAGACGTCTATCTCGGCCCCTACGGTTCGCCAGAGAGCAAAGAACTCTATGCTCGGCTAATTGCCGAACACTTTGCTCATGGGGAATCCCGAACCATCAAGGTCGAGGCCGGCGAGAGGTTGTGCATTGCCGCTCTGGTGGTCAAGTACGACGATTTCGCCAAAACCTACTACGTCAAGAATGGCGTCCCCACGGATGAGCGGTATGCCATCAAGATGGCGATTGCTCCCCTCGTGAAGCTCTACGGCAGCACTCCCGCCGACGAATTCAGTCCCAAACGGCTAAAAGCTGTTCGGGAAGAGATCATCAGCAGAGGACGGAAAAGGGATAGAAGCCCACTGTCCAGGAAGTACATCAACTACCAGACCGCTATCATCGTGCGAATGTTCCGCTGGGCGGTGGAAGAGGAACTTGTGCCCGTCACCGTCTATCAATCTCTCAAGACCGTTGCTGGCCTGAAGAGGGGACGCACCAATAGGGTGTGTGAGCCAAAACCGATCAAGCCGGTTCCTGACGAGCACATTGCTCCTGTTCTGAAACAACTCTCGCCACAACTTGCAGCGGTAGTTCAGCTTCAGCTTTGCACCGGAATGCGACCCGATGAAGTGACGATCATGCGACCTTGCGATATTGACCGAAGCAGCGACATTTGGGTATATCGTCCTCAGTCTCACAAGACAGAGCATCACGGCATTGACAAGGCAATCTTGCTTGGCCCCCAAGCTCAAGAGATTCTGACTCCCTGGTTGGATCGAGATTCTCAACAGTATCTCTTCAGCCCCAAGGAAGTGTGGGAAGCAAAACTCGCAGCCAGGCTGGCAAAACAACCCAAGAGACGTTCTCTATTCGCAAAGAAGAAGAGGAAGAAACGCTGCAAACTCTTTCGCGTGCCTCGCGACCGCTATGACGACGAAACCTATTGCCAAGCCGTGGAACGGGCTTGCAAGAACGCCGGCGTTCCGAAATGGACCCCAGGGAGATTGCGGCACAACGCAGCAACAAAAGTGAGAGCAATGTTTGGTGCCGAAGCGGCCCAGCTTGTGCTTGGTCACCAAAACCTCTCAACAACCGAGATCTACGCCGAAAAGAACCGCACACAGTATGAAGAAATCATGAAGAAAATCGGGTAGAATGAAAAACCCCACCGTGAGACCGGGTGTTCTTCGGACATCACCCTTCCCAGGAAGGTGCGGCTCACGGTGGGGATTTTTGCACAATGCGAAGTTCACTTTGGTAACGGGACGTCCGTGCGTGCGTGGCTTTGACTGAAGGCTCCACGAAAATCAATTGCCACATCTCGAATCAACACCACAACCAAGGCGATAATGCCATCTGTTTCGTGCTGGTCAATAGATGGCTTGCCCCGAGTCATTGTCTTCACTTTTGTCTTCTTTCTTGCGTAGGCGACAATCGCCAAGGTGATGAGCTAGTGTAGTGATTCACGCTGTTGGGGTTTTATAAAGGATATTTCGTGCCCGTTCGATTTTGGCAAGGATGTCCTCCACTTTGGCAGTCCAAACATACGATTGAGGGTTGTCGTTGTGTTCCTTGATAAACGCCGCAATCGCGTCGATCAATTGCGCAACGCTACGAAACGTGCCTCGCCGCAGTCGTTTGTCGGTGATTTCGCGGAACCAACGCTCGACCAAGTTCAACCACGAACTGCTCGTGGGAATAAAATGCACGTGAAACCGCCGATGCCGTTTCAACCACGATTGCACCTTGGGATGCTTGTGCGTGGCGTAATTGTCCACGATCAGGTGCAAATCCAACTCCGCCGGCGTTTCGGCGTCAATCAGCTTCAGGAATTTGATCCACTCCTGATGCCGGTGTTTGGACATGCAGGTTCCAATCAATCGGCCCTCCGCCAATTCGAGCGCGGCGAACAACGTCGTCGTGCCGTTGCGTTTGTAATCGTGGGTCATCGTGCCGCAACGGCCGGGATGGATCGGCAATCCTCGCTGGGTTCGGTCCAACGCCTGGATCGAGGTTTTTTCATCGGCGCAAAGCACCAAGGCGTGCTCCGGCGGATTCAAGTACAAGCCCACCACGTCCACCAGTTTCTCCACGAAATGACGATCATTGCTGAGCTTGAAATTCCGCGTCAAATGCGGTTTCAGTTCGTTGGCTTTCCACACCCGCTGCACCATCGCAGGCGATGTGCCCAACGCCTTGGCCAGCGTTCGCGTGCTCCAATGCGTGGCATGGGGCGGAGTCTCTTGGGTGGTCTTTTCGATGATTCGCCGTGCCATCTTCTCCCGCGATTTCGCGTGCCGTCCTCCACGCGGCGCGTCTTTTTCAATGCCCGCCAACCGTTGATCGGCGAAACGGGTTCGCCAGAGCGAAACCGTTTTGGGAGCAGTTTTCAACTTCCGGGCGATGTCCTTGTTCAGGATGCCGTTTGCCGCCAACAGCACGATCTTCGCCCGCAACACCAACCGCGAAGGCGTCCGCCGCCCCCGCGACCACCGCACAAGGGTCGTTCGTTCTTCATCCGTAAGCGTAATCTGTCGAGCACTCTTCATGGGTTTCATCCTCCGTATGTGAATGAAACCCCAAAAGTGTCCATAAGTTCCGTTATTTATGAATCACTAC
>JAFGPV010000126.1 GCA_016936015.1 Pirellulales bacterium
CGCTTTTCTCCTGTATGCAAGTTGCGATGGCCCAATCTTGACAAATTAGCCGACAAGATTGAAGATGGAGTTTACCGAACGGACACACGTAACCGAGCAGGCCGATGGCACTGATGCTGAGAAGGATAAAGGTGGAGGGTTCGGGAACGGTTATTAACGACAAGACGCCGGTCGCCTCGGAAAAAGTCCATTGCTGCGCCCCCGTAGTATAGCTCCAAACATCGTTGGCTTGGACGAATGAATCGCCATCGACCTCCGCCAGTACAAACGACGACTCAAAAATGGTTGTGCCACCGTTGCTTATGAGTGGCCAGGATCCCGAGGAGGATGTGACCTCGCCTAGAGCGAGATTGATGGTTCCGTAGAGATCCAGTGTTGCTTCGGGAGCGACGGAAATCAGATTGTTGTCCGCCTCATTGACGGCCAGAACCAAGGAACCCGTGCTGGCCAAGACGAGGGTGCCCGCACTGACCGTAGTTGGGCCGTTGTAGGTATTACTGGCGGAGAGCGTGAGCGTATTGGCTCCCAATTTGTTCAAACCGCCCGAACCGGAAAGTTGACCGGAAAGTGTCACTGCGTAACCGGCTGTATCAACTTGGGCGTCTCCATCAATTCCGGTGAGTGTCATCGGCAGGCTGGTGGAAAGCGTGGTTCGCGCTTTCAGCGTTCCTCCGCCGAAATCAAAAACGGCGGTTCCTACGCCTTGGCCGATCGCTTGCACCACGAGCGTCCCGCCATTTAATTGATACGTTCCGCTGGAACTGGAGCCATTGGCCAGCGTGAGCGACGTGGTCACCGTATGGACACCGCCGGACTGAGTGAAGATACCGGTTCCCAAATCTCCGATGATTTCCACCGGTGCGGACAACTCGGCTGAGCCGCTGAGCAGATAGCTGCCTTGGGAGCCGGATTTAATGCCGAGGGACAGATTCGTTGAAATCAAATTCGTGCCGCCCGATTGATCAAACTCACCGGCGCCGAGGTACCCAATTTTTTCATAGGCGGCGGTCAACCGGCCCGTCCCGCTGAGGTTGTAAACGCCCTGACCGGACGACCTAGAGCCGAGGAAGAGACCGCCGTCCTTATCGCTTCCAAGGAGTGTATTCGTGCCTCCTGATTGCGAAAACGTGCCCGTACCGTTGCGCCCAATGTATTCGGAATAGGCTGACAAATGCCCGGTGCCGCTGAGGAAGTAGGCCCCCTGGCTTTGGTCCAGGTATCCCAGAAAGAAACCGTCGATCTCATAATGGGTCAAGACCGCATTGTCGCCTCCCGAATGATAGAAGGTTCCCGTTCCCTCGTAGCCGATGTATTCGTTGTAAAAATTCACTTCTCCCGAGCTGCTGAGGTGATAGGTTCCCTCGGAACCCGCCGCGTAGCCGAGAAAGAGCCCTCGCCCGGATTGGTTGCTCATCGAGGATGCCTTGCAGGTGCCGCCCGTTTGATGGACCACCCCGGTTCCCTCATAGCCGACGTAGAGGCCCATTTGAGACGAGATGGATTGCGCGTAAAGTAAGCCGCCGTTCAGATAATAGGTTCCGCTTGCGCCGGGTTGGTAGCCAAGGTAAATAGAATCGACCGCCTCCAAGGTTCCCGCCGATTGGCTGGCCGAGGCCGTCGCCATCTTGCCGACGTAGAAATCATAAGCGGTCACCGATCCGCCGTTGATCTGGGAATTGCCGTCTTCCATCGTCAAGGCGCCAGCACCCAGGTCCACGTTTCCGGAACCGGAAATGACCAGTCCCTGGTTCAGGTTGAGGTTGCCTCCGTTTTCGGTATTGAGGGTTCCCTGGCAATGGACCGGATCGTCGATTTCCCCCCAACCGGTGATTGTTTGGCCGTCGGCGACGACCAGGGTCGATCCGGCATGGTGCACATATCCATTGTTGTTGTCGAACTGGGCGAAGTCCACGTCGGGATCGAAGCCGGCCGGGACAATCAGCAGCGAGTTGCCGCCCAGTGAAACCGAGAGCGACGAGGCGTTGCTTAAGACGCCGCCGGGCCGGGCGAGATTGGCGACCGTGTTCGAGCCGATCGTCAACGTGGCGGATCCGCCCTGACCGTCGAAGACGCCCTGGTTCCCCAGGCCGCCGTTGACCTCCAGCGTGCCGCCGCTGAGGAGATACTGTCCCGAGGGACCGATCCACAGCCCCGAGGCGACGTTCAATCCGCCGCTTTGTTGAAATAGGGCCGTGGCGTCCGGATCCAATCCGATATATTCGTCGGACGCCGTCATCTGCCCGGTCCCGCTTAAATAATACGAACCCTGGGAGCCGGCGTTGGAACCGAGATACAGCGAGCCGGACGGCGCATTGACCGTGCCTCCCGTCTGATTGAAGACTCCCACGCCATCGGCGCCGACGCCGATGCCCCCACTCAAGTTTAACTCGCCTGTTCCGGAGAGATTGTAGGTGCCGCTGGACCCTTCTTTGCATCCGAGCGTCAGGGACTTCCCTCCGAGGCTGTGGGTTCCTCCCGACTGATTGAACGTTCCGGTCCCGAAGTAACCTATGCGTTCGTAATAGCCTGCGCCGAGAACGCCCGTTCCGCTGAGGTTGTAGGTTCCATGACTGCCGGCTTCATAGCCGAGGTAAAAATCCGTGGTGAAGGAACAGGTCCCCGCCGTTTGTTCGAAGACGCCCGTTCCGGAGTAGCCCACGTATAACTGGCGCGGCGTCACCCTTCCGCCTTCCAGATAATAGGTGCCGTTGCCGTCCGTGTTGTACCCGAGATAGATGTCCGGATCATTGGTGCGAAGATGGGCCTCTCCCGTTTGACGGAAAACGCCGGTCCCCGAATATCCGATGTAGTGGGTTCCTCTATCCGAGTCGAGCGTCGCCGTTCCACTGAGGTTATAGGTCCCCACCGATCCCGGATGATATCCCAGATACAAATCCCTGCCTAACAAGGCAGTTCCTCCCGACTGGTTGAACGTTCCAGTGCCGTAATGACCGATATACCAAATCCCCCCGTTGGCATCCTCTCCGTCGATCACGCCCGTCCCGCTGAGGTGATAGGTTCCCTCGACGCCGGCTTGATAGCCGAGAAAGAAATGCTCGCCCGCCCCGGTCAGCTTGAGGGTGCCGGCCGATTGGGTGAACTCGCCCGTGCCGGCATAGCCCACGTAGGCGCCATTGACGGCGACGGAGCCGCCGCTGATCCCGGAATTGGTGTCTTCAATGTACAGATCGCCGCTCATCAGGTCCACGTTTCCCGTTCCGGAAACCGTCAAACCCTGATTCAAGTTGATGAATCCGTCGGAGTGAGCGGAAAGCGTTCCTTGGCAGTCGATGTGATCATCGATGTTGCCCCACCCGGAGATGGTTTGGCCGTCGGCAATCGCCAGCGGCGTTCCCACAGTATGCAAGATCCCGGCATTACTGTAACTTTGGAACGCCGTGGCGGGATCAAATCCGGCGGGAACAATCAGCAAGGAATGGGCGTCGAGGGTTAACGAGGCCGCCTGGGTGTTCAGCAACGTTCCCCCGCGGATGAAGTTGACCAGGGCGTTCGACGCACTGATCGCCAAAGGGGTTCCGCCCAGATCGAGTACGCCGTAGTTTTCCAGGCCGCCGTCGATCTGCAGGCTGCCGCCGTTGAGCGAACAGACATATTGACCTCCCGGACCGATGCAGAGATAGGAAGTGGCGTTCGTCCCGCCGCTTTGCTGGAATGTTCCTGAAGCAGCCGCATCGTATCCGATGTATTCGGCGATCATGGAGATCGCTCCCGTCCCGCTGAGGGCATACGTTCCCTCGGAACCCGATTCGTAACCGAGATAAAGCCCTTTGGCCGTGTTGGTCCCGGCCGAGTGGTTGAAATGTCCCGTTCCCGAGTAACCGATATATTCCCGGGATTTTCCGGAGCTGTAATAGACGGTCAACTCTCCGCCGTCCAGAGCGTAGGTCCCTTCGCTTCCGGCTTGATAGCCCAGGTAGAGATAACCGTTTCGGTAGATGTTGTTTGTTCCGCCCGTTTGCTGGAAGGTTCCCGTTCCCGCGTAGCCGACGTACTCAGAACCCGAGCACGACACTCGGCCGGTCCCGCTTAAGTTGTAATAGCCCTGGGAATCGGCCTGAGATCCCACGTGCAAATCTTTCATGGAGTTGGCGCCGGCGGAAACATTGAAGGTTCCCGTCCCGGAGTAACCGACGTATTCCATGGTTGCCGTGGTCGCTCCTTCGCCGATAAGGTGGTACGTTCCCTCGGCGCCGTCGTGATACCCCAAATAGAAATTCGTGCTCGAGTGTCGGGCCGAGGCGTCGCCCGAGTTGGTAAAGACGCCCGTCCCGGCATAACCGAGGTAATGATCGTTCACCGAAAGGAGCCCGCCGCTGATTCCCGAGCCGTTGTCGTCCGTGCGCACCACACACTCACCGGAAATCGAGCCCGATCCCGAAACGGTCAGACGGTTGTAGAAATTGAGCGTTCCGCCCGTGCCGGAAGTCATGGTTCCCAGGCAGTCCACGGGATCGTCGAGGGTTCCGCAGCCCGAAACGGTTTGCCCCTCGGCCACGGTCAGCGTCGTCCCCGTCGTATGCAGCAGGCCGGCGTTGCTATAAGCCGCGAATTCCACGGCCGGGTCGAAACCGGCGGGCACAATCAACAATGAATTGGCGCCGACGTCCAGCGTCGCGGCCTCGGTCTGAAGCACGCTGCCGCCCCGGGCAAAATTGACGATCGAACCGGCCTCTGCGTTCATCACCGCCGCACTGCCGCCGAAATCGAGGGCTCCCAGATTCTCGAATCCGTTCCGGATCTGGAGAACGCCTCCCGTCAGCGCGTACCGGCCGCTGGAACCGATCGAGAGGAAATTGGCCGTATTCGTGCCCCCGCTTTGCTCAAACAGTGCGTCGGCGGCCGGATCGTAGCCGACATACTCCGTCAAGGCCGTCAATTGCCCGGTGCCGCTGAGATGGTAAGTACCCTCGGCGCCGGCCTGATATCCAAGATAGAGGACGCCGCTACTGAGCGTCACGGTCCCGGAAGAGTGCGAAATGACGCCCTTCCCCGTGTAACCGTTGTAGAGATGGCTAGTCGAAAGCGAGCCGCCGAGAATCTCCAGCGTACCCGAATGGCCTGCTCCTGCGTCCCCAAGATACAAACTATTGCATACGCCTGATGTGGTAAGGAGCGCCGTCCCCCCGTTGACAATGTACGCATAATCATTGCTGCTGCTGCTCGGCTTATAAGGATCCCAAGAAGAAGGATTGGTGGCCGCCCAATCTCCAATTGGAACATTCCAAAAAAAATCCTTTCCAAAACTGGGCATGTTGAGAAGAGAGAAGAATCCGAATACGATCGACGTCCGAAGTATTGTTTTAAGCATGCTTTTCTATATCCAAAAAAACAAGGTGTTGGCTGCTGCGATTTTAGCGGTACGATCAGTCAGCGAGACCAGTTGATTTGACAACTCGATGCGGTGTAGTACCAACTCAACTTCCTCACGATCAATCAGGCTTGGACAGAACTCTTACCGACACAACGGAAAAATCAGTCCACAGAAAGTGAATGCAAAGACGCACAACGATGTGGTTCCTTATCGTTCGGAAACCGAAAATCTTGTGCTAGCGCTGCCTCTGCTCTTGACGATAGGCTGCTAAGAAGAACCAACCTATATCCTACAGCATGTTAACATAATCCAGCAAGAGTTACTCGTCAATACTATGCTATTTGGGATTGGCGATCATCTCCGCACCTTAACACTTATCAAACAGTCAGATCGTCTCTTCGTATCATTAGTTGAGATTTTCCCATCGAGAGTTCATCCTGCGCGATCAAGAATCCTCGGGCGCCGATTAAATGATGTCGATAACAAAGCGTTATCGTCGCCAAAATGAGCTGAAATATCCGTCCATAGAGGGGATTTGCGCTGAGCACTCCAATTCCATACGGCTGTGATACCGGGATTGCGGCGCCTACCCTATCACCCGTTCTGATGTCGTCATTCGCCTTCCACAATGCCGGCATTCTCGACGCCAGACTAGCCTACCCCCCCGGCAACGTCTGGTGTAGATGACCCGAAAATCTCGGCAACCACACACGCGGCATTCCAAGCCGAGACTATCCTCTTTGGGCTGCTGACGAGAATTATTCTCAATAGGAATCATCTTTTGCCCCTTTGGAGATCAGACAATTTAATCCTCGGACGTTTTGAGACTGGCGCCCTGTCCGTCCCCGGTAGGATCACCCCTTGGATTGACGCCCCCACCGCACAGCCGACCAGGCAGTCGAACCAGTGGTTCTCGCCGGCCTCCGGCCGGAGCTTCCATTCGTCGACCGTCCGACCTCGACCCTCGGTTTTGACCCGATATTCGGCGGTGATGTGCTCGGCAAAGAGCCGGTGCGGCGCGGGTTTGTCGCCAAACAGGGCCAGACACCCTCGATCGCCCATGGCCACACTCAGCCGGGCATGGATGAACGACTTCCAGTAATTCGTTTCTGTTGCGGAAAGTCGTTTTTTTTCTTTCGGAACTCTCCGCGGTTCCTTGTGATACCGAGCAAGTATTTTCGCTATAACAGCCTGGGCAAGTTAATGCGCCCTGGTGTTTTCGCTTCACGCCTTTCTTGATTGCAAGGACAGGGGATCTCTTAATCCACTCATCAGTTCCGCTTCATTTTTTTTCTGCCGTTCGTTTACGTCTCCGGCAAGCGGGCCAGCACCAAGAGGTTGTGGGCGAAAATACTCAGGCCCAC
>JAFGPV010000127.1 GCA_016936015.1 Pirellulales bacterium
AATAACTTTGGAGTTTTTTCTAAAAATCAGCCCTCACCCCCGGCCCCTCTCCCTAAGGGAGAGGGGAGTTATACTTGGACAACCGCTAATGAACCGTTCCGCGGCCAAAAGACCGGCAAACTCGGCGGGAACAGCCGTGTTGGCGGTTGAACAACGATCATTGGCTGCATCGGCATCAATAAAAGAATGGAGAACCCCCCTTCGGGATCCCCTCCCGTGCATTTTTCGACTTTTGATGACCAACTCCCGGGTGCCCGTGATGGCTCCCGTGACATTCACCAACGGCAGCTACCTCGAGTAGAGCAGCGGGTTTTTGCGCCAGTCGTTGTCCTTGTCGTGGCCGTATTTTTCGACCCGGGGACGGCGCTCGCGGAGTTGGACGGAGTGGAGGCCGAGCAGTCGGCCTTGGGAGCGGGGGTTTTGGCCGACGCATTCCAGCCGCAGGACGTGCTTGCCCGCGTCGGGCCAGAAGTCCAATAGGTGGAACTCGCGGTCGGCGAGGTTTTCGGAGTAGAAATCCAGCGGCGGGCCGATCTTCGCGCCGTCCAGCGTGGCCTGGTACGTCCCGTAGTCCGGGGCGCAGGCGGCGACGATCAGCAGGTGGAGCGGCTCACGGCGCTTGACCTCGAAGGGGATTTCGACCCAGGCATTCTCGGCTTTTTCGGGATTGTAGAGCAAAATCGGCCTGTCGAACAACCACGGCAGAAACTGACGATGGGCGGAGCCGCCGCTATGGTACTCGGGCGCTGTAAAATCCTTGGCGTAGGCGACAATCCGTTCGAGCGGCGGCAGACGCCGGGCCTTGGCGTCGGGAGAGCGGGCCGTAAAGGTGGGCGTGCCCGTCTGGTACCAGAAGGCCACGCTGGCGTAGTCGTCTTCCCGTTCGTTCCAGCTCATTTTCTTGTTGTCCGGATTCTCGTCGGCCGAGATCCAACTGCGGTGTTCGATAGTGACCTTGATCGACTTTTCGAAGACGATCGGGTCGGCCAGGTGCCAGCGGTAGGCCGAGGTCTTGTTGCCGACGTACCCGTACGGGTCCCAGTAGGGCACGCCGAAGTAGAGGGTTTCGGTGGTAGCCAGCCCGTAGGCGCAGCAGAAGTAGTCTTCGGTGCCGGTGCCCCAGATCGAGGGCGTTTTCTCGCCGTCGATGTAGATTTTTTCGTCGCCTTCGCCGTACCAGATTGGGCTGCGCATGCGGATGGCCAGCACGGTGCCCACGTAATGGCCCTTGCCCTGGGTATCGAGGATGACGTAGTCCTTGCCGCCTTCCTGGGGATATTCCTGGCGGTACTGGGCGTAGAAGTAGGGCGCGTCCTCGGCCACGTCGCGTTGGATCCAGTCGATGTTGTAATAAAGCCCGCCCATCGGCCGGTCGCTCTGGTTGACGACTTCCACCCGGGCCGACTTGCGGAAGGGCATGTGCCAGTAGCAGTTGTACGAATCGCCCTCCTGCACCACGACGGGCAGGCTGTTGATCGCGCTCCGCTTGCCGAAGCAGTTGGCGAAGAAGTCGCCCAGCGGGGCCTCGACGCCGGGCCGGTCACTGCCGTCCCAGTAGATCCGCAGCAGCAGTTCCTGATGGTCGGCGTTGCCCGGGTGCCGGCCGCGTTTCGGCGACGGACCGGGGAAGGTGAACCAGAAATGGGTGATGACGCCGGGGCCTTTCGCGTCCATCAGGACTTGCTTCCCGCCGGGCGCGATCGGCTGGGCGTCGTAATTGCTCCGCTCGTCGTCGGGATCCCCCAGCGGCTCCGCCCGGGGATCGTATTTCCCGTCCGCCCCCTTCCGGAACGACGAGGTCGCCCGGCGGCTCCGCCCCGGCAGCGGCTTGGCCAGCCCCTCGAACAGCTCCTGGGCCGACAGCGGCAACGCGAGAAGCAGGATCAGAATTCCCGCAGTTATTGATAATATGCATCTATTGTGGAAGGTAAGAACAAAGGGTGCCATGCCCACGCTGGCGTGGGCATGACGTGTTGTTTCTGAATTTCCAACATGCCCACGCAAGCGTGGGCATGGCACCCAACTAGTCACAGTAGAAATGAATTTGCAGCAAACGGTCATGGTGCATTTCCTTTCAGGTTGCCCGCGGGTACGAGGCGGAAGTTATCGTCGAACCGGACGGCTTCGAGGTTCTTGCCGGCCGGCAGCTTGCGCAGTTCGGGTTCGACGTTTTCCCGGTCGGCGACGATGATGATCGCCTGGCGGTCGAGGTCGATGTGTTTTTTGGCCGCGTCGATTACGTCGTCGGCCGTGACGGCGTCGATGCGGGGGATGTACGCGTTGAAGTAGTCGTCGGGCAGCCGGAACTCGACGAGGGTTTCCAGGTGTCCGGCGATCTGGCCGGAGGTCTCGAAATCGGCGGGGAAGGCGCGGACCAGGTAGGCCTTGCCGAAATCGAGTTCGGCCGGCTGGACCGGCTGGGCGCCGGTGATGCCCCGGTACTCCTTGAGGAACTCCGTCAGCGCCGGGGCGGTGACTGCCGTCTGCACGCTGGAGTAGGCCAGGAACGGGCCCGGCTGGCGGATCCGCCAGTCGAACGTCGACCGGGCGCCGTAGGTGTAGCCCTTCGCCTCGCGGAGGTTCATGTTCAGCCGGCTCATGAATTGCCCGCCGAAAAGGGTATTCATCACGCTCAGCGCGTAGTAGTCGGGCGAGGTCCGCTGCGGGCCGACCTGGGCGACCGTGATGACCGATTGGGCCGAGCCGGGCTTATCGACCAGGACGATCCGCGTCGGTTTCGGCGCGGGCAGCGGCGGCAATTGTTCTTGGGGGAGATCGGCGGCCTCCGACTTCCAGCCGCCGAGCGCCTTTTCCAGTTCGGCGGTCAGTTCGGCGGGCGTCACGTCGCCGACGGCGATCAGCGTGGCCTGCTCGGGGCGGAAGTGGCCGCGGTAAAAATCGGCCAGGTCGGCTTGGGCCAGCGAGGCCAGGGTCTTCGGCGTGCCGAACGGCGGTTGCCCGTAGGGATGATCCGGCCCGTAGAGCGTCGGCCCGACGGCCAGCATGGCCAGGATGGTCGGCTCGTTGCGGGCCTGGATCAGCCGGCCGAGCAGGATGTTCTTCTCGCGGGCCAGCTCCCGCTCCGGGAAGACGGGATTGCGGAGCACGTCGGCGTAGACGGCCAGCGCCGCGGGCAGGTGCCGCTTGAGCGTGAACAGCCGGACGGCGGAGGTGTTCCAATCAGTCGAACAGGAGAGCGAGGCGCCCAGCCCGGCCAACTCGTCGGCAATCTGCTCGGCGGTGCGAGTTTTGGTCCCCTCGTCCCAGACGGCGGCGGTCAGACCGGCCAGGCCCAGTTTCGACGGCGGTTCCGCGGTGCGGCCGACGGGGAACACCAGGTTCAGCGCCACCGTCGGCAGGGCGTGCTTTTCGACCACGAGCAGTTCCATCCCGTTAGAGAGTTTTTCACGGTGAAACGGCGGCAAGTTGAGCTTGGGCGTCGGGCCGGGCGAAGGGAGCGCTTTCCAGGGCGACTGGTCGGCGACGTCCGTCTCGGGCGGGGACGCCGGCTCTGTGCCGCCTGCGGCCAATTTGGCTTGTTGCTCGGCCAGTGCGATCCGGAGATCCGGTTCGATCTTGGTCTCCTTGCCGGGCACCACTTCGAGGGCGAGGTATACCGGGCCGAGGTATTTTTCCGCCGCCCGCTGCACGTCCGTAGGCGTAACCTTCAGATAGCGCTCGAACTCCTTCGATTGGTAGCCGGGATCGCCCGTCAGGACGTTGTACAGGTTCAAGGTGTCCGCCCGGCCGCCGTGGCCGTGGACCGTTTCCAGCGAGCGGATGAGCTGCGTCTCCAAGCGGTTGACCGTCCGGGTGACTTCTTCCCCGGTGGGCGGCTGCTGCTGGACGCGGCGGATTTCGTCGAGGATGGCGGCCTCCAGTTCCTCCAGGGTGTGGCCCGGCCGGGCCGTGGCGACGATCATGAACATGCCGGCGATCTCCTGGGACATCTGGCCGGCCATCACCTCCTGGGCGAGCTGCTTTTCGCGGACCAGCGTCTTTTCCAGCCGCGAGGTCTTGCCGGCGGTCAGCACGTCGGCCAGGACGTCCAGGGCCGGCTCGTCGGGGGCGAAATAGGGGACCGTCGGCCAGGCCAGGTACAGCCGGGGCAGGCCGACGCGGTCGGCCATCCGGATCCGCTTCGCTTCCTTCAAGCGTGCCGGCATCGGCGAAATCTTTTCCACTTTGGGGCCGGCGGGGATCGGCCCGAAATACTTGGCCACCAACCGCTTCGCCACGGCCGGATCGAAGTCGCCGGCGATGCACAGGCTCGCGTTGGCCGGGTGGTAATAGCGGCGGAAGAATCCGGCGACGTCCTCCCGGCTGGCATTGTCGATGTCGGCCATCGAGCCGATGGTGGGCCAACTGTACGGATGCTCGGCCGGATAGATCGCCGCGAGGATCGTCTCCTGGACCAGCCCGTAAGGCCGGTTCTCGTAGCTCTGCCGCCGTTCGTTTTTCACCACGTCGCGCTGGTTGTCGAGCTTTTCCTGGGACATGGCCGGCAGGAGGAATCCCATCCGGTCGGCCTCCATCCACAAGGCCAGCTCGAGGTAGTTGGCCGGGACGGTCTCGAAGTAGTTCGTCCGGTCCTGGTTGGTCGAGCCGTTGATGTTCCCGCCCGCCTCCTGCAAGGGGGCGAAATAGTCGGTATCGTGATGCTTGCTCCCCTGGAACATCATGTGCTCGAAGAGGTGCGCGAATCCGGTCCGCCCCGGCCGCTCGTTCTTCGACCCCACGTGATACCAGACGTTCACCGAGACGATCGGCGTCGAGTGGTCCACGTGCAAAATCACTTGCAATCCGTTGGGCAGCGTGTACTTCTCGAAGGGAACGGCCGGGATCCCCGAGGCGGCAGTCGCCAGGTTCGCGGCCAACAGCAACGCGATCAGCACGATCGGTTTCAAGAGTTTCATGGAATACCTTTTCAGAGTAATTGAATGAAAGGCAGAGGTAGTCACGTCAAGTGTTACATTATAAACATTAAATCATCTCTTCAATACTATAAATCACTCGCTCGATCACCGCGGCGTCGGTTTTGGGGTTGAAGAAGACGGCCTTCCAGGCGGGCAGTTCGAGGCCGTGGGGGCGGTAGCCCATGTTGTTAGTGAAGCTGAGCCGGGCGTCCTGGGCGGGATCGAGGGCGGCCTGACGCTTGTCGAACAGGCGGCGGACCTCGGCCGTGTAGCGCTGGAACTCCTCGGGTTCGAGTTGGCCGGCCTCCAGGCGGTCGAAGATCGCCGCGGCGTTGCGGCCTTTCGGCAGCACCCACCAGACGACGCTCGTGCCGATCGTCTCGGCGTTTAAGACCTTGCAGTAGTCCAATTGGCCAAGGCGTTTTTTCAGCAGGTGGGCCATCTCCAGGGCGTTGGCCACCAGCATCCGGCAGCCGATCAGCCCCAGGCCGTTGAGCGAAGCCATCACCGAGTAGGGGCCGATGGCGGCCCGGGAGCACTCGAGGGTGAACAGGGCGGGATCGCGGCGGTATTCGGCCTCGCAGAAGTACGGCATGTCGTGCACCGAGCGGAACAGGTGCTTCAGGTCGGCCCGGCGGTTGACGATGAACGCGCTGGCCGGATAGTGTCCCCAGCCCATCTTGTGGAAGTCGATCGTCACCGAGTCGGCGTGGCGGAAGCCCTGGCAGTGTTTCTGGGCGGCGGCGACCAGCGGCAGCGTGTCCTCCTCAAGTTGGAAGGGATTTTCCTGGAGGTTGTATTCGTCGAGGAAGCAGAGCGACCAGCCGACGGCCGCGTCGACGTGGAGGTGGGGGACGGGCATATTCCGCGCCCGGGCTTTTTCTTCGATCAATTGGCGGATGGCCGTAATGTCGTCGATGCCGAAGGCGTCGGTCCCGCCGAAGGTGGCGATGATGAACGCCACGCGGATCTGCTCGGCGTAGAGTGCGTCGAGTTTTTCGGCCAGCAGGTCGAGCCGGATAGCCAGCGCGCGGTCGGTGGGCACGGCGTGGAGGTTTTCGGTCCCCATGCCCAGCCAGCCGGCCAACGTGGCGTTGGAGTAATGGGCGGCTTCGGAGACGATGCCGGCCAGGCGGTGCTCGCGGACGCCGGTTTGCATCGCTCCGGGCAGGACCTTTTCGATGCCCAGCTTGCCGCCGTAGAGGTTCGAAACGGTCCCGCCCATCGTGAACACGCCCCAGGGCGAATCGGTGTGGTAGAACACGAGGTTCGCCAGGGCGGTGATGGCCTTGACTTCCAGCTCGTTGCTCCGCTGGCTGTAGGTGTCCACGCAGAGGTTCGGATTCTTCAGCAGGCAGGCGATCGTGCCGATCAACGAGGCGTAGTTGGCCGGTCCGCGGACGTTCTCGACGTGCAGTTTCGAGTTCCAGCCGTCGGTGCCCCAGAAGAACGGGAAGATGGCGTCCCGGGCGTCCTTCAGGTTGCCGGGCAGAGTGTGGATCTCGGGATTGGCCTGGGCGGTCTCGTAGTTCTGCGACATCAGGCTGCCCGGTGGCAGCGACTCCTCGGCCTCCATCGTGCTCAGCAGTTCGTCGAAGATTTGGGAGAGCTTCCGCCGGTCGCAGGTGAAAAACGTGCGGATCAATTCGTCGAGTTTCGTACGATCCATATTCGCTTCCTCCGCGGGATTCGATATTTAACTCTACCTTCTGACGCGCCGACTGTCGAGCGGCGGGAGGGGCCTCAATCCCGATCCATTCCTTGCCAGCGGGGGTGGTATTCTGCGATAATGGCGGCATGGACGATTTTGCGAAAGACGAGCCCTCCGACTCCTCCGAGATTCCCGAACTGGAGTCCGCGCTGCCCGACGAGTATGACGTGGCGCCGACCGAGGAGGAGAAACATCCTCCACGGCCCTTGCCGGCCTGGGTCGAAAAAAAACTGTCCTCCCCGGGAAAAGGATTCTATGAACGGAGCGTCGAGTCGCCGGTGCATTATCCCTTTCGGGAGCTCCTATTGTTGGTCACCGGGATCACGGGTTTCTTGGCCCTGGTGTGCCTGCGGTTCGGCATGGGACTGCTGGCATTGGCGGTCATCGTGCTGGGTCTCCTGTTTGTCATCGGGTTGATGATTTTGGAGAGGTTGCAGCGCCGGCGGGAGACGGCGGAACGGTCGGCCGACGGCGCCGAATCTCCGGCGAAGAGGCGCCGCCTTCCGCTGCCCGACTCGACTCCCGAGAGGCGGCCCTTCCAGTTTTCGTTGGCCGACTTGATGATTACCATGACGGCGATGGCGTGCTTGATGAGCCTGGCGAGTCTCGTGCCGGGGGAGAACAAATTCTCGTATTTCGCCGGGATCAGCGGCATCGGGGTGTTTGTGGGGCTGATCGTGATTTCGGTGGTCGAAGAGGTCCACCGCGTGGTCCGGCTGGTGTGGGCCATGCTCTTTTTGATGTACATTTTCTCCTCCCTGGCGGCGATTTTTTGGAGGTAGAATAGAACATGAACGAAGACCTCCAGATCGGCGAGCAGATTGAACAAAACCGGCCGTTTGCCATCGAGGTGGCGGAGCGCGTCCGTCGGCTGCCGCCCTATCTGTTCGCCCAGATCAACCGGTTGATGTACCAGAAGCGCCGTGCGGGCGACGACGTGATCGACCTGGGGATGGGAAATCCCGGCGACCCGCCGCAGGACGCGGTGATCGAGAAACTGGCCGAGGCCGCCCGGGATCCCCGGAACCACGGCTACGCGCCGGCCCAGGGCGTGCTCAGCCTCCGCCGCGAGGTGGCCGCCAGGTACTTGAGCCACTACGGCGTGCGGTTGGACCCGGAACGGGAAATCGCCGTCTGCCTGGGTTCCAAAGAGGGCTTCAGCCACCTCTGTCTGGCGTTGGTGGGGCCGGGCGAGACGGCCATTGTCCCCACCCCCTCCTATCCCGCCCACCTCTACGCCGTGGCCCTAGCCGCCGCCAACGCCATCCTCCTGGAGGTAGCCGATCCGGAGCGGTTCCTGGCGAACGTCGATTACACCTGTCGGCACATCGTTCCCATCCCCAAACTGCTGATCGTGAATTTTCCCCACAACCCAACGACGACCGTGGTGGCGCCGGAGTTCTACGTCGAGGTGGTTCGGTTGGCGAAAAAATACGGATTCATGGTCGTCAGCGACTTGGCCTACGCCGACGTGGTGTTCGACGATTACCAGGCGCCCAGCTTTTTGGCGGCCCCGGGGGCGATCGACGTGGGCGTCGAGCTGACCACCATGAGCAAGGGCTACAACATGGCCGGCTGGCGAATCGGTTTCGCCGCGGGAAATCCCGAGGTGCTCCGGGCGCTGTTGACCATCAAGGGCTATTACGATTACGGGATGTTCCGGCCGATCCAGATTGCGGCCATTGTGGCCCTGCGTCAGACCGAGGCGGCGGTCCAGGCCCAGGCGAAAATCTACGGCCGCCGCCGCGACGTCCTCTGCGACGGCCTGCAGCGGCTCGGTTGGCCCATCGAAAGGCCCAAGGCCACCATGTTCCTCTGGGCCAAAATGCCCGAGCCGTGGGCCGACCGGATGAACTCCTTCGAGTTCACTATGAAGCTGCTCCAGGAGGGGGACGTGGTGGTCAGTCCGGGGGGCGGATTCGGGATCTCCGGCGAGGGATACGTCCGCATGGCCCTGGTCGAGAATGAAAACCGCCTGCGGCAGGCCGTCCGCCAGATCGGGCGTTGTTTGGGAAAGTAATATCTCTACAATAAAAAAAGGGTTCTCGCTCGCCGGTACGAGAACCCTCCTTGAAGGCTGCCCGAACCGGGAATTGTTTTTGAGGCAACACCCCGTCCGGAGACCCACAGCCAGTATATGAACCTATCGGGCTTTCCGCCCGCTGGACTTTAAATCCACTTTTTTTCCAAACAAGTAGGGTGGGACAAGCAGAGCGCAGTCCCACTAAATCTTGAGAAAACCCTTGGTGGGACTGCGCTCTGCTTGTCCCACCCTACCATGACTTTCATTAAAGTTTTTCCATGACCAAAACTGCGAAGCTTGCCTTCCAAGACGGCACGATCTACACCGGAACCGCCTTCGGCGCCCACGGCGAAGTCCAGGGCGAGGTCTGCTTTAATACCTCGATGACCGGCTACCAGGAGATCCTGACCGATCCGAGCTACCGCGGGCAGATGGTGACGATGACCTATCCGCAAATCGGCAACTATGGGGTGAACGCGGAAGACGTGGAAAGCCACAAGCCGCACCTGGCCGGCTTCATCGTCCGTGAGCGGAGCCGACTGGTGAGCAACTTCCGCGCCGACGGGGCGCTGGACGACTATCTGGCCCGCTACGGCGTGGTCGGTCTGGAAGGGATCGACACCCGGGCGCTGGTCCGCCGGATCCGCATCCACGGGGCCATGAATGGAGTGCTCTCGACCATCGACCTCGACGACGTCAGCCTGGTCTCCAAGGCCCGGGCGTGCCCCGGCCTGCTCGGCCGCGACCTGGTCCGCGAGGTAATCCCCGACAAACCGATCGCCTGGAACGAGCCGCTCAGCCCCTGGACGAAATTAAAGGAGGAGATCCCCCAAAAAGTGACGGTCGACGCGCCGCACGTCGTGGCCTTGGATTACGGGCTGAAGTGGAACATCGCCCGGCACCTGTTCAGCCTCGGCTGCCGGGTGACGATCCTGCCCGGCACGGCCACCGCCGACGAGGTGCTGGCCCAGAAACCGGACGGCGTCTTCCTCTCGAACGGACCCGGCGATCCCGAACCGCTCCACTACGCCCAGGACTGCATCCGCAACCTGCTGGGCAAAAAGCCGATCTTCGGCATCTGCCTCGGGCACCAACTCCTCGCCCTGGCCTGCGGTGCCAAAACGTACAAATTAAAATTCGGCCATCGCGGCGCGAACCAGCCCGTCTGGAACCACGACACCAAAAAAGTGGAGATCACCACGCAGAACCACGGCTTCGCCGTCGCGCCGGAGAACCTCCCGCCGGAGCTGGAAGTGACGCACAAAAATCTCAACGACGAGACGGTCGAAGGCCTGCGCCACAAAACCCATCCCGCCTTCAGCGTCCAGTACCACCCCGAAGCCTCCGCCGGCCCCCACGACAGCCACTACCTCTTCGAGCAGTTCCGCGCGATGCTGTAAGCGATCCCGTGAGTGTGCTACAATAATTCTGTGTTGTTACTTCCTGAAATGAGGAGAAGTATCATGGAGATTATTACGATGGGGAGAGTCACTGTTTCGGCGTTGATCGAGAATCAGGGCGATGTAATGAAAGTGGAAGAGGGTGTTTTGGAACCCGAAAAAGTGAGAAAATTGGAAGTTCCTAATGCTTTGGTGGATACCGGCGCCACATTGCTTTCCATACCCAAAAGGTTCATCCCGGCTTTGGGATTGACTCGACGGCGATCCCGGACCGCTAAAACCCCGGGCGGAATCTTCTCTATCGGTATTTACGGTCCCGTGCAACTGACCGTCCAGGAGCGTGATTGCATCGTCGAGGTGGCCGAGATCCCCGACGAGTGCCCGGTGCTGATCGGCCAAATCCCCCTCGAACTGCTCGACTTCGTCGTCGATCCCTCCGGCCAGAAACTCATCGGCAATCCCGATCATGGCGGCCAGCAAATGATCGATATGTTCTGAGATAGAAAATTACCCGTTCGCGTGGAAAACCTCGCGCATCTCTTCTGTAGAGACCTGGCAGGAGGTGGGTTGTGAGAAAACTGCTTTATGGAGCGTGCTTTTTTCTGGTTTTTGATTTGTGCGCATGCTGTACACCTCTCAATGCGAAGGAAGGTTGTACAGAATCCGTGGCGGGAAAAAAGGGGAGCGGAAAACACGCGATCTCTAATTTGTGCTTCTATTTCCTCATGCGGAAGCAAGGTGTTCTTTCAGGAAGAAACTGTTTCGCGAAACCATTTGGTGAGGTGTTTATTCACCCCGTAGGGGTGAAAGCCGGTAGCCGGAGGTCGAAGACCTCCGGGAAACGGGTAAACGAAATCGTCCGCAACCCGGAGGGTTGCCAGAACGCCGGGGCTGGCAACCCTCCGGGTTGCATCAGATAATGATTGTATGCGTCATCCATTCCGGAGGTCTTCGACCTCCGGCTACCGGCTGGCAATCCTTCGGATTGCATTTTCAACAACCGGAGTCAACGAAAAAGGAGTGAAAATTTCTAGTCGCCCTTTTTGCAAAGAACCGGATTGGCATTTTCGGGGCGCGGCTAAAAATCGGCCTTGAACAACTTTGTGAAATACTGTACATATATACATATAATATTCCGCGAGGACCTTCTGCCCCGTCCTGATGCAGAATCCCTCCCGGCCGTTGTTTGGCAAGTCGATTCCACGCAATCCTTTGTCCTAGAGGCAGATAAGGATCAAGTGCAACAAAGTGTTGCACTTCACCTTGAAGAACGCTCAACGATCGAACACTCTCAACCGCCCATCTCGCCTCAAGTGCCAAGTGCAACGCCCCTCTTCCGGTCGGCTCGAAGTTGCGTTCGCGGTATTTTCCGTAAGTGCCGAAATGGAACATGATTCGGATGTGCAACATTGACGTAAAAATTCGACGCCAAAAAAGTACGTTGCACTTCGATCCAGACGCGGCAAGATGCCGCGTCTACTTGTCACGGTGAAGCCGGCCACTCCTCGCGTTTTGACTCTTCAGGTGCGCGACATCGGGGCGGGGTAAGGTCGAAAACGGGAAGAACACAGCGACTTTTTCGCACGGTGGCCGTCGAACCGCTCGGATGACCTATACATGGTTATGCGGCGGGTATTCAGGCGGCGAATCGGTTCGCCGGCCGGTGGCCGGCCGCGGGAAATCAACTGAGGAGGTGAACGATGAGAACGTTGCTGATTACCGGCATGGCGTTGTTGCTGGCGTCTTGTTCCACGAGCAGTGCGACGAACATCGCGGTCGATGAGTCCGTCAAGGCCAAGACTCCGGAGAACAAGATACTGGAAGTCTCGCGCGAGGGCTTCGCCGCGATGCGGGCCGTCCGCGCCGCGCGGATTGCCATTTTCGACGGGCAGCCGAAGCTGGCGTCCAAGATGCTGGACAAGGCGATGGATCAGTTGAACTCCGCCGCCAAGAACGCTCCCGAGTACGTGGTCGACGTGAAGACCACGGTCGACGGCAAGAAGGTCGAGGACGACATTGCGACCGTGAAAAAGCATTGGATCCCCATCGACGGGCAGATCATGCTGGCCGACACCTTCGTCCCGTCGCTGCAAAACGTCGAGCACATCAAGAAGGCCAACAAGCACTTCAAGAACGGCCGGAGCAAGGAGGCCTTGGAAGAGCTGCGGCTGGGAGACATTGAAGTCTCGTTTTCCCGCGTTCTGATGCCCTTGAATGCCACGACGGGGAAGGTCGCCGAGGCAGTCCACCTGATGGACGAGCATCAATACTACGAAGCCAACCTGGTTTTGAAGGCCGCGGAAGACGACTTGATCGTCGATTTGGTGAGCTTGATCGCGCTGCCGAAGACGCAGACGGACACGCAGTCGAAATAGCGCGCGGTCCGCGTTGCAGCCGCGGCCGGCGGCATTCCACGACGCCTCCCCTCTGCCCGTCCGGGAGAGGGAAATGTCGCGGGGCCTGCCGCCGCCGGATCCCTTGCTTCCAGCGAGCGTCTGACGATCGCGCGGGCCGCGATCGCCTGCACGGATCGGCCGTGGCGCTTCCGGCGTGGATTTCGACCTGATTCTTGTCGATGCCGATATAATTGAGCAGCCCGCTGAGTTTGTCCGAAGTCTTCAACGCGCAAACTACGAGGGGCCGTTGCCGGTCCACTGCTCCGGAAAGACCGAGTTGCTCGACGCCGGATTCGACGGCCTGCTGCCGCTGCCGGCGGCCGACGCGGAGGGTTTATTCCGGAGAATTGGTGAATCTTGCCGCAGTTCGTGCCGTAGAATTGAGAGGTTCCGCCAACGGCTGCAGGCCGACCCCGTTGCGGTTCCTCAGGCGGGAAGCCCCGGTTCGAGAGGGAGATCGACATGGCAGACGAACATTCCACGGAAAAAACGGCTCCGGTCGCCGACGTGCTGAGGCAGATGGGCGTCGATCCGCACCAGGGTCTTTCGTCGTCCGAGGCCCAGGCCCGGCTGGCCAAGTACGGGCCGAACGCCTTGGAAGAAAAGCGGAAAAGCGCCCTCTTAACGTTCTTGACCTATTTCTGGGGGCCGATCCCCTGGATGATCGAGGCCGCGGCGGTAATGGCCCTGGTCGTCGGCGACTGGGGCGATTTCTCGATCATTATGACCCTGTTGCTGTTCAACGCCGGGCTGGGCTTCTGGGAGGAGCACGAGGCGTCCAACGCGCTGGACGCCCTGAAAAGCTCGTTGGCCCTGAAGGCCCGGACGCTGCGCGGCGGCCGGTGGTCGGAAGTGGACGCCAAGACGCTCGTGCCCGGCGACGTGATCCGGTTGTACCTGGGCAACGTCGTTCCGGCCGACTGCAAGCTGGTCGGGGGCCAGTATCTGAGCATCGATCAGGCCGCCCTGACCGGCGAATCGCTCCCGGTGAGCAAAAAGGAAGGGGACGACGCCTACTCCGGCTCGATCGTCAAACAGGGCGAAATGATCGCCATCGTGACCGCCACGGGCAGCAACACGTTCTTCGGCCAGACCGCCAGGCTGGTGGCCGGCGCCGGCAACATTTCGCATTTCCAGAAGGCCGTCATGAAGATTGGCGACTTCCTGATCTTGTTAGCGGTGGCGCTGGCCCTGATCCTCGTCGCGGACAAGCTGTTCACAATGCCGAAATTCAACCACGTCGATCTGCTTCACTTGGCCGAGTTCGTGCTGATCCTGCTGGTGGCCTCGGTGCCGGTGGCCATGCCGGCCGTTCTCTCAGTGACGATGGCTTTGGGCGCGAAGATGCTTGCCCGGAAGAAGGCCATCGTCTCGCGGCTCGAATCGATCGAGGAACTGGCGGGCATCGACACCCTCTGCTCCGACAAGACGGGTACGCTGACCCAGAACGCCCTGACGCTGGGCGAACCGCAGCCGTGGGCCGGCAGTGACGCCGCCGCCCTGATCCTGGCCGGTTCGCTCGCCTCGCGGGCTACGGACAACGATCCGCTCGACTCGGCCATCATGGCCGGGCTGAAGGACGAGTCGGTGCTTGCGGATTATCATCAAGACCACTACACGCCCTTCGACCCGGTCGGCAAGCGGACCGAGGCGGACATTAGCGATAAGAACAGTAAAAAATTCCGCGTGACCAAGGGCGCCCCACAGGTCGTCATCGGCCTGGCCAAGCTGGCCGGCGACGATCTTAACAAGGCCGAGCAGATCGTCAATGAGTTCGCCTCGAAAGGCTACCGCACCATCGCCGTGGCCCGGAGCGAAGGAAACGGCGTCTGGAAGTTCCTTGGCCTCCTGCCGCTGTTCGACCCGCCGCGCCCCGACTCGAAGGAGATGATCGCCCGGGCGGTGGACGACGGCGTACGAGTGAAGATGGTCACGGGCGACAACGTGGCCATCGCCAAGCAAATTTCGATGCAACTCGGCATGGGCGGCAACATCCAGCCGGCCACCGCGCTCTTCCCGGGCGACGTGACCAAGGGCGACATTCCGCCCGACACGGAAAAACACATCGGGCAGGCCGACGGCTTCGCCCAGGTCTTTCCCGAGCATAAATACGCGATCGTCAAGGCGCTGCAGGAGGGCGGCCACATCGTGGGCATGACGGGCGACGGCGTGAACGACGCCCCCGCCCTGAAGCAGGCCGACGTGGGCATCGCCGTCTCGGGCGCCACCGAGGCGGCCCGGGCCGCCGCCGCCTTGATCCTGACCGCGCCGGGACTCTCGGTCATCATCGAGGGGATCGCCGAGTCGCGGAAGATCTTCCAGCGGATGACCGCCTACGTGCTATACCGCATCGCCATGACGCTGGCCATCATGGGCTTCGTCGTGCTGGCCGTGATCGGATACGGCCAATTCCCGCTGACGGCCCTGATGCTAATCGCCCTGGCCCTGCTGGACGACGTGCCGATTATGACCATCGCCTTCGACAACGCCCTGGCGCCTAAGGAGCCAGTCAAGTGGCGGATGCGCCACATCCTGGGCGTCTCCTCGGTCTTGGGCGTGCTGGCGGTGATCGAGAGCTTTGTCCTCCTGGTCATTGGTCAATTACACGGCATGGACCATCAGCACCTCCAAACCATGATGTTCCTGCAACTTGTGGCCGGGGGACATTTAATGCTCTTCGTTACCCGGTCGCGGCAGGCGTTCTGGGAGCCGCCGTATCCCAACGCCAAGTTGTTCTGGGCCATCGTCGCCACGCAGATCGTCGCCGTGTTGATGTGCGGCTTCGGCTGGCTGGTGCCGCCGCTCTCCTGGGGCGTGATCGGTTTGGTCTGGGTGTACAACCTGATCTGGATGGTGGTGCAAGACGTGGTCAAGTTGACCGTGTACCGCCTCGTCGATACCCCCAAGGCGGGGCCGTTCCTCAAGACCCTGCGACATCCGTTGGATACGCACGGCGGGCTGCATCACGGCCAACGCCGGCATCGAAGGACCTCGAAATAATCAATCACTCAATTTCCTGGGAGCGTAACCATGCCGAATTACTATAAAAAATTGATCGTCGAGCCGGGCAGCAAGGTCAAGCTCCGCGAAATCGATCCCGACTACCACGGCAAGCACGAGTCGCACAAAGAGGCCGCGGCGACGATCCAGAAAAACCTGGAAAAGCTGGACCAGTTGCAGTACCTGATGTACGCCGAGAAAAAGCACTCGCTGCTGATCGTGCTGCAAGGCCTGGACGCCGGCGGCAAGGACGGCGTGGTACGGCACGTTATCGCCGGCATGAATCCGGCCGCCTGCCGCGTGGTCGGGTTCAAACAGCCCACGGCCGAGGAGCTTGAGCACGACTTCCTCTGGCGGATTCACCCGCACGTTCCCGCCAACGGCGAAGTGGCCATCTTTAACCGCTCGCACTACGAGGACGTGCTGGTCGTTCGCGTCCACAAGTTGGTTCCGAAAGAGGTCTGGTCGCCGCGCTACGAACAAATCAATCGCTTCGAGCGGCTGTTGGCGTCGGAAAACAACACCACGATACTCAAATTCTTCCTTTACATCTCGAAGGAAGAGCAGTTGGCCCGGTTCAAGCAGCGGCTGGACGACCCGTTGCGTCAATGGAAGATCAGCGACTCCGACTACAAGGAACGGGAGTATTGGGACGGCTACATCGAGGCGTTCGAGGACGTGTTGAACAAGACGAGCACGGAGTACGCCCCATGGTTCGTCATCCCGGCGAACCACAAGTGGTTCCGCAACCTGGCCGTCTCGCAAATCATCCGCCGGACGCTGAAAAATATGAATATGAAGCTGCCTCCGCCGACGGTCGATCTGGCCGAGATCCGCAAACAATATCACACGGCCGCGGCGGAAGAGCAGAAGTCCTGATCTGTATGATCTTGGATTGCCATCCCGGGGCGTTGTCGGCGTGGCGTGGTGAACCGCGGCAGGATGCCGCGTCTATGTGGCCTGGACGGCGGCGAGGTGCTCCTGCAGGAATGACTGAAACGCCGGATCGTGGATCTCTTCCGCCGTGCGGAAGTGGAAGTGGAGGACATCGGCGTCGGGGCGATCGCCGGAGACGGAGGGTTTTTCACCGATCAGCGCGATCTGGCCCAGCGGAAAGCGGCCCTTAGGGCCGGTCAGATGGAGATAGACGGCGTCGAGCTTCTTGGTCTGCACCGCCGCCCAAGGCTCGCGCCGGCCGGGCACGTAGATCGGCACTACCTGCTTGTTGTTCCAGAGGATCTGCCCGGCGGGGCAGACCGACATCAGCAGTTCAATCAGGTCGGTCAGCACGGCCTCGTCCCAGTAGATTTTCCGCCCGATGGCAAATCCCTTCCGCGAGTAGTGCCATTTCTGGCCGAGTTGCTTCCAGGGCTGAAGGACGTCGGCGTGCTTCTCGACGCGCCGGGTGATTTTCCGAAATCCCGCCACGGCGGCGTTTAAAAAATTCCAGAACTGCGGGCGGTTGATCTCCTCGTAGCTGTGGACCCGCAGCTCGACCTCCTGCCAGGGGTTGGCGTAGTTGCGGCACTTGACCCGCGGCTCAGTGCCGTAGAGCGGCAGCTCGGGCACGTCGTTCAGCGGCTTTAATTGTAATTGTTCAACGAGTTCTTCCGTTTTGAAAGTCTTCCGCGCGGTGCGGAACTTCATTTTCAGCAGCCACTCTTCGCCGCTGATGGCGTGGAAGAACCAGCCGTCCGATTTCTTCCGGGCGCGGATCTCGACGATGGTCCGGTTGTTCCAGTCGGTGTCGCTGAATAAATCGCCCTGCTCCTGGATTCGGTCGATTACGTCGCTTAAGATCCGGCCGTCCCAGCGGCAGGGATTGCCGGTCCGGCCGACGCGGTCCACGCAGTGCCACTTCCGGCCGTCGAGCTGCCAGGGCATTTTGGCCTCGCGGCCGATCTCGTTTAAGTCGTGGTCGCCGGGCTTCTCGGCCTCCATTGCGGCAAAATCGAAGACCTTCCGCTTGATCAACGGCCCGGCGGCCAGCACGGGGGCCAAGGCCGCGCCGGTGTGGGAGCGGAAGGAGGAAGGAGTGTCGAGTGTCGAGTGTCGAGTGTCGGTTTTCCCTTTACCCCCTCGACCCTCGACCCTCGACCCTCGGCCTTCGGCCCTCGACCCGGCGGCCAGGGCGACCACGTCTTCCGGCGTGCCGGCGGCGACCACGTATCCGCCCTCCTCCCCGGCCTCGGGGCCGAGGTCGATCAGCCAGTCGGCCGTCTTGATTACGTCCAGGTTGTGCTCGATCACCACGACGGTGTTGCCCAGGTCGATCAGGCGGTTCAGCACGTCCAGCAGCTTGGCCAGGTCGTCGAAGTGCAGCCCGGTGGTCGGCTCGTCCAACAGGTAGAGGGTTTTGCCGGTGTCGGGCCGCGACAGCTCGGCGGCCAGCTTGACCCGCTGCGCCTCGCCGCCGGAGAGCGTGGGGGCCGGCTGACCGAGCGTGAGGTAGTCCAGGCCCACGTCGCAGAGCGTTTGTAGGATCTTGCGGACCTTGGGGATGTTCTCAAAAAGCTGCACGGCTTCCGCGCAGGACATGTCGAGCACGTCGGCGATCGAGCGGCCGCGGTAGTGCACCGCCAGCGTCTCGGGATTATATCGCTTCCCGCGGCAGGTGTCGCACTCGACCCAGACGTCGGGCAGGAAGTGCATCTCGATCCGCAGTTGGCCGTTGCCTTCGCACTTTTCGCAGCGGCCGCCGGGGACGTTGAAGCTGAACCGCCGTGGGGTGTAGCCGCGGAGCCGGGCCTCGGGCAGTTGGGCGTAGAGCGTGCGGATCAGGTCGAACGCCCCGGTGAAGGTCGCCGGGTTCGAGGTCGGCGTCTGGCCCAACGGCTGCTGATCGACGCGGATGACCTTGTTGATCCGCTCGACGCCCTCGATGGCGTCGTGGGCGCCGGGAAAGGTCTTGGCCCGGTGCAGCGTCCGCGCCAGCGATTGAAATAAGACATCCTCGACCAGCGAGCTTTTCCCGCTGCCGCTCACGCCGGTCACCACGGTCAGCGTGCCCAGCGGGATCGCCACGTCGATGTTTTTCAGATTATTGTGCCGCGCCCCGCGGATTGTGAGCCAGCCGCCGGGGGAGGATCGAAGGTCGAAGGTCGAGGGTCGAGGGTCGAAGGTCGAGGACGCCATCTTGACTTTCGACTTTCGACTTTCGACCTTCGACCTTCGACCTTCGATTGACGCCATTCGCCGATTCGTCGGCACGGGGATCGCCTTTTTGCCGGAGAGGTACGGTCCGGTGACGGACGTGCGGCGACGGGCGACTTTCGCGGGGGCGCCTTGGGCGACGATCTGGCCGCCGTTGCGGCCGGCGCCGGGGCCGAAATCGAGGAGTTGATCGGCCTGGGCGACCACTTCGCGGTCGTGTTCGACCACCAGCAGCGTGTTGCCCAGATCGCGGAGTTTTTTCAGGGCCGTCAGCAGCCGGGCGTTGTCGCGGGGGTGCATGCCGATGGTCGGCTCATCGAGGACGTAAAGCACGCCGCACAGGCCGCTGCCGATCTGGGCCGCCAGGCGGATCCGCTGCATCTCGCCGCCGGAGAGCGTGGGGGCCGGCCGGGCCAGCGTCAGGTATTCCAGGCCCACGTCCACCAGGAATTGCAGGCGGCTGGCGATCTCCCGGACGACTTCGCCGGCGATCTTTTTTTCGGTTTCACCAGGTTTCCATTGCTGAAAATCCGCCAGGAGCCGGCCCAGCGGTCGGCGGCAGATTTCATCGAGCGTCCGGCCTTGCAACCGCACGGCGGCGGCGTCGTCGCGGAGCCGGCCCCCGCAGCAGATGCCGCATTCCACCTCGTCGACCAGGTGTTCCAACTGCGACCGCAGGGCCTGCGAGAGGCGGCTGGCCTCTTCCAACGCGGGGTAAAGGCCCTTGTACTGAAAGCGGAAGGATGTCGATGGTCGATGGTCGAGGGTCGAATGTCGAGAGTCGGAGAAGGTTTGCGCAAATCGACCTTCGACCTTCGATGCTCGACCGTCGATTTCAAACCACTGCTGGCCCGTCCCCTGCATGATCGTCCGCCGGTGCCGGCCGCCGAGTTGTTCGAAAGGGACGTCGGCGGGCACTCCGGTTGCGCGACAGAAGGCCGTCAGCATCCGGCGGAACAGGGTGCCGGCCGGGTCGGGCCAGAGGGCAACGGCCCCTTGGGCCAGCGTGAGTTTCGGATCGCGCAGCAACAGGGCCGGATTGGTGCCGACTTGCACGCCCAAGCCCTCGCACGCCGGGCACCAGCCCAGGGGGCTGTTGAAGGAAAAATGGTGCGGCGAGAGCGGTTCGAAGCTCCGCCCGCAGCGCTCGCAGGTGGAGTGCTGGCTGTGAATCACGCGGACCCATTGCGGCTCGGGCGCGTCTTCGCGGGGATACGTTACGTGGAGCACGCCCTTGCCCAGGGCCAGGGCGTTTTCGACGCTGCCGGCCACGCGCGATCGGGCGTCGGGGCGGATGGACAGGCGGTCGATCACCACCTGAACGTCGTGCCGGCGGCGGCGGTCGATGGCCGGCGGGCTTTCCAGGGAGTGGGTCTGCCCGTCGATTCGCACCCGCACGTAGCCGGCCGCCCGCAGTTCCTCCCAGAGCGCTTCGTAGCGTTCGCCCGCGTGGACCGTCAGCGGCGCCGTGAGGTAGATTCGGGTCCCCGTCGGGTGGTCCATGATCTTGGCGATGATCTCGTCGGCCGACTGCGTGCCGACGGGGACGTCGCAGTCGGGGCAGTGCGGCACGCCCAACCGGGCCATGAGGATCCGGAAGTAATCGTAGATCTCGGTGACCGTGCCGACGGTGCTCCGCGGCGTATGGCCGCCGGGTTTCTGCTCGATGGCGATCGCCGGCGAAAGTCCCTCGATGTGGTCGAGCCGGGGTTTTTGCATCTGGGCGACGAACTGCCGGGCGTAAGCGCTGAGGCTCTCGACGTACCGCCGCTGCCCCTCGGCGTAGATCGTGTCCACCGCCAGCGAGGTTTTGCCCGAGCCGCTCGGCCCGCAGAAGACCGTCAGTTGATCCCGGGGGATGTCGACGTCGACGCCCTTCAGGTTGTGCTGCCGGGCCCCGCGGACGGAGATCTGTTCGAAGGTCGAAGGTCGAAGGTCGAGCGTCGAAGCTCGCGGTGCCGTTTTCGCCCCTTGCCTCTCGTCCCTCGATTTTCGACCCTCGACCTTCGACCTTCGACCTTCCGCCTTCTCAAAATACTCCCGCAGCGCCCGGCCGGTGTGGGAATCTTCTCTTGCCGCGAGTTCCTCCGGCGCGCCGCAGGCGACGACGGAGCCGCCGGACTGGCCCCCCTCGGGACCGAGGTCGATCAGCCAGTCGGCGGTCTTGATGACCTCCAGGTTGTGTTCCACCACCAGCACGGTGTTGCCGGCGTCGACGAAGTCGTGCAGGACCTTAAGCAGCAGTTCGATGTCGGCGAAGTGCAGGCCGGTGGTCGGTTCGTCCAGCAGGTAGAGCGTCCGGCCGGTGCTCTTTTTGACCAGTTCCCGGGCGAGCTTGATCCGCTGGGCCTCGCCGCCGGAGAGCGTGGGCGAGGGTTGACCGAGTTTCATGTAATCCAGGCCCACGTCGTGCAGGGTTTGCAGCTTGTGCCGGACGCCGGGTACGTTCTCGAAGTGGACCAGGGCCTCCTGGGCGTCCATTTCCAGGACCTCGGAGATGGATTTCCCCTTGAAACGGACCTGGAGGGTTTCGCGGTTGAAGCGATGGCCTTCGCAGACGGGGCAGGTGACCCAGACGTCGGCCAGGAAGTCCATTTCCAGGCGGTTCGAGCCGTTCCCCTGGCAGGCCTCGCAGCGGCCGCCCTTGACGTTGAAGCTGAACCGCCCCGGCTGGTAACCCCTGGCCTTCGATTCCGGCAACTGGGCGTAGAGGGCGCGGATTTCGTCGAAGACCTTGATGTAGGTGGCCGGATTGCTCCGCGGCGTCCGCCCGATGGGCGACTGGTCGATGGCGATCATCCGGTCCAGGTGCTCGAGCCCCTCGATTTTCTGATGTTTCCCGGGATTCCCCAGTCCGGCGTTCAGGTCGCGGCGGAGCGCCTCGACCAGAATGTCGCCCACCAGCGAACTCTTTCCCGAGCCGGAGACGCCGGTGACGCAGACGAACAGGCCCAGCGGGATTTCAACGTCGATGTTCTTGAGATTGTTGTGCGCCGCCCCGCGGATAACAAGTTTTTCGAAGGTCGAAAGTCGGTTGTCGATAGTCGAAGATCGTATTCCTCCCCTCGACCCTCGACCCTCGACCTTCGACTCTCCTGCGTCCTGGCGCCGCTCGGGAATTTTAATGGTCCGGGTTCCGGCGAGGTATTGCCCGGTGACGCTCCGCGGGGCGGAGAGGATTTTTTCCGGCGGTCCGACGGCCACGATCTCGCCGCCGCGGACCCCCGGCCCGGGCCCGAAATCGACAACCGTGTCCGCCGCCCGGATCGTGTCCTCGTCGTGCTCGACGACCACGACCGTGTTGCCCTGGTCGCGGAGGTTGCAGAGCGTATCCAACAGGCGGCGGTTGTCGCGGGGGTGCAGCCCGATCGAAGGTTCGTCGAGGATGTAAAGCACGCCCACCAGGCCGCAGCCGATCTGCCCGGCCAGGCGGATCCGCTGCATCTCGCCGCCGGCCAGCGTCGGGGCGGTCCGGTCGAGCGTGAGGTAATCCAGCCCGACGTTTTTCAAAAAACCCAGCCGGCCGACGATCTCCTTCATCGCCTCGGCGGCGATCTGCTGCCCCGAAGCATCCAACTCCAGTTCGCCGAAGAACTCCGCGGCGTCGCTGACCGGCAGGGCGCAGACCTCCGGCAGGGTTTTTTCTTGACCGTTCATAAATTGCGGAGATCGCGTGGTGATTGTCACCGCGCGGGCCTGCGGATTGAGCCGCTGGCCGCCGCACCGCGTGCAATCGAGGATCTGCATGTACTTTTCCAACTGCCGCCGCTGCATCCGGCTCTTGGTGGTCCGGTATTGGCCGAGCAGCTTGGGGATGATCCCTTCGTACTTACCGCCCCACTTGTAGCCCGACGGCCCGCTCCGCCAAGTGAAGGTCACGTGCTCCCCGCCGGTTCCCCAGAGCAGGGCGTGCTTCGCCTCCGCGGGAAGCTCCTCCCAGGCCGTTTCCAGGATCGTGCCCGACGGCAGGGAGAACTTCCGCTCCAGGTGCCCGGCCGCGCCGCGGAAAATGTGCCGCCGCCAACGCCCCATCTCCTTCCATTTTCCCAACAGCGCGATGCAGCCCTGCTGAAAGGACCGCACCGGATCGGGAATCAACTTCTGCGGATCGAACGTGTAAATCCGTCCTAGTCCGCTGCACTCGGGACACATCCCCTGCGGGCTGTTGAAGCTGAACATCTGCGGGCTGGGCGGCTCGAAGCTGAGATTGCAGTGCGTGCAGGCGTAGTGGGCGGAAAGAGGGATGTCGGTCGAGGGTCGAGGGTCGAGGGTCGAGGATCGAGCGGCATTTTTCGACCTTCGACCTTCGACCTTCGACAATCGACTCTCAACCTTCGGCTCTCCTTCCTGCTCGAACGCCACAATCAGATTCCCCTCGCCCAGCCGCAGGGCCAACTCGACTGCTTCGGCCGCCCGGCTGCGAAGCTTGGAACCGGCGGTCAGGCGGTCGATGACCACCTCGATCGTGTGCCGCATCTGCCGATCCAACCGCAGGTCGTCGCTCAGGGCGACGACCCGGCCGTCGACCCGGGCGCGGACGAATCCCTGCTTCTGTAAATCCGTAAACAGGTCGCGATACTCGCCCTTCTGCCCTCGAATCAACGGGGCGAGAATCAGAAATTTCGTCCCTTCCGGCAAGGCGATAATCTGCTGGAGAATTTGCTCCCGGGACTGGGCGGTGATCGGGCGGCGACACTGCGGGCAATGCCCCCGGCCCACTCGGGCGTAGAGCACCCGCAGGTAATCGTGGATCTCGGTGATCGTGCCTACCGTGGAACGGGGACTCTGGCCGGCCGTTTTCTGGGAAATCGAAATCGACGGGCTGAGTCCGCTGATCCGGTCCACCTCCGGCTTGGGCATCTGGCCGAGGAACTGCCGCGCATAGCTCGATAGGCTCTCCACGTATCGCCGCTGCCCTTCGGCATAGAGGGTATCGAAGGCCAACGAACTTTTTCCCGATCCGCTGACGCCCGTGAAACAGATCAACTGATTTCGCGGCAGGGTCAGGCGCACGTCCCGCAGGTTGTGTTCGCGGGCGCCCTCGATGAGGATATCGGTTGCAGGCATACGCCACCAAAACGGCGGTGGAACCACGGTCTGACAGAAAACGATGAAACGCCCGGTCGGGGCGAAACCTGCCATTTTAGAACAATCACGTGCCCAACGACAGCATTAAAATATTCCCAAACCAGCGGGCATCTATAACCGGAGATGGCAAAGTGTTTTTACACGCTTTGCCAATACGCCTAAATTAACGAAATGAATTCACCCCATATATCGCATATCCCCTATATCACCTTATAAAAATGGATTTACTCCATCAAAGGTTAATACAACCCGCAAAATCGGTCGATCCGGTAAAAGAGGAATAGCCGATGCTATTTCCGCAACCGATTCAACTGTCAAAGTTTTACACGGAAAAGAGTGGGGGGATCTGTGATGTTCAGCGTTCGCGCCCGAGGGATTCTGATTAGTCTTCTCTTTTTTGGATCACTGGGGGTCACGTTTTTGAAGGCACAGGCGGGGGATACAAGGCCCCGGTACGTGAGATTTGACGAGGAGGCCCTGCTTCCCGCCCCGTCGGATACACCCCTGGAGTCTCGGCAGCCCGAGTACATTCCTCCGCCCCGGGGAAACGCAACACCCCCGTCGGCCGCAACAGGTTGTTACGGGCAGGAGGAGTGTTGGCCGGACGGAGGACCGCCCTGCTACGGTCCGTCGGAGCGTTTCTGGATTCGAGCGGATTACATGATGTGGTGGACCAGCGGGACGGAATTGCCGCCGTTGGTGGTGGCCGGCCCGCCGGGCACGCCCGCCACGCAGATTGAGGTCGTCTACGGCGATTCCACGGTGCTGACGGGCGGCCGTACGGCGGTGCGGACGACGATCGGCGGTTGGTTGGACCGCTGCCAACGCTGGGCGATCGAGGCCGATTGGCTGTATCTGAGCGGCATGAAAAATCATTTCGAAGACACGACTACGACCGGGCTCCAGGTCGGCCGGCCGCTGTACGACTTGGAAAACAACGTGCTTTCCTACGAATTGGCCGACTGGGTGGCCGTCGATGGGGAGGACTATTTCAACTCCATGGGGCTCTGGTTCCGCTATAATTTGTGCTGCAGCGACCCTTGTTGCGAGGACTGCTGCGCCTCCTGCGATTCGTGCGGGGAGGTCGGCTGCGGCGGTTCCTGTGAACCGGCGTGCGGGACTGGTTGTGCCCCTTGCAGGTCGTGCCGGACGGATCTGCTCGTCGGTTATCGGTATTACACCCTCGGCGACAGACTATCGATTCACGAGGCTTTAACCACGCAGACTCCGGCGGCTTCTTTTGACATCATCGATTCCTTCCGCACCCGGAATGAATTCCACGGCGTCGACGTCGGCCTTTCCACGCAATGGCAGCGCGGTTGTTGGGGCTTGAGCGTCCTGGCGAAAATGGCTCTGGGCAATTCGCGGCAGATCGCCTATATCAACGGTGTTACACGGCAGACGACGCAAGGGGTGACCAACACGTATGATAACGGCATCTACGCCACGCTAAGCAACATGGGTACCTACACCCGGGACCAATTCACGATCATTCCCCAGTTGTCCCTCGAACTAAGCTGCCAATTGACTTGCCGTCTGAGGGGCTACGTGGGTTATAACATCCTTTACTGGGCGCCGGTGTGGCGGGCAGGCGACCAGGTCGATCTGTTCATCGATCCGCGGAACTGGGCGCCCCTGCCGCAACCCGACCGCTTGCCGCTGCCTACTTTTCCCGGCCAGTACAGCAACTTTTGGGCGCAGGGCGTCAACGCCGGCCTGGAATTGCGTTTCTAAGCCGAGATCTGCGCAACAAAAAACGGGATGAGGAACGGCCTTCAACCCGTTTTTTATTGCGCGTTGCGGAACGCCGATCCCGGCGGTCAGCGGGCGGGGGCGCGTTTCCGCTTGTAAAAGCGAGACGCCAGTCCGACCAGGCCGGCGGAGAGCAATCCCCACCACACCCCGGGTTCCGGAACGGGCCTGAGCGGATCGCTGGAGGATAAAAACAGCCGCTTGGAAATGAGTTGCTCGGGAAAAGTCGTCTCGCTGAAGTTCAAGTTGGGAATCTGGTCCCCGGCCGTCAAGTTCAAGACGTACCGCGTCGGATCGGTGGGATCAATGTGCACCCTGTCCGAAGAGAAGTACTTCAAATAGTTGCCCTGGCTCGAGGGCGTGGTGTTGCGGAGATAATAAGTGCCCGGGGCGACGGAAATCTTGTAATGACCCGCCGAGTCCGTCAGGACGGAAGCCGCCGGCGTGTTGAGGTCGCCGGGCAGGTACAAGTCGATGATCGAGCCGGGAATGCCGTAATCGGCGCCGCTCATGGTTGTGGAACCATCTCGATCCCACCAGACCACGCCGGAGATCGTCGCGAGATTGATGAAATCCTCCGTCAGGCCGTATAACGTTGCGCCCGATGGGGAAGAGGGTGCCGAAAGGCTCGTCCACAATGCGGTGTTGTAGCCGGCGGCTGTTTGTGCTCCACCGCTGAATGCCCGGCTTCCCAGCAAGGTGCGGCTAACGCCTTGGGCCTGGGTGATGAAGGAGAGAGAGAAGAGAACGATTACTGATCCGATGACCCACGGACGAAGAGACAACCGCCAATCTCTCGGCGCATGCCATGCGCATGGCCGGGTGGGCCTGAAGAGAAACGAGTTCACGAGCGCTGCCTCCGTCTTTGGGGTGAAAATGGAATGAAAATTACCTAGTCCCTATGATAATCAAAAACGTTGAAATTGCAATAGGCCCCGGCCCTTTTGCGACCCATTTTTTCTACAAATCCCTTTTTGACATCCAGAAATCGCCATGCCCTTTTATAGATAGATGCCAAACCCCCAAAAGTATGCATATCATTTTATAAGTCATTATCATGTAATAAGTTAGCGTTGAATACTGTGTCAATAACTCCAGAGACGTGGAGAGACAATCGGTTTGGATCGAGGAGAGTCAGAGCCGGATCAATTCAGAGAGCGCCCCTGCCTTGGGAGAGAGATCACGCTTCGGCATACTGGATCAGGCTGAACGTCTGGTAGCGAGCAATTCGTTGCCGACCTTGCAGGGCCGTCAGTTCGATGACGAAGGCGCAGCCGGCCACGGTTCCACCGGCCTTCTCGACCAGCCGGCAGCCGGCTTCGGTCGTGCCGCCGGTGGCCAGCAGGTCGTCGACGATCAGCACGTTGGCCCCCGGCGAAATGGCATCGACGTGGATTTGCAGCGTGTCGGCGCCGTATTCCAGATCGTAGCTGTAAGAAAGGGTTTTAAACGGCAGCTTGCCCGGTTTGCGCAGGGGGACCAAGGCGGTATCCAGTTCCAGGGCAACCGGGGCGGCGAAGATGAAACCCCGGGCCTCGACCGCCGCCACCGCGTCGATCTTTTTCTGTCGGAACGGCCCGGCCAGATCGGCCACCGCCCGGCGAAACGCCGCCGGATTGCCCAACAGCGGCGTAATGTCCCGGAATAAAATCCCCGGCTTCGGGAAGTCCGGAATGCTGCGAATGTAGTCGGTAAAGGGAAAGGGTGTGGCGTGGGACATGATTTATTCCGCCGGCTGCCAGCCGCTGCGGTCTGAGGAAGCGGACCATTCCAGGATTTTTTTCCGCGGCCGGGCAACGTCCAACGAGGTCAAATGTTTGCCCCTTTGCGATCGCGCCTCGGCGGTCAGTTGGCGTAGGAACTCGGGCGAGGCCTTATCGAGCATGATGACCTCGCTGCGGGCCTGCGGATTGTTCCGCGGCCGGATGACGCAGACGACTTCCGCGCCTTCCTTCAGATGCCGGCGGATTTCGTCCAGGGCGGCCTGCTCGGTGGGATTGATCGCGGAGGTTTCCGCAGTCGTCGCGGCAAACGAGGTCGGCATCACGGACGGACCGGCGGGACCCGTCGGCCCGGGCAGCGGCGTTTCTTCCGGCGGCAACGACGCGCGATCGGCCGCCAACAACGGCCCGGATCCCCCGTCGCCGGGCGTTTCCCCCGCGGCGGGCGTTTGATAGACAAAGCCGAGTCCCGCTTCGTCGAGCAGGGTCTGGATCGCTCCCGGCGCGGCGTACAATCCTTCCTGATCCTGGGGATCTCCGGCGAAACAGACGCCGATCACCCGCCCGTCGGACGTGAATAATCCTCCGCCGCTGCGTCCTTCGGTGGGTTGGCCGGCGACTTCCAGGTTGGCCGGCCGCCGCACGCCCTCGGGAGTCTGGTAGCGGTCGATCGAAGTGATTTGGCTGTGTCGCACCGTCGGATCGGCGCCGTTGTCGCAGCCGACGCTGACCACGGCCTGTCCGATCTGGGGTGTCCAGGACGCGGGGGCCAACGGGGTGACGGTAACGGGGCCGGGCGCGCGGATCCGCACCAATCCCACGTCCGATTTCAGGTCGTAGGAGACGAGGATCCCCTCCACGCGTTGGCCTTGATGCGGCCCGAACAAATCGACCTCGATGCGGCCCTGGCCCTGCGAGTCGCGGAAGATATGCCCGCAAGTCAGAATTAACGCTTCCCCCTGCCGGCTGTCGATGATCGTCCCCGAACCGTTGGAATAGCCGCTGGGATCGGCGACCCGCAGGCGGACGCTGGCGGCCAGCAGTCGCGCGTCCCGATCCGCGTTGCCGTCGGCGGGGGGAACCGCAGTCAACAATTCCGGATTGGCGGCGAGCGGAGCGCCGGGTTCCGGCGAACGGGGCGGGAAGGACCGGGAGGGAAGACCGGCCGGATCGGCCGGCGGAGGACTGATGGCGACGGCCTTGGCCGAATTGCCGGCCGAAGCAAGTTGGAACATCCGTTCCAGGCGGCTGTAGCTCGTCCCGCCCACCACGCGATCGACTTCCTTGCCGCCGACGAGCATTACGTAGCACGGTACGCGCTGGACGCCGTACTGGGCTGCGAGGTCGGGCCGCTGATCGATGTTGATTTTCTGGATCGGATAGCCCTTGGCTTCCAGGGCCTGGATGGTGGTTTGCATCGCCCGGCAGGACGGACACCAGTTGCCCGAGAATTCCAAGAGAGCGGACTGCTGTCCGACGCTTGATAGCAAAATGGCCGTCAAGGCCGTAGAAAACGAGACCATCGGTTCCCTCCATCTGGTCGGCGTTTAGGGTCTGTGGGTGTCGCATTTTCTGTATTCTGGTGATTTAATACAACCTCACTTTTTGATTATTTTGGGAAAGATAGCGAAAAAATGACGCCCACTCCCCTCGTAATGCGGGGTTAGCCGAGGCCGAGGACGGCTCAGCTCACGTCGGCGACTGTCCCTCGTCCTCAATTTTTATTTCCCTCGAATAGATCACCTTGTCGTCGCCGGGGGCATAGAAATCTGTTAGCAGCGCGACCTGTTGATAGCCGTTGCGAAGATAGAATTCCCGGGTGGGGGTGTATTGGGAGCGGTTGGAGGTTTCGATATAGACCTGCCGGCCTCCCGCGGCGAGGATCAATCGCTCGGTCTCGCGGAGAAGAGCCTGTCCGATCTTCCGCCCCTGCATGGTTTTTTCCACGGCAATCCAATAGAGGTCGAAGCTGCCCTGGGTCAGCGCGATTGGACCGTAGCAGGTGTAGCCCAGGGTTTGACCGTCTTGCTCGGCGAACAGGAAGCGGTATTCGCTTGCGTCTCGCCGGGCAAGCCGGTCCTCGACCAATTCGACGGCCACGTCCTCTTCGACCGGCGAGAAGACTCCGGTCGAGGCGACGAGTTCCCGCACGCGGCGGCGGTCGTCGGGCTGCACTTCGTAGCGGAATCTCAAGTGACGGCCTCCTCGACAATGCGTCGGACGGCCTCCGTAAAGGGGATTTGGGTCTGGCGGAGCGCGGCGGCGAATCCGGCCTCGGGCGAGAGGCAGCAATTGGCGTTGATCTCCAGGATCCAGGGCTGCCCCGCGGCGTCGACGCGGAAATCGACCCGCGCCCACCCCCGCAACGAAAACAGCTCCCAGCACTGCCGGGCCAGCGCGGCAATCCGCTCAAGCAGCGGCCGGTCGGTTTTGGGAAAATCGAAGCGGGGGAAAGTCTGGTGGTATTCGACAGCGTCTTTATCCCATTTTGCCCGATAGCCGACGATCCGTTGCTTTCCGGGAGGAAACGCGGAAAAATCGATCTCGGAAGGCGGCAGGATCTCGACGCCCTCCGGCCCAGCCAACAACGCCTGATTGATTTCCCGGCCGTCGATAAACTGCTCGGCAAAACCCGGCCGGCCGGTCCGGCGGAACCACTCCGCCAACCGCCGCCGTACCTCCGCCCCGTCGCCGACGAAGACCGCCCCGTCGTCCAAGTCCCGCGAGGCATGGTCCCCGACGCCTTTGACGATCCATTTTCGTTGAGAATCGTTGGGTGCCATGCCCACGCTTGTCGTGGGCATGTTCCACACATGGGGCAGGTTGTCAACTTGTTCCGTTGCATGGCCACGCAAGCGTGGCCATGGCACCGTCTCCATCCAATCGGGCGTGGGCAGCCCGGCGTCGCGGAGCCGCTGTTTGCAGAGGAGCTTCCGGGTGGTCAGAAACAGCGCCTCAGCGCGGCAGCCGGCGTAGGGGATCCTGAACGTCTCCAGCACGGCCGGGGCCAACCCGATCAGCGAATCCTCCCCGGCCAGCGATTCGACCAGGTTGAAGACCACCTCCGGCCGCTCCCGCCGCACGGCGGCCAGCATCCCCTTCAGATCGAGCGTGCACGGCAGGGTCGTCACGTCGTGCTCCAACTGCCGCAGCGCCCCACCCACCGCGTCCACCTGGACCAGCACGTCGCAATCCGCGATCGAGTCCCGTTCGGTAACGGCGTTGTGCAGGATGACGATCCGCATGGGAGGCCGATGGACAGCGGAGGGAGAGCAAAGGTCGGAGATATTTACTGGAATTTTACGGTAATATCACGCCATCACAACCGCCGGTTGATCTTTTTCAGATCGTCGCTTTTCGGTGGAAGCAAGGATTCGCCGGATCAGCTCGACGTAGGGGATGCCGTGGAAGCGGCAGAGGATCGGCAGGTCGGAGTGCTCGGGATGGAGGCCCGGCAGGGGATTAATCTCCAGGAAATGCGGCCGGCCCCGGGCGTCGCTGCGGAAATCGACCCGGGCGGCGTCGCGGCAGCCCAGCTCCCGGTGAACGGCCAGGGCCATTTCCTCCGCGGCGCGGACCTCGGCATCGTCCCGCGGCCAGACCGGCAGATACTGGACCAATTCTTCGCAATTTTCCTTGTTGCGATAGGAGTAAACCTCCGCATCGGCGCCAGGGCGCAGGAGGACTTCGATTGTGCCGGCTACTTCCGCCTCGGGACCCGTGCCGAGGACGCCAACCGTGAATTCCCGGCCCGGCAAAAAGGTCTCGACGAGCACCGGCTGGCGGAATTGTTCGAGAAGTGCGGCACATTGGTCAATCAGGCTTTGCCGATTGACAATTTTCGAGGCCGATGTGATCCCCTTGCTGGTCCCCTCGGCAACGGGCTTGGCGAACACCGGAAACGGCAGATCGACCCGCCGGGCCTCCTCGGGCGTGCGGACCACGGCGAAGTCCGGGGTGGGAAATCCCGCCGCGCGAAGCAGGGTCTTGGCGACGTCCTTGTGCAGGGCGACGGTCATTACCAACGGATTGGAAAAGGTATAGGGGATCCGGCACGTTTCGAGGATCGCCGGAACCTGGGCCTCCCGGGCGGTGCCGTGCAGCCCCTCGGCGACGTTGAACGTCAGGTCCCAGCGGTCGCCCCGGGCCAGCCGGGCGATCAGGTGCCGGGCGCCGCCGACGCGGTCCGCCGTGTGCCCCAACTCCTGCAGCGCCGAGGCGAGTAGTTCGATCGTTTCCGGCCGGTCGAACTCGGCGGTCTCCTCGGCGGAGTACCCTTCGGCCAGGTAGTCTTCACGCAAGTCGTAAGTCAGGCCGATGTACATGGAGTAGGGGAAAGGGGCGAGGGATTAGAGGCGAGGGGCGAGGGAAATGACGAAGAACGAAATCCGAATGACGAAAGAATTCCAAATGCCGAATGACGAAGTGTTTCTTGATGCTGGTATCGGCCCGCTGTCGACATTTTCGGACTTCGACATTCGTCATTCTTTTGTCATTCGGATTTCGTCCTTCGTCATTCGCCAAGTCCCTTTCTTTTAACACTAACAACTTAAGGAACAGGGTCGGGGTAGTGGAACGTCTTTCCCTCGTAGTTTCGCAACAGCAGGTCGTCGCCATCGCGGCCGACGACGTAGTTCGGCTGGAGGGGGATTTTTCCGCCGCCGCCGGGGGCGTCAATGACGTAATGCGGCACCGCGTAGCCGGTGGTAAAGCCCCGCAGCCCTTCGAGGATCTCCAGGCCCCTGGCCACCGGCGTGCGGAAGTGCGCCGAGCCGGCGATCGGATCGCATTGGTACAGGTAATAGGGCCGGACCCGCATCATCAACAGGCGATGGAAGAGATTCTTCATCGTCGGCAGGTCGTCGTTGACGCCCTTTAAGAGGACCGTCTGCGCCCCGAGGGGGATGCCGGCGTTGGCCAGCCGGGTGCAGGCCAGCAGCGACTCGGGCGTGCATTCGTCGGGGTGGATGAAGTGCAGGCTCATCCAGAGGGGGTGGTGTTTGCGGAGCATCCGGCAAAGTTGGGGCGTGATCCGCTGCGGCAGCACGGCCGGCGTCTTCGTGCCCAGGCGGAGGATCTCGACGTGGGGGATCTGCCGCAGCGAGGTCAGGATCCAATCCAACCATCCGTCGCTCAGGACCAAGGGGTCGCCGCCCGAGACCAGCACGTCGCGGATGCCGGGCGTGGCCCGGAGGTAGTCGAAGGCACTTTGCAGCCGCTGCTCCTGTGGGGTGATTTGACCGTTTCCCACCACCCGGGAACGCGTACAGTAGCGGCAATAGCTCGAACAGAAATCGGTCACCAGGAGCAAAGCCCGGTCGGGATAGCGGTGGATGATCCCGGGGACGGGACTGTCCGCCTCTTCGCCCAAGGGATCGTCGGCCTCGCCAGGCGCGCGGTAGAATTCCTGCGGGACGGGAATCACCGTCCGCCGCAAGGGTTGGACGCCGTCGTCCCGCGCCAAAAGGCTTAGGTAGTAAGGGGTAATGCCGACGGGCAGATTGCCGCCCGACCGGCTCAGGGCCGACCGTTCCTCATTGGTAAGCGCCAGCATCGCTTCCAGTTCCGCCAGCGTGCGGATGCGGTGACGGAGCTGCCACTGCCAGCCGTTCCACTGGCGGTCGGCGACCTCCGGGAAGAACAGTTTCCGGAAGACCCGCGTCCGGTCGGCGATCCGGGAAGGCAAGCCGACGAAGTCCCCCGGGGCCGAGAGGTCTGCAACCGCGAAGGCCCGAGACCGTTGGGGGGAGCAAAGCGGCCGCACCAGCGGCGGCGCCACGGATGGATAGCTTACATTGGGAGGTTCTTCATCACCATAAGAACATGCCTCACCGTCCAGGGTGGCCATTCAGGTTCTCCTTGGGACAGCCGTTGCTTCGGGCGCGGTTTCCGTCACCGGCCCCAGGATCCGCCGCCGGGCAATCGTCTTTCCCAGCCGGGCGGCGGTGGCTGTGTTTCCCTCCTGTTCTGCGGAATCATTTCCGCGGAATGGGAGATATTCATACCGGGCGGAAAAAAAAAGTCAAGAGGAATTCCCGGCAAGAAGAGAAAAAGGGAGTGGAAAAAGACAAGTGGCAGCAGGCGAGCGCTGTTTAGCGGCCGCCGGAACGGCGGCCCAGCCGTCTGCCAAAAAAGAAGGCCGCCGTGCCGGCGGCCGCTAAACTTTTTGTCAGGTCATCCATTTGATGTTCATCCATGGATGGCAATGCTAACGCTTGGTCAATTCCACGCAGATGCCCCCCGCCCGAAAGGCGCGGTGCAGCGGGGTGAACCACAGTTCTTGATTCCAGTGCAGCCCGAGCTGTTGGCAGGTGTCGGCCAATTCGCGGCGGCTGTACGTGCGGCAGCACCACATCCGGCTGGTCCAGGCCCCGGAAAAGGTGTCTTCCGTCGTAAGCAGCAGCATTTTGGCCCCGGGCGCCATGACCCGGCTCAGTTCGGCCAGGCCAAACCTGGCCTCGGGCAGGTGCTCCAGGACGTAGCCGCAGGTCACGCAGTCGAAGGACCCGTCGGCAAACGGGAGCCGGCTAAGGTCGGCCGCCACGAACCTGGGCCGGGGGCTTTTCAGCCGGCGGCGCGCCCGGCGGAGCATCTCCGGCGAAAGGTCGACGCAGGTGATTTGGGCCTCCGGGTCGGCGTATTTCAGCAGGTGTCGGGCGATCTGCCCGGCCCCGCTGCCGACGTCCAGGATCCTCCGCGTGCCGCGGAGATCGAATGTCCGTCGGCGGATCAACCGTTCACCCAGCGGGGTATGCAGCGAGATCAGACTGCACGCCGCCAGAAAGGCCCCCTGCGGGCCCCCGTACACGTGGCGGACCTTTTCCCGATATTCCTCGAAACTGACCCGGCGGATCAGGTCGTTCTCCAGCAGGCTATGGAGGGATTTCGGACGGGATCGACCTGGAGCCGGTCTCTGTTGAGTTTCTCCTTGTTGTTGGGAATCCGGGTAATTCACGATCCTGCATCCCCAGTTCCTAAAATATCCGCCGGTTGTAGATATACCATTCAATACCTAAAACGACCAGTCCGATCAGGACCAGGTATTTCCAGATTTCCTTGCGGTCGGCCTGCCACCGGTTTTCGCCGGCGACGACGATATCGCCGACTTTAATGGAAGGCGAAGGATTCGGCCGGATGTCACTCTCGCCGGGATCGAAGAGATCGACGGCGAAGCGTTGGAAGGTTTTCCCGCCGGAGAGGACCTGGTAAATCCCTATTTCCTTGGTATCGGTAAACAGCACTCTGCCCGAGGGACCCGTCTTCAGGTCGATTTTTTTGCCCGTGGGGGTACGGACCTGGAGGACGGCGCCGCCTTGCGGGGCTTCCAGCGTGACCGCCCGGCCGGGCTGGAGGGGATCTCTCGTGGACTGCGCCCGCTGCCGGGAGAAGTATTCCAGCAGATTCCGGAAAAAGACGGGAAAACTCGCCTTTTTGTACCAATCGGTGCCGGGGATCTGCCGGGCGGCTCCCCCCGCGGCGGTTTGGTTCTCCATGATGCGGAATCCCAGGACCAGGTCCTCGTAGACGTCGCGGGGGGCGACGGCCGCCATCGGACCGGCGTCGCAGTAGACCAGCGTCTTGGCGCCCGGCGGGGGCGTCAGCGGCCGGCCGCCGTACAGGGTCACGTCGCCCAGGTCCAACCACTGCATCAGCGGATGGATGGCGTCGACGTCGATGATCTGGGGGAGGACGACCGACGGTTCGGCCCGCCACCGGCCCGACGGCGGAGTCGCTTTGTCCGATGGGGGAGGCTCGCCGATCAGCAACGTGTTGGCCAGCGGCATCTTTTTCGGACGGCAGCCGTCGTATATCACCAGGTCGAAGATCCCCGTGTCGGCCTCGGCGGCGTACTTTTTGGTTGCCAGGTAGGAGACCGGCTCGACCCGGACCTCGGCCAATTCCTTGGCGGAGGACGTCTGGAGGACCATTTCCAGCGGTTCGTCGCCCGCGGTGACCAGCAACACGCAGCCCCGCCGGGGCGGCGCCAGGACCAGATACGCCTTGTCGTCGACCGGCAACTGGTCGTCGGTCTTCAACCGCAGCCGCAGGGTGCCCGATTCCACCCCCAGCAGATCGAACTTCACGCCCTGCGGCTCGCCCGGAGCGACCTCCACTTTGTCGGCGTCCTTCAGTTGACCGTCCAGCAGCAGTTCCATCCGCACGGTCTGCTTCTCTGCGGAAAAATTCTCCAGCCGGGCGTAGACTTGCAGCCAGTCGGGCCGGGTTTCGTTCCGCTCGGCGCTCAGTGCCAGGATGCCTACGTTCCGGGCCCCGGCAGAGCCAAGGGGGACGAACTTCGGCTTCAGGTTGCCCAGCGAGAAGCCGGTCACCGGCGGGAATTTTCCGTCGCTGAAGATGTACACCGTCGCCGGCAGGGCCTCGGCCACCCGGGTGTCTGACGACTCGTAGGCGCTGCGGCCGGGATTGGCCAGCCCGGAGGCCAGCTTCAACGCCTCCAGCAGCGACGTGCAGCGCGCGGTCGGCCGGATGTTCTTCAGCGCCTTCTCCAGTTGATCGGCGTCGTTGGTGTAGCTCTGCTCGACCCGGGCCGTGTCGGCAAAACTGATCAGCATCGCCGCGTCGCCCGACCGCATCTGCTCAAGCAGGTCGCGGACTTGGCGCTTGGCCTCCTCCAGCCGCGAGGGTTTTTCGTCGGTGGCCGACATGCTCGCCGAGTTGTCGATCAGGAAGATCGACCGCCCCCCCAGGAACTTCAGCCCCTGCCAACTCGGCCGCAGCAAGGCCCCCATCGCCAGGGCGATCAGCAGGAGTTGCAGCCAGAGGAGAATATTCCGCCGCAGCCGCTGCCAGACGGCGTTGACGTGTAGGTCCTCGATCGACTTGTGCCACAGGTAGGTGCTCGGCACCACGATCGGCCGCCGCTTGAGCTTCAGGAAATACAACAGCACGATCGCCGGGGGCACCAGCCCCAGGATCACCCATTGCGGCCAGCTCAGCATGTTTGTGAAGTCGGGCATGGTTGTTAAGGATGAGGGATGATGGATGAAGGATGAGGGATGAGGGATGAAAAACGGAATATTTATTTTTGGTGGTCTCTGGTCAGGATCGATGCATTCAGCCGCGAAGCGGCGCGCCACGATAGCCCAGGGCGGAGCGCAGCGCAGCCCTGGGTTAGAAAGCATCTATTATATTATTAGCCCTGAAAGGGCGCGCCAATCTCTTATCATTCAATCCCATACGTAACGCTCATCAAACTGGATTTCATATCGCCGCAGAAATTCACGGAATTCCTCTTGGAACGACCGCATCCGATGATGTTCGCTCTGCCCGGCAATATAGTGCTTGACATGATCCAACTGCGACTGGCCGATTGAGAAGGCACCGTAACCATTTTGCCAGGAAAATCCTGTTAATGATTCCCATTGAGTCTTCATCCATTTCGATGAATCGGCCTTGATCGTTCCGACGAGGTCGGCAATAGTTGTCGTTCTGGAAAGGGAACAAACAAGATGGACGTGATCGTTCGTTCCGCCGATTTTGTGGGCGTGACAAACGACCGTGCGGCAAATCGATGCCATATAAGCATAAAGCGGGTTTTGGACTGTGGCCTCGATGATCGGCGCGCGGTTCTTTGTGCTGAATATCACGTGAATCAACACGTTGGCCAGGGATTGGGGCATGACGGTTGCGCGCCCTTTCAGGGCTGGGGAAATAATGGTTCGGGCCGCCTACCCAGGGCTGCGCTGCGCTCCGCCCTGGGCTATCATGGCGCGCCGCTTCGCGGCTGATATCTCCTTCATCGATTTAATCCTCAATAGAAATCTTTTCCAGCGTCCGCAGCAACACCGGGCCCAGGAGGCCCGAAGGTTGGAGCGGGGAGTCCTTGTGCCAGTGTTTCCAGGTGGTGAAGGTTTTTCGCGCGGCAACGGGCCGGGATTGGCCGCGGAGCAGCCAATCGGGCCATTTGACCAGGCAATCGCCGTTCCATTGACAATCGTCCGGCTCCTGCTCGTCGCCGATCAGCCGGTTGGGCCAGAGGTTGGTGACCCGGACTTCGAGATCGTTCTCTCCCGGCCGGGCGGCTCGGGTGAGGTCGACCCGGAACGGCGCTTTCCACAAGACGCCCAGATCGCAGCCGTTGAGCCGGACCTCGGCAATCTCTTTGACACTGCCCAGATCGAGTTGGAGCCGGCGGTTATCGCCGAAACAGGCTGCCGGAATGGTGATTTTTTTCCGGTAGGTTGCGGTGCCGGAGAAATACTTGATGCCCGGTTCCGACCGGTCGGGCCAGGAGACCAAGTGGTCGAAGGCGGCTCGATCCGGCGCGCCGCGGCCGGGAGGGAAAGCGAGATCCCAGGGACCCGTCAGTTCGATCGGTTCGGGCAAGTTTTCGAGCGTCGCTGACTTTTCGGCGCCCGACGCGGCAGTTAAAACGTAGCGGCCGGACTGAGGGGCCAGCAATCGCAACCGCCCGTCTTCTTTGAACAGGCGCAGCGCAGGCTGAATTGCAGTGCAATCGGGCAAAAACAGCTCCTGACCTTCTTGGCACGCCGCCGAGCGGTTCATCCCCTCGAGGGCGTAATCAACCCGAAGTTCTTTCACGCGACCGAACGCGGGATCGCCGGCCAAATCGTTGGAGGCTTTTACTTGCAGTTGTCCATTCTTCACCAATTCCCGCACTTTTGCGGTCACTTCGACCTTGCCGCCGTCCGGTCGGCTGAAATCGCCGTAAACCGCCCGGCGGATCTCCAGGCCAGGGCGACCGCCGGCGGGGCCGGTGATTTTCACGACCGGATCGGACGGCGCCGCGGCGGGCTGGCGAAAAACCACAAACAGGGAACCGGCTTGTTCGAGGGTCAGGGTTACGATCGTTCGGCCGTCCGTAACGCGCCAGAGGGGCGCCGGTTCGATGGCGCCGGTCTCGGCGTCCCACAGTTCGGGCAGGCGGCCCGTCACGCGCAATGCGCACTCCAGCGTTTCGGGCAAAGGTTGTTGATGGGAGATGAAGTAGATGTCCGCCGCTCCTTTCACTCGATGGATAAAGGCCGGCTGCGTCCCGTCATGAAGCGACTGGCAGTCGGGTTTCACGCCTAGCGAGGCGAGGACTTCTTCGACGGACTGGCCCGAGATGATTTTGCCCTTGCCGAAGGCGTGCTGGCCGGGGTTCTTGCCCCAGACTTCTTCGGCAATGCGGCTGACTTCCGCATCGCAGGCCGGATAATCCGTCAGGCTGGGCGACTTGACCGGCTTGGGGGCGAGGACCACTGCTCCGGCTTCGACCAGGTCGCGCACCTTGTGGGCCAGCGCGGGAGTCATCCACGGCGTGTCAGGCAGCGCCAGTACGCGGTATTCGCCGCCGGCGGGTGTGACGATCCTCCCGTCCTTGACGGTCAGCGAAGCAATTAAATCGGTGCCGATCGTATCGTAATCATAACCCTTCGCCTTGAGGTCCGGACGATACACGTCGTCGCTGGGGGCCGCTTCGCCGACGAAGAAAAGTACGTCGGCCGCCGAACGCCCTTGTTGCAACAGGTACTGCCCTCGGGCGATATAGGCCATCCAGGGTTTCGACTGCTCCCACCAGGTGTTGCAGCGGCCGAAATGCGTTCCCCATTGGCCCAGCGTCATGCCGGGTGCCTTGTCCAGCCATGGCTGATGGGCGTAGATGGAAAGAATGAAGCGGTTGATGCCCATGCACCAAGCCCAATCGCCCCGCATCTTGAGCGAGCCGGGATGGGCCAGCCATTTGCCGGCGTCGTCGGGGATGGACGTGAAGGACTCCGCGCCGATCAGCCGGATGCCGTGGGTGTGACCGATCGAGGCCGCCACCTTGACCGATCGGGAAATCCGCTCCAGCCCAGGGTCGTTGCCGGCCCAAAACTCGCCCATCACAACGTCGGCCTTGGCCCCGGCCTGGAGGTTTTCATAAGGACCATAGTAAGGTTCGGCCGAGAATTTCAGTCCGTGCTTGTGGCACAATTCGGCAAAATAATCATAGTAATTCTCGGCAAAAAGATCGGCGACCGTGCGGCGGAGGTCCCATAAAAAGCGTTCCGTGACTTCGCCGCTCTCGATATAATGGCCGCCGACCGCTGGCAGCATGGGGACGGGATCGTAACCGCGGCGCTTCTTGAATTCCTCACGGAACCGGGGCGACCAATTCGTGCCGCCGACCTCGTAACTGTCGATCAGGCAGTTGTTGACGGTTTTGCCCGCCAGGGGACCGACGGCCTTCAGGATCGGCTCGATGCTGCCGGCCCAATGGGCGTCGAGGGCCTCCCGGCTCAGCTTGTCGCACTCCAGGCCCGTCCCGGACTGCGGCGCCGGATGGTTCGTCTTGCCGGTCGGCGTGTAGCCGATCCGCAAAATGGTCCACTCGCCCTCGGGAACGTCCCAGGCGAGGGTCCCGTCGGCGGCCAGGCGCGAAGTCAGATCGACGATTTGTTTTCGCGGAACGACTGCCGCAGCCGGCACTTCTTTCGCATCGACCGTCAAGCCGTAGGGATAGACGTGATATTGAGGGTACGCAAGGATCTTGGCGTCGAGGTTGTCAATCGGATTTTTCCGTGTAGGGGTTGGAAACGCGAACACCGCGATGTCGCGGTAATAATTCTGGCTGGTCGGCGGTTGCGGCAACGCGGCGCGAAAAGCGGTTTTTCCCTTCACCGCCGTCTCGCTCATGACGATCTTTTGCATCGCGTGTTCCGGCCTGATCCAGGGACCTCCGCTGTTGGACCAGCCGGCGCCGTTGTGAAAACACAGTTCCAAGCCCAGCCGATCGGCCTCGGAAGCCGCGTGGCGGAACAGCTCCAACCATTGCGGGCTGAGGTAATCGACCGGCCCGTCGGGGATGCTTTCCAGGACGTTGAAGATCTGCACGCCGGCAATCCCCACCCGTTTCATCGATTCCAAATCGGCGGTGATGCCCTCCTTCGTGATGTTGCCGTTCATCCAATGCCACCAGGTGTGCGGCTTAGCCGAGTCGGGAGGATTCGCAAAGCTCCGGGCCAATTCGTCGGGCAATTCGGCGGCAGACGTTTCACGGCAGATTCCGGCCGCGAAACAAACCCCCAAGAGAACGGCCAGCGGCAAGGAGACCGTGGGGAGCGAAAGTTTTGGCATTTTCATGGCAAGAATCGTTGTTGGTGGTGTGACACGGATGTTAAAACCTCCTATCGGAGGGGATGATCTTATCGCACTAATCCCCGCGTTCCCAAATAACTCGTCACCAGTTCCTCCAAGGGCACGGAGGTCCGGGCCAGGACGTAGGCCATGCCGCGGCGGGTGCAGTAGTCCTTGGCCGAGGCGACGAAGGCGGCCAGCGTCTCCTTGTAGCGCTTCAGCAGCGGGCCGGTGACGGTCACCTCGGCCAGATCGCTGTCTTCGCAATCGACCAGCCGCAAGTCGCCCTGGACGTCGGGATCAAACTCCTCGGCCGAGAGCAGGTGCACTACGTACACGTCCATGTCCTTCGAGATCAGGTACCGTAGCCCGGTCTGGAATCCCGCCTTGTCCATCAGGTCGCTCACCAACACGATGATCCCCCGGCCGGAGTTCCGCAGGCAAAACGTCTTGATCCCCTCGGCCAGCGAGACGTTCTGCTCCGGCTGGAGTGATTCCAAGTGGTCGAGCATCCGCCACAGGCTCCGCCGGCCGCGGAAGGCAGGGGCCGGGGCCGAGCGGGCCGTCCCCAGCGTCTCGATCTTCACCCGATCGCCCCGGACCAGCCCGATGAATCCCAACGCGGCGGCCAACTGCACGGCGTACCGGAACTTCGTCGGCTCGCCGAAGTCCATCGAGGCGCTGGCGTCGATCAGGGTGTAGAAGTGCAGGTCCTCCTCTTCCAAAAACATTTTTAAGAAGAGTTTTTCCAATCGGGCGTACGTGTTCCAGTCCACAAACCGCAGGTCGTCGCCGGGCACGTAGTTGCGGTAATCGGAGAACTCGACGCTCTGCCCTTTCCGCGGGCTGCGCCGTTCGCCCTTCATCCGCCCCCGGAAAATCTTCCGGCTGACCAGTTCCATCTTCTCCAACTGGGCGAGCAATTCCGGCGAAAGCAGGGTGGACGTGGCGGGCATGGGTAATAGGTATTCGGTAAGAGGTGAGCTGGACCGGTAGCGGCGGGCTGGTTTCCAGCAGCAATCGGGCCAACCGGCCGTCCGCGTTCCGCGGCATCAGGTCTTTCCTCCAGTTTACCAGATTTCGCACCTAAAGGGTCAGTCCCGGGCAGCGGGGGCAGAATGCTAAATCGAAGAAAATTGACGGTGTTTTTCGGACCGGCTAAGATGTTTCCGGTGCCTTTTAACGAAATCACCGAAAAAAGGAGTTGCCGATGGACCTTTCAAACCGCTTTTTTCCGGCCATTCTGTCTCTTGCACTGGGGGGCGGCTTGGCGGCGACGGCTTCCGCCGGCGAGGCGGATGCCGCAGTGAAAACGGCGTCTGTTGCCGTGGATGCCGCCCAGGTCGGGCAGCCAATCTCGAAATACGTCTACGGGCAGTTCATCGAGCACCTGGGCCGGTGCATTTACGGAGGCATCTGGGCCGAGATGCTCCAGGACCGGAAGTTCTTCCTGCCGATCGGGGATAAAGAGTCGCCCTGGAAGGCGGTCGGCGACGCGGCCGCCGTTACGATGGACGGCGATCGGCCCTTCGTCGGCAGGCACACGCCCAAGGTAACGCTCTCGGGAAAGGCCCCCGGCGGATTGTTTCAGGAAGGTTTGGGATTGCGGAAAGGGATGAATTACACGGGCTACGTCTGGCTGGCCGGCGATCCGGAGGTCGGCCCGGTGTCCGTGCGTTTGATTTGGGGCGACGGCCCGGAGGGCCGCGCAACGGTGACCGTGGAAAAAGTAACGTCCAAGTACACTCGGGTCCCCCTGAATTTCATCGCCGGCGCCGACACCGACCAAGCCCGGCTGGAGATCGTCGCCCCGGGCAAGGGCGTGCTGAAGATCGGCACGCTTTCGCTGATGCCCAGCGACAACGTTCAGGGGATGCGCGCCGATACCTTGGAGCGGCTGAAGAAACTGGATGCGCCCGTATATCGCTGGCCGGGCGGGAATTTCGTCAGCGGTTACAATTGGCGGGACGGCGTCGGCCCGCGCGACCGCCGGCCCCCGCGGAAGAATCCCGCCTGGCCGGGTCTCGAACACAACGATTTCGGCCTGGATGAGTTCATGACGTTTTGCCGATACCTGAAGACCGAGCCGTACATTGCCGTCAACAGCGGCTTGGGCGAGGTGGAATCGGCCTTGGCCGAGTTGCAGTACGCCAACGGCGGTCCCGGCACTCCGGAGGGAAAGCATCGCGCCGAAAACGGCCACCCGGAACCTTACGGAGTGAAGTTCTGGGGCATCGGGAATGAGATGTACGGCGACTGGCAGCTCGGCCACATGCCGCTGGAAAAGTACGTCGAAAAACACAACCGCTTTGCAAAGGCCCTCAAGACGGAGGATCCGTCCATCATGCTCGTGGCGGTGGGGGCCGTGGGACCGTGGGATGAAGGAATGATGCGCCGCTGCGCCGATCGGATGGATCTGATCAGCGAACATTTCTATTGCAACGACAAACCGGACTTGATCGAACACGTCAACCTGATCCCCCAACAAGTTCGCCGGATCACCGAGGCGCATCGCGGCTACCGGAGCAACTTTCCCGAACTGAAGGGCAAAGACATCCGCATTGCGCTGGATGAATGGAACTATTGGTACAGCGAATACCTCTACGGCGATTTGGGATCCCGCTATTTCCAGAAGGACGCCCTGGGCATCGCCGCCGGCCTGCACGAAATCTTCCGCAACAGCGACCTCTACTTCATGGCGAACTACGCCCAGACCGTAAACGTCATCGGGGCGATCAAGACCAATAAGACGGCCGCGGTCACGGAAACCACCGGCCTGGTCTTGCAGCTTTACCGGCGGCACTTCGGCACGCTGCCGCTAAAGACGGCGGTTGCGCCGCCCTACAACGCGGCGGCGGCGCTCTCGGCCGATAAAATAACCTTGACCCTGGCCGTGGTCAATCCGACGCTCGACGCACTCCGGCTTCCGCTAAAGGTCACCGGCGCCACGCCGGCCGGCGGCGGCTCACGCTGGCAGATCGCCGGCCGGCCGATGGATTACAATGAACCCGGTAAGCCGTCACGGGTGAAGATCGAAGAATCCAAGGTGGACGATACGAACACCCTCTGCGTTGCCCCGTGCAGCGTCACGCTGTTTTCCCTGCCGCTGCGGTAACGACTCAAAATGATCATCCGAGTTCGGAGGAATCTACGATGTCAAATGAAGCGAGTTTTCACCGTCGGCAGTGGCTGTCTTCCGCTTTGATCGGCTCCGCGGGGATCGCCCTGGGAGGGTGGAAAAAGTCTTTCGGCGGAGAACCGAAGTCTGAAAAAACCGCGGCGGATCTGCGGATCACGGGCATCGAGCGCGAGACCATTTTCTCCTACGCGAAGAACGGGGTTACGTGGTTTCAGCCCCGGGTGTGCATGGTGCCCGCGGCGGATGGAACCTTCGCCTTGATGACGATCCAGACGACCCACGGATCGGATTATTACGGGCCGGTGCATTGGTCGATCTCCAAAAACCTGGGCCGATCGTGGACCAAGCCGCAGCCGGTTCCCTCCCTGGGACGGATTCCGCGGGATAAGGGCATCGAAGAAGGCGTCTGCGACGTGGTGCCCGATTATCACCCGAAAACCAACACGGTGTTGGCTATCGGGCATACGGTCAACTACACGCAGAAAGGCTTCTTTCGCAATCAGCCGCCCCGCTGGCCCGTCTACGCGATCCGGTCGGCCGATGGATCGTGGTCGCCGCAGAAGAAACTCCAGTGGGACGACCCGCGCGCCGCGGATCTCTATTCCTGCGGCTGCTGTCAGCGTGTAACGCTTCCCGACGGCGACCTCCTGATTCCCTTGTATTTCGGAACGAAGGAGCGGCCGGACCGGTCGGTAACCACGGTTCGGTGCGGCTATGACGGCCGGACGGTGACAATCAAACAAGTCGGCGATGAAATCCGCCATCCCAAGGGCCGGGGGATGCTGGAGCCGTCGCTGGTCGCCTGGGGCGGACGATTCCTCCTCACGCTCCGCGCGGAGGACGGCCGGGGTTACGTCGCCGTGAGCGAGGACGGCCTGCACTGGGCGGAAAAGAAACCCTGGGCGTGGGACGACGGCACGCCGCTGACCATGTCCACCACCCAGCAGCATTGGCTGCCGCACTCCGACGGCCTGTTCCTCGTCTATACCCGAAAAGCGCCGCAGAACGTCAACGTCTTTCGGTGGCGCGCTCCGCTCTACGTGGCCCAGGTCGATATCGCTTCGCTGCGGCTGATCCGCGCGACCGAGCGCATCGTCCTGCCGCTGATCGGCGACGGGGTGAAAGATCCCAAGAACGTGCCCCGGATGGGCAATTTCGGCGTGGTCAATGCCAGCCCGGATGAGTCCTGGGTGGTCGTGGGCCAGTGCGTCCCCGCCCGGAAATTCCGCGGCGACACCCTCCTGGCCCGGATCGAGTGGAACCTGCCGAATCGCCTGGCAATGCCTCCCGGGATCGGCTCCCGCACTCTCATAACCGCTCCGGGCCGATCATTTCCTCGAAGGTTTGTCGGCGGTGGATGAAACACTCCGATTTGAGCTTTTTTCGGAATTCAAGGGTAATTGCACAGTGATTTGAGTTCCCTGTCCTGGCGAGCTCTTGATCGATGCCTTGCCGCCAAGAATTCTTACTCGTTCGCAAATGCCTTTCAATCCGAAATGACTGGTTTTCATGGCCGACGTGTCGAATCCGCATCCCCAATCTTTGATATCCACCGACACTCCGCCTCGGCTTTGCCGAAACGTGACCTGCACTTTGTCGCTGCCGCTGTGACGGGCGGCATTGCGTACCCCTTCTTGGACGATGCGAAACAACGCGTGCATCAGGAAGGAGTCAAGTTGTCCAAACGGCATATCGCCAATCAACTTCACCTGGAGTGGGATTTGACTTCCCTGCTCGTCAATCCACCGTTTGACGGCGTTGACGATTCCTGAGGCTTCCAAGTCAGGCGGACGCAGATTGGCAATCAACCGTCGGGTTTCCGCAATGGCGCGGTTGAGAAGGTCACGGCCGTCTTGATAAGCCTTCCGGGCCATCTTTGCATTGCCCTTCTGCACGCTGTCAAAGGCCTCAAACTGCATTTTGGCTCCAGAGAGCAATTGCGATAGGCAGTCGTGGATTTCGTAGGCCACTAGCTGTAAATCGTGCTGTTGAGACTCCAGCAAGTGTCGGAGCGCCTCTTGTTCCTGCTGGAGGGCTTCCTCAGCCGCTTTCCGAGTCGTAATATCATTGCCAATGCAGAGGATTTCCTTGGGATGGCCCGATGCGTCGCAAATCCCCTTATTCGTCCACGCAATCCATTTGGAGGTGCCATCCTGTTGAACGTTTTCATTCTCGTTGTCCTGGTAGCGTTCCGGGTGATCGCAGATGTCCCGAATGAGTTCCGCCAGATTCCGTCCTGTGCGCTCGACGAAGGGCACGATCGTGCCCACAACGTTCTTGCCCAGAAGCTCTTTTTTGGAGTAGCCGAAAAATGACAACGCATGAGGATTCGCAAAGGTAACGTTCCCCTTGACGTCCATTCGCAGGATGATGCTGCAAGAATCCTCGACCAATTCCCGATATTGGGACTCGCTTTGCCGAACTTCTTTCAGGTTCGCCTGGTTGCGAGCCGTTTTGGAAATTAGCCGAGAGAGCCTCTCACGCAAGGCTGCGCACTTTCGTTCTAATTGACTGGCCGAGGAGGAGTGATGTTGACCGCTGCCGCTCGATGCCGGCGCATGCTTCCTCTTTTCCGATTCACCCCGTTTCGAACCGTTCATCACTGTGTGCCTTACGAGAAGACATGTTTCACAGGAGAAAATTTTAGAATAATGTCAGTGTAACTAACCGTCGGAATGAGATCAAGCCCCCTCATAAAGAGATTAGGGACACTGCCAGCGAGAGACCGAGGGTTTGCCAAAAACCCCAAGGGCTCTTCTTCGGTTCCGCAGCCTCGATTGCTTCTGCGAGAACGACATCCACTGGCTTATTCCTTGGTTTATCTTAGTTCTTGCTGAATCATCTCCTCGAAGGTCTGCCGGCGGCGGATGAGGCGGGGAGATTGATGGTCGATGAGGACCTCGGCGGCCAGGGGCCGGGAGTTGTAGTTCGAGCCCATCACGAAGCCGTAGGCGCCGGCACACTCGATGATGAGGACGTCGCCCACCTGGGCGGCCGGCAGGCGGCGGGTCGTGACAAAGCCGCCCATTTCCTGGGTGAAAATGTCGCCCGATTCGCAGAGCGGCCCGCCGACGATCACGTCGTGTTCGGGAGGAGGGATTGGGGATTGGGGATTAGGGATTAGGGATTGAGTATCGACGGATTCCGGCCCCCGCCCCCCGCCCCCCGCCCCCTTTTGCCAGGCGATCGACATCGGGTGATACGCGCCGTAGAGGATCGGCCGGGCGAGGTTGTTGAAACCGGCGTCGAGGAGGTAGAACAGGTTGTCGTCCTGGTGCTTGACGGCGCGGATCTCCGTCAGCAGATAGCCGCTCTCGGCCGTCAGGTATCGGCCCGGCTCGATCTCCAATCTCAGGGGGTGATCGAATTGTTTGACCAATCGTTTGCGGACGTTGTTCCAGAGCTTGAAGTAGGCCGTAAGATCGACGGTGGCGTCGCCGGGCTGATAGATCACGGGCAGGCCGCCGCCGGCACTGATCATCTCCAACGTCGGCCCGACCTGCGCCGCCGCCTGCTCCATCACGCCGCACACTTGGGCCAGGTGCTCCAGGTCGGTGCCCGAGCCGATGTGCATGTGTAGACCGGCGACCTTCAACCCGTATTGCTTCGCCCGTTCCAGGCAGTCGGCAAGCTGCGTGTGCCAGATGCCGTGTTTCGAGCTTTTCCCGCCGGTGTTCGTCTTTCGGCTATGGCCGTGGCCGAAGCCCGGATTGATCCTCAGGGTGATCGCCGTGCCGGGTTTACGCCGGCCCCACTGGTCGATCATGTCGGGCGAGCCGCAGTTGACGGTAACGTTTTTTTCGACGCAGAGATCCAACGATTCCCGGTCGAAAACGTCGGCCGTGTACATGATCGGCGGGGCTGCGGAAATCCCCTCTCCCTTTGGGAGAGGGTTAGGGTGAGGGCTGTTTATCGGCGGCTCTGCCCTCACCCCCTGCCCCTCTCCCAAAGGGAGAGGGGAGTGTGTCGTGCCCTCGGGAGAATACCCGGCGGCCAGCGCCCTACGGACCTCGCCGGCGCTGACGCAATCGACCGCCGCTCCCTCAGAGCGCATCAGTTCGAGGATCGCCAGGTTGGAGCAGGCCTTGACCGCGTAGCGGATGCAATCGAAGGCGGCCAGGTCGGCAATCCGCCGGCGGATCACGGCGGCGTCGTAGACGAAGGTCGGCGTGCCGAACCGGCGGACGAGATCCATCACGACCACCCCGGCGACGTCGTCTCGCAGCGTTTTCGGTTCGGACGGATTTGGCATGGGGGATTAAAAAATGCCGAGGGCCGTCAGGCTGTAGCGGACGATCAGGCCGGCGGCCACGACGCTGACCATGCTCATCAGCTTGATGAGGATGTTCAGACTCGGGCCGCTGGTGTCCTTGAAGGGATCGCCGACGGTGTCGCCGACGATGGCCGCCTTATGGGCGGCGGTCCCCTTGCCGCCGTGGGCGCCGCCCTCGATGTACTTCTTGGCATTGTCCCAGGTTCCGCCGGCGTTGGCCATGAAGATCGCCATGCAAAATCCGCAGGTCAGGGCCCCGACCAGCAGGCCGATCACGCCGGCCACGCCCAGCAGCAGTCCGGTGAGGACGGGCGTCAGGAGGCCGAGCACGGAAGGGAAAATCATCTCGTGTTGGGCGGCCTTGGTGCTGATGGCCACGGGCGTGGCGTAGTCGGGCAACTCGGTTCCCTTCATAATGCCCGGCTTTTCGCGGAACTGGCGGCGGACTTCTTCGACCATACCGAAGGCCGCCCGGCCGACGGCCTTCATCGTCAGGGCGCAGAAGACGAACGTGGACATGGCCCCCAGGAAGACGCCCACCAGGACCTTGGGATTCATCAGGTTGCAGGAATAGTAGGTCATCCAGTCGATCATGGTGGCGGCCCGGACCGGGACGGGCCGGTCGCCCGTCTTGGCAAAATGCGGTTTCCCGCCGGTCTCCTCGATCATCGACCCCAGGGCGACGGGGCCTTTCGACGTGTCGAGCTTGGCCCAATCAGCCTTGATCTCCTCGGCCCGGATCTGCTCGGGCATGACCAGATAGCCGTAGAACGTCTTATTGAGTTGTTCTTCATCGGCGTTCTCGTCGAGCTTTTCTTGATTGATCTTATGGACGATGAACTGATCGTTGACTTTATACCAGCCGGGCGCCGACTCGCTGAGCACGGCTTGGGCCCAATGCTGATGGCCCACGCGGACCTCCTCGACGTAGGCGGCCAACAGGGCCAGTGCCGTCAGGGCGGCCGAGCCGATGGCAAAACCCTTGCCCGTGGCGGCCGTCGTGTTGCCCAGGCTGTCCAGGGCGTCGGTCCGCTTGCGGACGATCGGGTCCAGCCCGGCCATCTCGGCGTTGCCGCCGGCGTTGTCGGCGATCGGGCCGTAGGCGTCGGTGGCCAGCGTGATGCCCAGTGTGCTGAGCATTCCCACGGCGGCAATGCCCACGCCGTACAGGCCCATGGCGAACCAGTGAACGTCGTTGAATTGCCAGCCGGATGCAAAGCCGAAGGCCAAGAGTGTGGCCACGCTGACGGTGATCACCGGGAACCAGACGCTCTTCATGCCGTCGGCCAGGCCGCCGATAATCACGGTCGCCGGGCCGGTCAGGGCCTGGTCGGCCAATCGCTTCGTCGGGGCGTATTCGTCGCTGGTTGCGTATTCGGTCCACTTGCCGATCAACCACCCGGCCGCCAGTCCGACCACCACGCTCATGGCAACCATGAGGAAATCGGGCAACAGGATATAGGTCAGTCCAAAGGCGGCGGCGATGATGAGCAGACTCGAGATGTTCACGCCTCGGGCCAGGGCCTTCAGCAGCGTTTTCTGATCGGCTTGCTCCTCGGTCCGCACCATGTAGATGCCGAGGATCGACAGCAGGATTCCCACGCCGGCCATCGCCATGGGCAGGAACAGGGCGCGGAGTTGGAAGTTCTGGATCGCAACGTCTTGGAGGATCGAGCCGGCGGCAATCTGATCCTTGACCGACTGGGGCAGCAGTTCGCCGCCGGCGAAGGCCGCCACGCCCAAGGCGGCCGTGGCCAGGATCGAGCCGCAGTACGACTCGTACAGATCGGCGCCCATGCCGGCGACGTCGCCCACGTTGTCGCCCACGTTGTCGGCGATGGTAGCCGGGTTCCGCTTGTCGTCCTCGGGAATGCCGGCTTCCACCTTGCCGACCAGGTCGGCGCCGACGTCGGCCGCCTTGGTGAAGATCCCCCCGCCCACCCGGGCAAACAGCGCTTGGCTGCTGGCGCCCATGCCGAAGCAGAGCATCGTGACCGTAATTTGAACCAGACTGATCTTCGGAAAGTCCAAGGCGGGAACGAGCCAGTAAAGGATGGCAAACCAGAGGCAGATGTCCAACAGGCCCAGGCCGACGACGGTCAGGCCCATCACGGCCCCGCTGCGGAAGGCGACTTGCAGGCCCGCGTTGAGCGACTTCTGCGCCCCGGCGGCCGTCCGGCTCGAAGCCCAAGTGGCCGTCTTCATACCAAACCAGCCGGCCAGACCGGAGAAGAAACCGCCGGTCAAAAACGCGAACGGCACCCACTTGCTTTGCACGCGCAGTCCGAAGGCCATCCAGGCCAACAGGGCACAGATCGCGACAAAGAAGAGGAAGACGATTTTATATTGCTGCCAGAGGTAGGCGTTGGCCCCGGTCCGGACGTGCGAGGCGATCTCGACCATCTCTTCGGTGCCGGCGTCGGCGGCCATCATCTGCCTGAAGAATCGGATGGCGAAGACCAGTGCGGCCACCGCGCTGACCAGGGTGATCGCCCAGAAAAAGACGAATATTCCCTGGCCGCCGGAAGCGGCCGCGGCACTGCCCGGTTCCGCGGCGGCCGCCGCGCGGCCGGCTCCACCCAGCAGCGCCGCCAACGTCGTGCCGGCCAAAGCCCCGCCTCGAATTGATCCCCCGTTGCCAAGAATGTGAATCAGTCTCATGGGTAAACCTCGTTTAATAAGGGTAGAATCCGGCAGTTTAACGAAGATTGCCCAGGATTGTCAATCTCATGGTCGGCTCGGCTTCGGGGGAGGGGAGGATTTCCAAGTTATTTCTCGGCCGATCTTTAAGCAAAGCCCTAACGCCAATCTTGCGCCCCCCCCTTTGGGTAATTGGAGGAAAGGGCGTTTCTGCCGGACCTTATTTTCTGCTTGGCTTTTTGCTGAAAACCAATTAGGCTGTAGCTTAGGTTCGGGGTCCTTGCGCTCCGACTCCAATTTGCCTTGAAAATCCGTTGACCTACTGGAGGTTTGTTCCCATGTCCAGAAAGGCGTTTCTGCGTTGCCTCCCGCGAGGAGTGCTCTTGTCGGTCTTCCTCGCCGGATCGAGTTGGTTGGTGGCCGACGGCGAACCGATCCAGAAACGGGGACCGTCTTCCCCGACGCCGTCAGCGGTGGATATGTTCCAGGCGATGAAGGACGGAAAGATCGCCGTCAAATTCATTCCCCAGGATGCGACGCAGTGCCGCGTCTTCGTGGAAAACAAGACCGACAAACCGCTGAGCGTCAAGCTGCCGGCGGCCTTTGCCGGCGTGCCGGTCCTCGCTCAGATCGGAGGACCCGTCGGCGGTATCGGCGGCGGCGGCGGGCGCCGAAGCGGCAACTCGGGCAACAACAGCGGGCAAAATCAATCCGTCGGCGGGGGGATGATGGGCGGCATGGGCGGCGGCTTTATGAACATCCCGCCCGAAAAAGTCCTCCCCGTGAAAGTCCCCATCGTCTGTCTGGAACACGGCAAAAAAGATCCCCGGCCCTCGGTCCCTTACGAAATCCGCCCCCTGGAAAGCTTCACCAAAAAATCGGGCGTCAAGGAACTGCTGCAGATGCTCGGCTCGGGCCAAGTCAACCAGCGCGCCGTCCAGGCGGCCGCCTGGCACCTGAACAACGACTTGAGTTGGCAGGAACTCGCCGGTAAAGTGGGAAAACGTCACGTCACCGGCGCCCGGACGCCTTACTTCAGCCGCCAGGAAATCCAGGTCGGGATGACGCTCGCCTCTTCGGCGCGGAGACTGGCGGAAGAAAACAAAAAAACGGAAAAAGCCGACAGCCCCGGCCCGTCGCTCCAATCGAAACGATGAAAATTCACGCGAAGTCCCCGTCGGAGCGTCCTCGATCCGTCTCAAAACATCTGAAGGAATCTGCCCTTCAGCGCGCCGTGCTGGCCGCCCGGACCGCCGAGGACAACCGCGGCACCGATGTCGTGGTCCTCGACATGCGCGAGCTGACCAGCCTGTTCGACTTCTTCGTCATCGCCAGCGGCACCAGCCGGCGGCAGCTCCATGCCATCAGCGAAGAGATCGACCGCGTCCTCGAGCAGGAACTCCACGACCGCCGGCTGGGCATCGAAGGCTACGAAGAGAGCCGCTGGATCCTGTTGGATTACGGCGACGTGGTGGTCCACCTCTTCGAGCCGGAAACCCGGGCCTACTACGCGCTGGAAGATCTCTGGGGCCAGGCCCGGCCGATCCCGTGGAATAACAGCGCGGAATAATGTCAAAGCGGCATCTTGCCGCTTCCGGTCGATTAAACGGGTGGCCGCGATAGCTCTGCGATCGAGGTGTCGAAGGCACAAGAGGCGGGGGAAATGGCCCCGCAATGACTCTTGTGGCTGTACTGTTCCTCCAGAACGGCCGATCGCCCCGCCGTCTGCACCTCTATATCACCACCAAGTCATTCGCAAACAGCGAGTCAACCGCCGCCGACTGCCTCCGGTGCTCTTCCGCGTCCCGCCTTCTCGTTCGGGCCAGCAACACGTCCCGCAACCAATCACCCTCCATCGGCGTCATCCTCGGCGAAGAATTGTCCCTCAGGGCAAATGTAGTTTTCCAACGGGAATTGCAATTTGGTTGCGAGATCATCGGCAGAAAAACGGTCGATGCCGACGACTTCGGTTGCGGCTCGGCAAGCGAGCTAGTAGTCTGACGCTCTTTCACTGTGGAGTTGGGTGCCACTGCTGGCTTGTCCAGCAGTGCCGAAACACGGTTGGCCAAGCCAATCGTGGCACCCGACAAATACAGTGTGTCGGACAGCGAAATCCTCTTGGTTTTCACCCGGCGGACAAACCGCAAAACCCCCTGCTTCGACGTTGAAAACCAACCGAATCCGAAAATCCCCTTGCAAATGGGCCACCGCGTTGATATAATGTACAAACGTATATGTTCCCTTTGCAGACATTCGGTTGGCCACGTTTCCCCTCGACGGGGAAAGTGTCGCCCGCCACACCCCCCTAATGAAGATGCCCGCCGCTTCGAATTGCCCGTTTTGCTCCTCTGTTGACCAAAATATTTGATCCCATGTTGGTAACCGCCCCCGCCGGCCCTGTGCCGGCGGAGCGAATGATTGACCACTACAATGACGTGAAGCTTGAAATAATAACCGATTGACTGGAAAAGGTTTAAGCTGCAAAGCAGCGTACCATGACAGCCCAGGGCGGAGCGAAGCGCAGCCCTGGGGAAAGAATTCGCATCGAATATCAAGCCCTGAAAGGGCGAGCTAACCTAGGAATAATCTTAGCGCGCCCCTTTCAGGACTCCCTGATCGGCAGTAACCCTCTTTCCCAGGGCTGCGCTACGCTTCGCCCTGGGCAGGCGTAATACGCCGCTCCGCGGCTTAATCCAATAATCTAAATAACTTGAGTAACCAAACTTAGTGCCATTGACCACTACGCAATCTGGTAACACCAACCAGTGCCTTACCAACCCGCAACAATTCAATCCCGCCTGTAATCCCCGTGGCAAAAAATCGACCCTGAGAAATCCCGTATTTCCCGGGAAAAATAAAAAAGCCGCCTCGTTCAAGGTATTTAAAATGCGTAAAAAACCCATACCGCCAAACCGGGCAAAAATTCGCCGGACCTCGGAAAACACCGGGCGAAACCGCCCTGACACCCCCGAAGTGCTCAACAATTCACCCACAACAATTCCCGTGCGGTCCCGTAAAATCCGGCACTTGAAGACCCTGTATTGTGCAACAATTCAGCCCGAAAAGGAGCAAAAATTACCTTGTCCACCCTCGTTCCCAAGCCGGCGCTTGGGAACCAGGAACGCGGCTCGGGTTCCGAAACTGGAGTTTCGGAACCAGGATAAGAGCAAACCATTCCGCATTCATCATTCCACATTTCTCTGCTATGCTGTTGGACTATGAATATTCTCCAAGAACTCCAAGCCCGATTCCGCGCCGCGTTGGTTGGTCTGAGCGATGCGTCCGACGCGGACCTCGACCTGATCCGTCCCGCCCAGGACCCGAAGTTCGGCGATTACCAGGCGAACCTGGCCATGCCGCTGGGCAAGCGGCTCGGCCGGCCACCCCGGGACGTGGCGGCCGAGATCCTGGGGCGGCTCGACGCGGCCGATCTGTGCCATCCGCCCGAGGTCGCCGGTCCCGGGTTTATCAACCTTCGGCTGAAGGACGATTATTTCATTCCGCACCTTCAGGCGGCCGTTGGCGACCAGCGCTTGGGCGTCGCCCCGGTGGAAAAGCCCCGCACCTTCGTGATCGACTACTCCGCCCCCAACGTGGCCAAGCCGATGCACGTCGGCCACATCCGCTCGACGGTCATCGGCGACGCCCTGTGCCGCACCCTCCGGTTCCTCGGGCATCGGGTCATCAGCGACAACCACATCGGCGACTGGGGCACCCAGTTCGGGATGATCCTCTACGGCTACAAGCATTTTCTTGACGCTGCGGCGTACAAGAATAATCCCGTTGCGGAACTGGCCCGGCTCTATCGTTTGGTAAGTCTCGTTATGGAGTATTATGGTATTCTTGATAACTTGCCAGTTTTAGAAAAAGAGATTCAAAAACAACAAAAAATTCTGGAAAAACTCAAATTAGAAGATCAGAACAACAAAAAAATAATCGAGAAAATCAAAGAGCAAGATGATAAGGTTAAAGAACTGAGAAGTACTTGGGTATTTGATAATGCTACCAGAATTTGGCTCGAAAATGGATCAACAACACCGGATATATCAAAACTGATCCCTGAACATAAGGAAATAAGATCAGATGTCCTGGCCGAGACGGCCAAGCTCCACGCGGGCGATCCGGAAAACCGTAAGCTCTGGCAGGAGTTCCTGCCCGCCTGCGAGGACGAAATCAACCGCATCTACGGCCGATTGGGCATTCGCTTCGATCACACGCTGGGCGAGAGTTTTTACGAGGATCGGCTGGCCGGCGTGGTTGAAGAGCTTGTCAACAAGGGGATCGCCCGCGAGAGCGACGGCGCGCTGTGCATCTTCTTTCCCGGCGAGAAAGTGCCGATGCTCATCCGCAAACAGGACGGCGCCTTTCTCTACGCCACCACCGACTTGGCCACCATCCGCTATCGGATGGAGCAATTCCATCCGGATGCGATCCTCTACGTGGTCGATCACCGCCAGTCGATGCACTTCAAGCATTTATTCGAGGCGGCCCGGCTGTGGGGCTACGGTGACGTCGAATTGCAGCACGTCAGCTTCGGCACGGTGCTGGGCGAAGATAATCGGCCGTTCAAGACGCGGTCCGGCGACACCGTGGGCCTGGAAAGCCTTTTGGATGAAGCAGTGCTCAGGGCGGGCGAGATCGTTTCGGCCAACGACGACGCCAAGCCCGACGGCCCGGAGCTTCCGCCGGAGCGCCGCCGTGAAATCGCCGAGATCGTCGGTATCGGGGCGCTGAAGTACGCCGACCTGTCCCAGAATCGCACCAGCGACTACGTCTTCAGCTACGACAAGATGCTGGCGATGAACGGGAACACGGCCACGTACATGCAGTACGCCTACGCCCGAGTCCGCAGCATCTTCGCCAAAGGAAACGTCGACGCGGCGGAGCTCCGCCGGTCGGGGGCCGAAATCGTCTTGCCCACTCCCGCCGAACGCGCCCTGGCGCTGGAAATCCTCCGCTTTCCCGAGGCCCTCGATCGGGCCGCGGCCGACTATCGCCCCCACCAGCTCACGGCGTATCTCTTCGATCTGGCCAACCGTTACTCGACCTTCTTCGAGAACTGCCCCGTCCTCCGCGCCGAGACCGACGCCCTGCGCCGCAGCCGCCTGCTGCTTTGCGACCTGACGGCCCGGACGATCGGGAAGGGATTGGAGTTGCTGGGGATCAAGGTGGTGGAAAAAATGTGACCGGAATGAACCCGGTTTTTCACCGTTCCTTTTCGGAATGTGCCGCCCCGGCGGGCGAAAAAAGGACCTGACGGTAGAAGCGGTACATGCTAGAATTTAAAAAGATGCTTTCATTCGTAACGCCACTCCGGGGAGAATAATATGTCGGGTTCCCTCTCCTCCGATAAATACGCCCACGCCGTTGCGGAGTACAACCGGCAGGCCCGCCGGAGCGACGGCGAGCAGGTCGTCCCCTGTCTGGCTACCGGACTGGCGCAGATCCGCGACACGCTCTATCCGCGGCTGCACCAGGACGTGGAGCGGCACGTGGGCCAGGATTCGATGCGGATGCCGGTTTCCGCGCTTCGGGCGGCGCAGCAGGCGCTGCGGGAGATCAATCTCTATGAAGCCGTCGAAGCGGCCGAAGCGGCCGCCCGGTTCGGGTATCTCTCCACGCCGCGGCCCTGGCTCGCCCCGTGGCTGGCCCGGCTCCTGATGTGTGAAGAAAACCTGGATGAAGAGACGCAACGCCGCTTGGCGATCTGTCAGTCCCAGAAACCCGATCAGCGCCACTGCACCTTCCTCGACGCCCTGGCCCGCGTCTTGCCGCAATCCGTGGAGGCCCCGTTGGTGTTGTTCCGTCTGCTGCCGCTGGCGATTCAGATTACGGTGGCCCAGGCGTTTGTCGATCAGGAACGGGCCGCCCAACTCCGCCGCGAACAGATCGCCGTGCTGCCGGCCATCGCCGATTGTCCCCACTGCCACGGCCGGGTGATGGAATCGGTGGAAGCCTGCCCCGCCTGCGGCAATCCCTTGTGGAAATACGAGTGGCTGCGCGCGGTCGATTAGTGTGCCCCGCTTTAGCCTTGTTTCCGCGCTTGATCAATCAGCTTCCGCAGGTGCGCGAAATCCTCGTCGGTCAGACTTTCGCCCGCCACGTCCAACAGGGCCACCATGGCGTCGGAGGCCCGGCCGCCGAACAAATTCGCCAGCAACCGCCGGAGCACCGACTTCTGGGCCTTTTCCTTGGAGGCCACCGCCCGATAGAGATACCGTTTCCCTTCGCGGCGAAAGCTGAGTACGCCCTTTTGCACGAGCATCCCCAGCATCGCCCGAACGGCCGAGTAGCTGGGCGGATCGGGGAGTTCCGCCATCACGGTCGAGACCGAGGCCTCTCCCCGCCGATAGACGGCCTCGACGATCTGACGCTCCCGTTTGCCCAAGTCAAACAGGGAATCGGTATGTGCATGCATAAGAAACGCTCCCCTCCGAAACGCTTGAGAACCAACATGTGCTATTATACTAGCAGTATGCCGGGTTCTGTCAAGGAGGTGTTTTTAAGTTTTTTTTCAAGAAGGTGCGAGTCGGCTCGTCCTTAAGCCCGGCTATTTCCGGGGCCGAGGACGGCCCGGCCCACGTGCAAACTCTGCTTGTTTTTTCTAATTCCTTCAACAAGCAAGATTTTCCCCGTCGGAATACTTTTCTCCGTTTCCATCCGCTTTTGGAATCTCCGGGCACAAAATCGTGGAAATTCGCTCTCAATCGATTTTGACAATAGGTTCAGAGAAACCCAACGGCCGAAATAAGCTATAGCCTTTGTAGCTCTCTTGCGGGAAGAAGCATTAAGGAGAAGAAGAATGCGAGTTCTTATATTAACCCTTCTAACGGTAATGGGGATGATGATCGTCCCGGCCGGGATTTTTGCCGGGTGTTCTTGCGGCGGCGTATCGGCCGGGAATTATTACGCCTACTGCGGACCGGCCTGCTATGGGCCGCCGGGATTTTGCCTGGTGCCGGGATGTTGCGAGTGTCCTCCCACGGCCTGCGACAACGCCTGGGCGGGTTATTGTCAGGAAAAGGCCCGATGGCAGGCGTTTTGGACGCGGGTCGGCACGCCGCGTCCGCCGCGGATACCACGGCACTGTTATTGCTGGGATCTGCCGATGCCGGCTACCGAGAAGGAGTGTGATCGCGCCCCGTCGGAAACGCCTTTGGAAGAGACGTCGCCCGAGCCGGCATCCTCCACGGTTCCTGGAATTCTCCCGTCTCCGCCCTCGTTGCCGGTCCCCGCGGTTCCGCCGGAGCGGACCACGCGAAGGGTCTATTCCCCCTGGATGCGGTAAAACCGCGCTTTCCGTTACGTTCCGCTCAAGAAGCATCCTCGTTTTTGCCGATATTACTGATCAGAACAGAGCCGGGAGGGCGGGACGGTTACCGTCCCGTTTCAGGATAAAGAACATGGTAAGAACGGATTGCTTGCCATGTTCTTTTTTATGCGCGGAGCGTTTTTCCTGCAAAGATGCCCTGAGCGCAAAAAAAGTCATCCTGAGCAGAAGGAAGGATCTCCTCCGTAAAGGATTCTTCGCTCCGCTCAGGATGACAAGGAATTCGGGATGAATTCTTAGTGCGTCAACTGCTCGTAAAGCAGCTTGGCCTCGGGCTTCATGGTGAACGGGCGGGTGGACTTCAGGGCCGACTCAAGAAATTTTTTGGCCTGTTCCTTGCTACCCTGGTCGTTCAAGACCACGGCATAATAATAGAGGGTATCCGGCTCGAAATTTTGCTGTTTCAGGGCGGCCTCCAGGGCGCGTTGGGCTTCCGACTTATTTCCCATGTTGTACAGCACCCGGCCGAGGGTTGAGGCGGCCTCTCCGGCGTTCCGCGTGTTCTGATACTGCTCGAGGTTGTTCTTGGCGTATCCCAGGGCGCGGCGTTTTTTCGATTCGTCTTTCTGCTCGGCCAGGGCCAGGGCCAGGTTGTTGCTGGCGGCAAAGACTTCGGGCTGTTGCAGGTGCGCCGCCTGATAGTACTTCTCCGCGTTGACGTAATCCTTCTTGAACAACGCCACCGTTCCCCGGAGCAGCTTGGACTCCAGCGCGGCGGAGTCAAGCTCATAGGCCTTGGCGGCGCGCTCTTCGGCCTCTTTGAACTGCTCCATTTCGACGGAGATGCCGGCGGCAAAACGCCACGTCTCCGACTCATTCGGCCAGGCCCTCAGCGCCTGATCCGTCCACTGCTTGGCGTTTTTTTTGTCGCCGAAATCCCAATAAAACGCGGCCAATTGGGCCTCCGGCGCCAGGACCTTCGGATTGGCGGTCTTCGCCTCCTTTAATTTCGCGTAGGATTCGGTGGGCTTCTTCTGCTTGAACAAGGCGCGGGCCAACCGCACCAGGGCGCGGTCGTTTTTCGGCTCCGATTTCAGCCATTCTTCCAGGTATTTCTGTGCCAGGGGCCAGTCCTCGCGGCTCTCTGCGACGGACGCCAGGCCGCTGGGGATCCGCGGAGCGATGCTTTCTTTACGCTTCTTGCTCGAAGTGAATTTCGGCAACATAGCCGAGGCTTTCTGAAGCACTAAATCCCCCGCGGTCACTTGGCCGCCCATTAACGCCAACTCTGCCAAACGCACAAAGGCCTCCGGATCCTCGGGATACTTGTTCGCGGCCTTTTCCAGCCACGCGACATAACCCTGGATCGAGTTTGACTGACGGAAAAAATCGGCCAGCATGACCTCGGCTGGCGGGAGGTCGGCGTCCTTTTTCTTCGCCTCTTCCAGTTTGGCCAAGGTGCCCTCAATGTCGCGATTGTTGAACCGGGCCACCGCGTCGCGCAGCTCGATCATATCCGGCTGCTTTGCGGAACTGGAACCGCGAGAACTTTCTTGAGCTTGCAGTCTGGGGAGTAAAATACTCGCCATCGCGGCGATACATACCAGAAAAATCACGCTCCGGACGGCCAAAATCTTCATGGATCGTTTCCCTTTCATAACTGATGTCTAATAAACGAATATGTCCGCAGAACCACCTGGGGGAGGTCTCCGGAATAGTTTCCTTTTGTAGCCTACAGCAGGTTTTAGGTGCTTGGCAAGGGATAGCGCCAATTAGCCCCCCATTTTGCATGGAAAGAAAGACGCAAATCCCGTAGGATTTGCCTAAACCCTAGAAATGGACCGTGTTAAATGCCTATTTCAAGGCGATATTCCGGGTCCGCCCCTCTTCTTCAATCTTCAGCTTGTCTTCCCGGGCGAGCCAGCCGATCGCTTGCATCACGCCATCCCGAGGCTCGTCAATCGCCTTGACCAGTTTTGCAAGGCTCATCGGACCCTTTTTGGACAACAACTGCCAGACCTTTCCGGCCGTCTTGCCAATCTCTTCCGCTAACGTTCTTGATGTTACCGTGGCCATTGTGCTACCTCGCCCATCTACAGGCATTGGAACAGTTGGGCAATCCGCCCAGCACGGGAAAATTATATCGAATACAATACCGTTTTCTCAAGGGGGCGGAAAAAAATCATCGAGATTTCTTGCGATTATCTACGCAATATGCACAGCCTGGGGGATTGCGGAAATTGTGCCGGGCATCTACCATGAGGTTATATGCCCCTGTCCGTTTTTTTGGTCGCTTGAAAAATGCAACTGATACGATAATAACCACTTACGTGATTGAGATTCCCTTTGGGATGTTTTACAATCGAGGACGTTACTCCCATTGTCCCGTCGCGTCGCCGAAGAAATGGGATCCATCCCCTTGATGATTTGAACAGTCTCTAAACAGAAAAGGTTCGACCGATGGCAGGCCATTCTCATTGGGCCGGGATCAAGCATAAAAAAGCGCTGATCGACGCCAAACGCGGCAAACTCTGGAGCAAATTGGCCAAGGCGATTATCGTCGCGGCGAAAATGGGCGGTGGCGATCCCGACGCCAACCTCCGGCTCCGCTACGCCATCGACGACGCCAAGGCCGTCTCGATGCCCAAGGACAATATCCAGCGGGCCATCAAACGAGGGACCGGCGAATTGGACGGCGGAAACCTGGAATCCGTGGTCTACGAGGGCTATGGGGTCGGGGGGACGGCCGTCTTCTGCGAAGTGCTGACCGACAACCGCAACCGCACGGCCGCCGAAATCCGCAAGATCTTCGAACTGGGCGACGGCAAGCTCGGCAGCAGCGGCTGCGTGGCCTGGATGTTCGACAGCAAGGGCCTGTTCCTTATCCCCGCCGACCAGATCGACGAAGAAAAACTCCTCGAATTGGCCCTGGAGGCGGGCGCCGACGACGTGAAACAGGACGGCGACAAATTCGCCGTCACTTGCGATCCGGCCGTCTTCCGCGACGTGGCCAAGATCTTTGCCGACGCCGGCCTGACGCCCGAGGTCAGCGAGATCACCCGGCTGCCCCAAAACACCGTCGATATCAACGATCTCGAGGCCGCCCAGAAGATCCTCAAACTCATGGAACGCCTCGACGACCACGAAGACGTCCAGAACGTCTCCTCGAACTTCAACATCCCCGACGAAATCATGGCCCAGGTCGGGTAGGCCGGATATGTTTTTTTCTCGACGGTACCATCCGGATTCACGCCGCCCGCTTGACGGGAACGACGGGTTGGAGGTGGAGGACGACGACTTGCAGCTTCCCGGCGCGTTCGATGAGCAATTCCAGCGGATCGGGCAGGATTTGGGCCAACCGGAGGAATTCATTGTCGTCCGTAAAGTCGCGGCCGGCGATCTGGTAGACGCGGTCGCCGGGTTGTAGGCCGGCGCGGTCGGCCGGGGAACCGGGGATCACGTGCGAGAGAATCAACGTTCCCGGCTCCGCGTCGTCGACGGCCCAGAGAATGCCCAGGCGGAGCGGCTTGCCCGGCAACTCGATCCGGACCTCGTGCGGCCGGTCCTCGTCCGGGTTTTTGACTTCCGCCGCCGCCGGGCTTTCGGCTGTCGCCACGGCGCCGGTCAGTTCTTTGTAGTTGGAGATTTCTTTTCCGGCGAAGCGGAGGATCCGGTCGCCTTGCTTCAGTCCGGCCTTGTCTGCGGCCGATTGGGGAGCGACCTTCAACAGGCCGACGCCGGGGGCGGCCGGGGGTTGGGGATCGAGGGTCACGCCCAGCCGCGGCGGGGGCGGGGCCGTACGCAGCCGCTGTTTTACTTGCTGGGCGGTTTCATACCGGGCGGCCTGGCGGAAGGCCATCCGGCTCGGACGCTCCGCCAGTTCGTACATCATGCCGAAGACCAGCCGCACCACGCGGCTCATCCCCGGCCCGTTGAGCGTCTCCGGCTTATCGCTGGGGCGATGATACTCGTCGTGCATGCCTGTGTGCAGCATCAGCACCGGAATCCCTTTCTCGAACAGCGGAAAATGATCGGCCTGGGGGAGGAGCCTCCAGCGGAACTCGAACTGGAAGCCCGCGGCGGCGTTTTGCTCGGTCAGCAGTCGCCGCCAGCCGGTGCCGCTCCGCAGTCCGATCACCGTCACCCGGTCGTCGCGCAACATGCCGATCATGTCGAGATTGAAGGCGGCCGCCACGTTCTTGACGGGGACCGTGGGATGCGCCGCCCAGTGTTTCGATCCGTACAGTCCGCGCTCCTCGGCGTCCCAGGCGGCAAAGATGATTGTGCGCCGGGGCGGCTCCGCCAGAAAGCCAAGGGCCTCGGCCAGCTCCAAGAGGGCCGAGGTGCCGCTGGCGTTGTCGTCCGCCCCGGGATAGATCACCCCCTGGGGTCCGCGGGGGGCGCCGCCGCCCCCGTGGCCGAGATGGTCGTAATGGGCGCCGACGAGGACGTACTGTTTTTTTAGCTCCGGATCGCGGCCGGGCAGCGTACCCAGCACGTTTTGATAACGGTTGAGAAACGGCTGGCCGAACTTCCCGTCCGGCCCGCCGGGTAGGAGGTCCCGTTTAGCAAACTGCTTGGCGAGGTACTTGGCCGCCAGCCGGCCGCCGCGGGAGCCGGATCCCCGGCCCTCCATTTTTTCCCCGGCCAGGACCTTCACTTCGCGGAGCAGATCGTCGCCGGTAATCGACTCGACGGCCGCCTGGTAGCCCGACGCCTTCTCCGCCGCCGGCACCGCCCCCGCCGACGCCAGGAGGATCAGAATAAGAATTCCAGAACAAGAACGGAGACGATTGGAATTGTTACGCCTGACGGTACTCATGATTCTTTCTCCCGACATACCAACCATTAATTCCTAACCCTTGATCCCCCTTCTATATATACCCCCTGGTTTTCCGGAGGAAGCTGCCGTTTGACAACGTCCTGCGCCGCAGAATTCCTATATCCGGCCGGGGGTGTTGCCCCTGTTTCCGTTTGACTACGTAGAAAAGCAAGCGTAGGGTTGTGTAAACATTTCATCGTGTTTTTTAACCTTCCGAACTTGCTCCCCCTTGTTTGGTGACCTATGTCCGCCTGCGTCATCCAGCGTCCCAAAACCGTCTCGACGCGCAGGCCGCTCCCTCGGCGTTCGAACGTCTTGATCGTCGACGACGACGCCATCCTCCGGGAGTTGCTCTCGCGGCGCTTGCAGAAACAAGGCTTCGACACCCTGATGGCCGACTCAGGCCAGCAGGGTCTGGAGGCCGCGCGCAACCGTCGCCCGGACGTGATCCTGCTGGACCTGCGGCTGCCCGACCGCGACGGCCTGGAAGTCTGCGCCCAATTGGCCGACGCCCGCGAGACCTGCTTCATCCCGGTGATCGTGCTGACGGGCCTGGACGACCCGAACATCATCCGCCGCAGCCGCGCCGCCGGCTGCCATTACTTTCTTCACAAGCCGTTTGATCCGAACGTGCTGCTGACCCTGATCCGCCAAGCCCTGGACGACGTTTGCGACGGCTCGGTGGCGTAAGCCTGTGCTCCTAACGCTCTGTATAGAGGCGGCAGCGTTCAAGACAACCGGCTCCGGGGTTTCGAGGGAATGGGTCGCCTGGACGACTCGGCCAGCCTCCACTTCTTGATGGAACTAGGATGTGTTGACATTCCACCTGCACGACGCGTAACGGTTTTTTCTCCCCGGGGAATATTTTCACTTTTCTCCGTGGTTCGAGAGAGCCGTGTTTTTACGGTGTTTTTGGAAGCCGGTGACGGGTGCGTTGCATTAATCGCCTGTTTTTTGAATTGTTGCACAATGTGGGGTCTGATGAACCGTGTTTTTCCGTGTTTTCCGCGAGTTGTCAAACGCAATAATTCCCGAGGTGCGCAAGGGGTGTGCTGAAACGGGTGTGTGGGACGGTGCAAAAAATAAGGCCAATGACCTCTTGCGGCATGGCCGCCCCGATAGCGGAGCTATCGCGGGCACCCGGGAGTTGGTCATCAAAAGTCG
>JAFGPV010000128.1 GCA_016936015.1 Pirellulales bacterium
CGATCCCGAGCAGGTCGTCCGCTGGGCGGGCCGTCCCCTGGCGGTGATCGACTGCTTCGGCATCCTCCCCGATGACGCCATCCGCCGTTACTTCGAACTGGGCTGCGAAGTCAAAGCCCTCGGCCGCGGCCACATCCAACGGATCAAGGAGCAGGTGCGGGGGAAGAAGGGATGAGGGATGAGCGAGCCGCGCCGTCCCCGGCCCCGGGGGGAGCAAGCAAGGGAGAAAATCCCCCGGCCTCTTGCTGCTTTGTATAGTCATTCTGATCGCCGCGAAGAATCTCCTGGTTGAACGAGTCCCCGAAAGATTCTTCGCTGCGCTCAGAATGATCGCCTCCGAAAAGAACTTCTCCGTGCTCTACGGCTTCTTTTCTTCAACCGGTTTCACGGGGGCGGGCAGATCGACGGTCACGTCGATCGGCGGGGCGACGACGTGACTCCGCACTCCGCCGCGGCCCAGGCCGAGCGCCGTCAGCCGGACCGGACCAGCGCCGAGCTTCTCGGCGGGGATCTCAATTCTTCCCTGATTGCCGGCTAAGCGGCCCACCAGCCGGCTGTTCTGAATAATCGCCACGCCGGTCGAGCCGGGCGAGGCGACTTCCAATACCAGCGGATTGTCGGGAGTGACGTGTTGGCCGGAGACCGCCTTGACGAAAATCTTCCGGCCGTAATTCGCGCTTTCCACGGCGAAGATCGTCCGCCCCTGGGTCTGGATCGGCCCGGCGGCGACGGCCACCACGCGGAGTTCGTTCCAGCCGTCGGGCAGAATCCGGGTGTCGAGGGTGAGCGTCTTGCCCGGCTGACACTGCGCCGCCCGGGAACCGCCGACGAAGAGTTCGAAATGATCGGCGGTCTGCAGGTCGGGGAATTGGGCCTCCGGTTGCAGCGAGATCACGCCTTGGACTTTCGCGCCCGGCTCGACGCCGCGGACGGTCACCTGCGGAATCTTCGCCCACGGCCGGCAGAGCGGATCGCCCACGATCAGCAACTCGTACGGCCCCGACACCGCCTGATAGAACGCCTCGGCCAAGGTGCAGCCTTGGGCGTAATAAACCTGCAACATCGGCACGGGGAATTTGAAAAAGATGGCCCGCGGCTCGACTACGGTGCCGCTGGAACCGGCCGCCCCGTAACGCAGGAATTCCGACAAGGGAGTCTGTCCCGCCTTTGGAGTGAAGATGCCCCCGAAACTGGTGAAATTTTCGCAGATGGCCCCGGGGAGGATCGTGCTCTTGGAGGCGGCCCAGTTGAACGTCGCCGAACCGAGCATGGCGCCTTGCACGTCCGGCCGGTCCAAGGGCATCGTCCCGTTGAGGATTTCGGCCTTCACGCCTAATGCTTTCAACTGGTCCACGGCCACGGGAAAAAAGGGCCGACGCGCCTTGACGCGTCTGTCCTCGTTCTCCATGAAATAAATGGTCCCTTTCGGCATGGTTCCGTCGGCCGGAACGCTTCGTTTCAGGTAGGAGAGGATTTCCTCCCGGGTATTTCCCCGGCCGTAAGTGACTCCCAACATCAGGGACAAGTAATAACTCCGCCCCTTTTCCGAGACGGTTTTACCGTCCGGCCCAAATTGCAGGGCACGGCGAAATCCCCGGGCGGACGGTTCGCGGCGAATCTTGCTCTGGAAGTAGTAATTCGAATACAAATCGAAGTAATCGCTGTCCGACTGCATCACGAACTGCTCAAGATAAGTCAATCCGGTAAGCGATCCGTAGGGTGAGATTCTGAGCATCAGCATTTTGGCGTTTCCCGGCGATAAATCCATCCGCTTGATCTCTTCCTCGGAGGGGGGTTGATCTGGGATCCCCAATTCCTTGCAGAATTTCAGGATGTCGGCATCCAGGGAAACCCTCCAGGGAAAATCGCAGGAATAGACCACGTAGTCGATCTGCCCCGACAGTGTGCGAAACCGGATGGCTTCCAGGATCGGTTTCAGGATCCGGTTGCGGAAATCGTCGATGGCGATTGCCGGCCGCTCAGGCTCCCACGGGAGATAGAAGACGTTTCCCGGCGGGATCTGCCGCCACTGCTGATAGGAGTTGGCGATGGCCACCGAGTCGGGACTTTGCGGGTTGACGACGAGAAACACGTTTTCCGGCCCCCCGCCCGCCCAACCGGCCCCCGGCCGAAGAAAAACCATCGCCAGCACGACGAAACAACCTGGAAAAAGAGCAGTATGCCCCCTGATGATTTTCCCGAACATGCAGTTCTCCCAGACTCGAATGCGGACGGAGAATTACCGATTCTCTTTCTACGAAATCACTTACCACAGCGTTCGATTACGATTCCTTCAGGCCGCCTGGATTGCCTCCTCCTCGACGGGAATAGTGGCGGCGGGGAGGATTTTTTCCACTGCGCGGCAGATGTCCTGCACGTCGCGGGGCGTCAGTTGAGAGTGCACCGGCAAAAGTAAACTTGTTTCTTCCAGCTCGCGGACCACCGGCGGGCGGCGGCGGGGGCTGACGGGAGAACCGTTGGCCGGTTTCTCGTAGACGGTCTCCGGCGGCGGCCCGCTGCTGCACGGGACGCCTTCCGCCTGGAGCGCCTGCACGATCCGGTCCCGTTTCCAGCCCGGCTTCAGACGCTCGGGCCGCGTAAAGACGTAGTAGCCGTGATAGGCGTGTCCGACGTGGGACGGTGGGGTCTCCGCCCTCAGACCCGGCAATCGGCCAAGGTGTGTATCGAACATTTTCGCATGGTGCCGCCGGACGGCGGCGGCGGCGTCCAACTTCGTCAGCATCGCCCGGCCGATCGCCGCCTGAAGTTCCATCATTCGGCCCTTGGTCTTGACGGACTTGTTGCCGATGAAGATGGCCGTACCTTCTTCCGGGGAGAGCCGTTCCGCGGCATGGCCCCGCCACTCGAATTCGTCCAGACGCTCCACCAGCCGGTCGTCGTCGGTGACGACCATTCCGCCCTCACCGCCGGTGGTCAGAATCGCGTCCTGCCGGAAATCGAAGACGCCCAGGTGGCCGAAGGACCCCACGGACCGGCTGCGGTAGATCCCGCCCAGCGCCTGCGAGCAGTCCTCGATGACCCACAGCCGATGCCGGGCCGCAAGCTGGAGGATCTCGTCCATCGGGCAGGGCCAGCCCGCAAAATGCCGGGTCACGACGGCCCGGGTCCGGGAGTCGATCAGCGGGCGGATCGTCTGGGCGGTGACCGTCTGGCTGGCGTGATCGACGTCGGCGAACAGCGGCTCGGCCCCGAGGGCCACCACGCTGCCGGCCGGCACCACCGCGCCGCGGCTGCTGACGATCACCTTATCACCCCGGCCGATCCCCAGCACTCCCAGGGCCATTTCCATGGCCAACCGTCCGCTGACGACCGCCACGGCCTTCCGGCACTGCACCCGCGCGGCGAACTCCTGCTCCCACAAGCGCCCCTGTTGGCCGGAATCGTAATCCACCTTGCCCGAGCGGAGCACGTCGGCGGCCGCCTGCACGGCAGCCTCGTCGATTGCCGGAAACAAAGGCAACGGCTGCGTACGAACGGGCGATCCGCCTTCCAGTGCGAGCCTGCTCGAATCGGTCATCGTGAGGTTTTTCTCCCAAATCGAAGCACGAAAAACCGAAAGTTTAGCCCCGGCACTTGTGCCGGGCGGGACTTGGAAAACATCCTGCTCCCGGCACAAGTGCCGGGGCTAAACACTTCCTTCCAGGATGATCGCTTATTATCATCTTCCTTTGGAAAAAATCAATCGAGTTTTTCCAAAAAATAGTCGTCGACCTCGACGGACGCGCCTTTTTGGAGAAAATTGACGCGGACCAGCAGCCGCGTCTCGCCGCGGCGGACCAGCACCGTCCCCTCCAAGCCCAGCAAGGCGCCCTGTTTGACCCGGACGCGATGGCCCGGCGCCAGCCGTTGCTCGATCGTCAAGGGGGCGTTCGAATCGATCAACTGCTGCAGTTGCCGCAGATCGAACAACAGTTGCCCGGCGTCCTCCACCGCCAGTACCCGGGAAACCCGATTCGTCGTCAAGCTGCGGACCCGCTCCGGTTCCGCGGCAAAGAGAAACACGTAGCCCGAAAAGAGCGGCATAAACGACGTCCGCTTCCGTCCCCGGGCGTGGTGGATCTTCTTGACCAGCGGCAGATAAAACGGGATCTGAAAGCTCCGCAGCTCCCGGGCCAGGGCCTTTTCCTGCCGGGCCTTAGTGTATAAAACCAACCACCGCCGCTCCAATCCCTCCGGATCGGGCGCTTCTAACAGCGTTTCCGGGAACATACTCGGCTCTTCCCTCAGAATCGGCACGCAAAACCTCCCGCTGGATTTTCGAGTTCGACAATCATGTCATCATCTCCACTAGAGCGCATTCCACCAATGTGTTGTGTTATTTCGGCGCGAAAACGTGGAATAAACGCCGCCATGTACGCTACATGTGTGTGCGACACGCACTAGCCGGCGGCTAACAGCCGCCGAGCGATTTGGAACCTTCCCTCCCGTCGGTTGTCACCCGCCGGCTGGGCTGCGCAAAAGTTGGCAAATGCAGGCGTATAGGACCATGAATTTTGAATCTGTTTTTGTTCCGAAAGATCGAATGTGCTTTGCCGGCTAAAGGCCGGCGCGTTCTCCCAGCCCAGGGCAACGCCCTGGGGAGTGGGGGATAAGCGTGAATTTTCCGTCGGCCCAACGGGCCAATGGTTCATCGGGAAATGTTGGCCCGTTGGCCCGGCGCCTTATGCCTTGTCCTCCCGTTCCCCAGGGCGTTGCCCTGGGCTGGACGAACGGCTGCCCCTTGGGGGCAAAGAGGAACAAAACTTGGATAAACGAATCGTTTCTTTATTGAGCCCTGCATTGCCAATGAACCGTTCCACGGCCAAAAAACCAGCAAACTCGGCTGGAACAGCCGTGTTTGCGGTGGAACAAC
>JAFGPV010000129.1 GCA_016936015.1 Pirellulales bacterium
CAGAACGCCTTCGCCCACGAGGCGGGCATCCACCAGGATGGGATGCTCAAGGAACGCACGACCTACGAGATCATGCGTCCCGAGGACGTGGGCGTCTCGCGGACCGACCTGGTGCTGGGCAAGCACAGCGGCCGGGCCGCCCTGAGCGACCGCGCCCGGGCGTTGGGCTACCACCTGACCGGCGAGCAGCTCGACACCGTGTTCTTCGCCTTTAAGGACCTGGCCGACAAGAAAAAAGAGGTCTACGACGGCGACGTCGCCGCCCTGATCGAGCAGCAGATCCACGCGATCGTGGAAAAATGGACCCTTGATTCCTACAAGGTCTTTTCCGGAACCGGTCAGGTGCCCGAGGTCACGCTCCGCTTGAAACACAAGGAGACGAAACAAACCACGACCGTCGCCTCGGGCGACGGCCCGATCGACGCCATCTTCCTGGCCATCGAGGAGATCACGGGCGTGACGGTCTCCTGCCGGGACTTCAGCGTCCACAGCGTGACCGTCGGCAAGGACGCCCAGGCCGAAGTCCTGGTCCAGGTCGAGCACGAGGGCCAGGTCTACCGCGGCCGCGGCGTCTCGACCGACAGCGTCGAGGCCAGCGCCAAGGCCTTCCTCAACGCCATCAACCGCATCCTGGCGACGGGCAACGGGGGGAAACAATCATAATGATCGAGCATCGGAGAGTCGAGATCGTTCGGCGGAAACTCACGTTCCATTAAGGATGCCTTCAATGCGTCAACTGGCGGTATACCTGGTTTTCCTGGCGATTTCTGCAACGAACGCCGCAGGACTCTCCGCCGCTCCGAACGTTGCCTGGGATCCCCTCATCGGCCGGGCCGTTCTGACCAACGGCGACATGGAACTGATCATCGAAACCAAGTCTGGGCTGAATGCCCGGTCCTTGCGGAATACGAAAACCGGCTGCCTCTATGCCGATCGGGATTACGTCTGGCAGGACGATGAATATCCGAAAATCGAGACTCCGCCGGAGATGGTCGAGCATCCGGACGGAAGCCGGTCCGCCGTGTTTCGGACACGGCTTGGTTCCCTGAAGGTGGAGCAGGCTTTCACTCTGCCGGGAAACGAACCGGGAGTCCTCCTGGAGGAAATCACGATTCGCAATCCCGGAAAAAGTCCCTTGGATACCGCCGACTTCAGGTGCGGTTTTGCCAAGTGCATTCGCGACGGCGAGAATTGGTCGGCGGACGCCTCGGAGATCCGCTTTTGTCCCATCCCCTACCGCCGCGAGACCAACGGACAAGTGCAGGAATATCCCCTCCGCGAGGTCGCCGAACGCGGTATGTCCTTCGCCGGCTGGGCCGAACCTCCCCAGCCGACGCCCACCTGGGGCGCCGAGGGCTGGGTGTGGAGCAAGGAAGAGAAATCTTTCCTGCTGGCAAAATATAATTCTCAAGCGATGGAATGGTCCTTGATGGAACCCTTGAAGCGCGGGACGGAAACGGTCGTTCGTTTCGGGGGAGCCGGCCGGTGGAAACACGGGCATCCTGAGAATTCGGCCCGGCTCGAATCGGGCGGAGTCTGCCGATTCGGCCAGACGCGCCTCCAGGCGGTCGACGGCGGCTGGAAGCAGGCCTATTACGCCTATCGCCGATACGTCGAAGGAAAAGGCTGTCGGACGCCCCAACGGTACAACCCGCCCGTGCATTGGAATGAACTCTACGACAATCAGTACTACGCCCAAGCCTGCGCCATGGGCGGCTACTACATTAACACCGTCAAACTTGGTTACTGCCCGGAATACTACAAAAAAAACAAAAATCTCCTGAACGAACTCTACAGCCTGGAACTCATGAAGGCCGAGGCCGCCAAGGCCCGGCAACTCGGCTGCGAGGCGCTCTACCTCGATCCCGGCTGGGACACCGGAATGAGTCAGCAAATCTGGGACGCCGCGCGGCTCGGGTCGATGGAATCGTTCGTCAAGATGATGCGGGAAGAGTACGGCTTGAAGGTTTCGCTTTGGTGCTCGTTGGCCGGCGTGCCGCCGACGTACGGCGATCCCGCGGCCTGCCCCCCGGAGGCCCGCGTCCTGGACAAGGACGGCAAGCCGGTGGATTATCTGGTCTGTTGCGCCTCGCCCGCCTTCCTCGATACGAAAGAGAAACGGCTGCTGGAGCTTTGCCGAAACGGCGCCGCTTTCCTGATGTTCGACAGCACCCAGTATTCCGGCCCCTGCTACAACAAGCGTCACGGTCATCAGATCCCCTCGACCCGGGAGGAACACGCCCGGGCGCTGCTCGAACTGACGCGGCGCGTGAAGCGCAAGTATCCGCACGTCCTGATCGAGATGCACGATTTCATCTCCGGTCCGTGCGGCACTCACTATACGCCAACGTATTACGGCTATGCGCAACCCCAATCGTATGATTGCCTGTGGGGCCATGAGTTCATGTGGAACTCCCTGGACGATCTCCTCTCCAGAAGGGCCGTCAGCCTGTACTACTACAACCTGGCTTATAGCATCCCGCTTTATCTCCACATCAGTCTAAAACAAGAAAACGAAAACGCCCTGCTGTTCTGGTGGTACGCCAGCACCTGCCGGCACCTGGGTGTGGGAGGAAAACCGGGTCCCGCGGCGTGGGAGGCCTGCATCCAGGCGATGCGGAGCTACCTCCCTCTGAAACGGTTCTATACCCAAGGCGTGTTTTACGGCATCGACGAGACAGTGCACGCCCATACGCTGCCCGACCTCCGGGAGTCGGTGGTCAACGTGTTCAATCTGGATGACAAGCCGGTGGACAAAAAGATCCGCTTCCGCTTGCGCGAGATCGGCCTTCCCGGCGATCCCGTCCAAATCGAGGGCGCCGCGTTTCAACAGAGCGGCGAGGAAGTCTCGCTGGATCTTACGGTCCCCGCGCGAGGACATCGGTTGCTGAAAATCCATACCATGACTCCCCAGAGAGCCCACGGCACTAGAGAACCGCAAAGTCAGGAGGACAGACATTTGTACCTGTCTTTTCAGACGGACGGGAGTACCCGGCCTACTGAAACCCACGACTCTGTGAATCTCCAGCCCCGGAGCACTATTCACTTGGATCATCAGAGATTAAATTGGATGCATCTCCTCCGGAAAAGTACCGGCGGCGAGAAGGGCCGAGTGGCGGAATGGCAGACGCTCGGGATTTAAAATCCCGTGTCCTTAACGGACGTGCGGGTTCGATTCCCGCCTCGGCTATTTGGTACAACGAATTCCTTACCAATCGTGGGGCAGGTTGGCAACTTGCCCCCATTAATGAACATCGGGGAACCGCCGGCCGTTGAACCCAGCCGTGCATTCCTGAGTTTCTCTAAATCGGGGCCTACTGTTTCTTCTGCGGACAAGGATGATTAACCATTCTTTTATCCATTGCGTGTTGCAGTTTTCTGTAGGCGCGCCGAAAGGTTTTCGATGGATGCGTTCTGAGGAATTGCCGAATAATAAACAAGCTGAAAAGCTAATACTTTTTTGCATTCGTTCTCCCCCCCATTGCATTGGCTCATGAAGGAGGATTGACAGACTGATTGAAAGTGATATTTTGAGAGTTGGTTCTTTTCATGGATCTGCCACTTCCTGGATGGGGATATCAGGATATGGTTGGCATTATCTCAACACGGGATATCTTAGCGCACCCGATCATAACGATCCGATCCTTCGGGTGGGGCGTTTTCTTTCGAGCCGTTTTCAGCAGCCGCGACAAGCCCTTTCTTTCCCTATTGAACGATGCCTTCACCCCCTCGGCAGAATTATCGCCCCTGCTGCAACGTTGCATCGAGTTGGAGCTACGGGCAAAGCGAATCTACTCTGCACTTGCCAAGGCTTTTCTTGATCAATGGAAGGTTTCTCAGTTTTTTGCTGTTTTGGCCCAGCAAGAACAAGATCACGCTGACTTGTTGGAATTGTGCCGGACGGCTGCCAATCGAGGAGATTGGAAGGCGTCACTTTTTTGTCCTTGGCAAGATTATCTGCCCCGCCTTGAGCAACAGATGGCAGATACCGAGGCCTCGATGTCCGAGATTGATTCGGTTGACGCTGCTTTCCAGTTGGTGTTCCAGGTCGAATCCTCAGAGATCAACTATGTATTCCAAGCAGCGATTACCGCGACCGACTCGGCCTTTATCAAGCGCCTTAGACCGTTTCAAGAGGAGTTAAAAAACCATCTAACCTATATTGTGGACCAGATCCCCCAATTAGCTCCTTACTTGTTGCTCGCGTGCAGGGAACTGCGAACGAAGTTCCCACGGATTTTACAATAAGTAACCAACGCTTTCTACACCGCGGAAAAGAGCGGATTCTGCAGAACGACCGGTTGCCAATACTCATCCATGAGTTTGGAACCGACAAATAAAGGGGACATTACTGATTAAATAAACCGTGATGTCCCCTTTTTTACTGGTTACGCCAGGGCCATTTCTTTTTCTCGGGAGGCCGCGAAAGGAGGTTCTTGGGTGAGGAGGCGGATTGCCTCCTGGGCGGCTTTTTTTCCGGAGAGCAACATGCCGCCGAAGGTGGGGCCCATGCGGGGCAGACCGTAGGCCGTCGAGACGGCCATGCCCGTGACGATCAGGCCGGGGTGGATGAGTCCGGTCTTTTCGACCACCAGATCCTCGGACGTACCGACGTCCATCGGGCCGAAGTCTTCGAGTTTCAGCAGGTTTCTGCGCTCCAGGCTGCGGCAAACGTGGGCGTCGTGGCCGGTGGCGTCGATGAGGACTTTTGCCTCCAGCGCGATCGGATCGACGCAGGTGATCTGCCGGGGCAGCGCGGAGACCGGCGTCCAATTGACCACGGCGCCCTCGACCCGGCCGTTGCGATACACGACGTCGTCGAACTTGGTCATATTCAAGATTTTCGCCCCCGCGTCGCAGGTCGCGGAAATCAGCTTGGAGCAGGCGTGGGGGCCTTCCGCCGCAAACAGTCCTTCCTGCACCTCGCGATAGGGGACGCCGAGCCGGTCCAGGATTTCCTGGGCGGGGGCGCGAAAGGTGATGGTGTTCATCAGGTACCCGCCGATCCAGAAACCTCCGCCCAGATAGTTGTTGCTCTCGACCACCAGGGTCTTGCACCCCCTGTCGGCCAGATCGCCTGCCGCCATCAGGCCGCTCGGCCCGCCGCCGACGACGATGACGTCGGAAATGATGTACTCTTCGAACCAGCGGCAGAACTCGCCGACGATGGCCCGACTGATCGCCGCTTCGCTGACTTGGTGGAACATGGTTTTGGTCCTTTAAAATAAAAAATCCCTGCGCCGGCACAGGGATATTTCAATCGTTTCGGATATCCCTACGCTGGCATTACCCAGATCAGGTTCAAGGGGTCATCCGTCACTACGGAACTCTCAGGCCGTTAACGACCTCCCCCGTACAACTACGTGAATTGAAGCACGAATCGAATTTTTGTCAAGAGGAGGCGACGGAACCGGGCCTGGATTCCCCGTTTTTCGGATTGAGTGGACATTTTCGTGCGGTACAATATCCATAGAGTATTTATGAATTGATGATTCCAATCTGCGCCTACGAGAGAAGTATGGGGGATTGGGGAATAATGAAAACATCGCCGCCGCGCCGTTGGAAAATTATTTTTTGGATTAGCCGTTTGATTCTCGTCGGTCTGGCGGCAGGGATCATTCTTTCCCGTCAATCCTTCGCCAAGCCGCCGGAAGACCAGTCCGGCATGGAATACTTGCAGGAATGGTCGTCGCCGGCCTACGTAAGATGGCTGGAGGAGCGGTCGATGTTGGGCAACGCCCACCGCTACACCGACGAGGTGACGGGACACGGCATCCAATGGCGAGAAACCTACGCCAAGCCGGAAACTCGCGAGATCGTGGCCCAGGCTTCGGTGTGGGTCTTGGGGTATCCCGGCTCGATGATCACCCGGCCTGGCGAATCGGTCATTCATTCATGGGGGGATGAAGCACTCTGGGCGGCCTTCGAGCAGATCGGGATCCACCTGCTGCACACGGGTCCGGTGAAGCGATCCGGCGGAATTCGGGAACGCCGATATACCCCCACGGTCGACGGCTGGTTCGACCGGATTTCGCTCGGCATCGACCCGGCGTTGGGAACCGAGGCGGAATATCGGCGGATGGTCAAGACCGCGGCTGCCCATCGCGGCCTGATCGCCGGCGATCTCGTTCCCTTACACACCGGCAAAGGGGCCGATTTTCTCCTGGCCTTGCGTAACTACCGCGACTACCCGGGCATGTACGCCCTGGTCGAGATCGAACGCGACGATTGGAAGCTGCTTCCCGAGGTGGACGATCCCTGGGATTCGGCCCCGGTCTCTCGGGAGACGGTGGAGGTCTTGCGCCGCAAGGGCTATCTGCCCGGTTCGATCGATTCAGCCGACGCGGTGAAGGAGGCCCGGCAACTGAGCGGCTGGGACGCAACCGGCAAGGTCCTGGGCGTGGACGGGAAGGTGCGGCGCTGGGTGTATCTCCATTATTTCAAGCCGGGCCAACCGACCTTGAACTGGCTCGATCCGACCTTTGCCGCCTATCGCGTCGTGGCGGCCGACTCGGTGAAAACGATCCATCACCTGGGCGCCCGGGTCGTGCGGCTCGACGCCGTGCCGTTTCTGGGAATCGAGCCGCGGGAAGATTCGCAGCAGGCTTGGGGCTACCAGCATCCCCTGGCCCCGATGGCCACCAATTCCATCGCCTTTCTCATCCGAAAGTTCGGCGGGTGGAGTTTCCAGGAATTGAATTTGCCCTATGAGCAACTGAAGGCGTACAGCGCGCAAGGTCCCGATCTTTCCTACGATTTCTTTACCCGAACCGAATCGCTCCACGCCCTGCTCAGCGGCGACGCCTCGCTGCTGAGGCTGGCCTATCGGGAGATGCTTAAGGCGGGCCTCGATCCCGTCGGGCTGGTCCACGACCTGCAAAATCACGACGAGATCACCTACCAGTTGGTGCAATTGCAATCGGCCGGGGAGAAACCGTATCCGTACCACGGCCAGCCCGTCGCGGCGCAGGAGATCCGCCGCCACGTTTTGGAAGAGATGCGGGAAAAGGCGGCCGGCCCCCACGCCCCTTACAACCACCTCTACCGGCCCGAGCGGGATGGAGTGGCCACGACCTTTTGCGGATTCATCGCCGCGAGCCTGGGGATCGAAAATCCCTACCAAGCGACCGAAAAAGAAAAGGCGTTGATCCTTCAAGGCCACCTGTTGCTGACGACGTTCAACGCCCTGCAGCCCGGCGTGTTTTCCCTGTCGGGCTGGGATCTGGTCGGGGCGCTCCCCCTGCCGGCCGCGGAGGTCGAGGACCTGCTCCACGACGACGATTTCCGCTGGACGAACCGTGGGGCGATCGACCTGATGGACGTCAATCCCGACGCCGAGAAATCCGCCTGGGGACTGCCGAGGGCCAAGGTCCTGTACGGCCCTCTGCCCCAACAGCTTGCGGATCCCGATTCCTACGTCTCCCGGCTGAAGGCGATCTTGAAAGTCCGGCAGGATCAGGGCATTCACCTGGCCGAGGTCATCGCCGTGCCCGAGCCGAACCACAAGGCCGTTTTTTTACTCGTCATGCGGCTTCCCCGAACGGAGCGGATTGCCGTTGCCGCGCTGAATTTCGGCCGGGAAAAAGTCGTCGAGAAACTCGACTTCGGACGGATCAACGGTCTTCAGCCGGCGGATTGGTCGGGAAAGTCCGCGTGGAACACGGCGACGGGAAAAAAGACGGCCGACGTCTGCGACCATTCGATTTCCCTCGCTCTTGACGGTTGGGCAGGGAATGTGTTCATTCTGAAGTAGTCGGAAAGTGCGCTGCGCGCACCCGACTTTTCGCTTGTCTTGATGACAGACACGGACTACAATTCAGCCGCCTTCGCCCATGAGAGACGGAAGAAACCATGCTCGACCTCGAAGCCCAAGTCGTCCTAACGCTCGGACTGCTGCTGGCGGCGGCGTTTTTCGCCGGGGGGCTGGCCGGGCTGTTGCGGCTGCCGCGGGTGACCATCTATCTGCTGGTGGGCCTGCTGCTCGGACCCTCGGTGCTCGGCACGGTGCCGCGGGAGCACGTGCTGGTGCTCGAACCACTGAGAAATCTGGCAATCGCCCTGGTGCTGTTCCACTTGGGCTGCCAATTTCCCCTGGCCCGAGCCAAAAGCATCTTCCGCAAAGTGACCCGGCTCTCGTTGGGCGAAATGGCCGCGACGTTTGCCTTGGTCTTCATCGGTCTGTGGCTGCTGGGCGCCGGTTGGGAGGCCGCTTTGCTACTGGGCACCATGGCGTTGGCCACGGCCCCGGCCACGACGATCCTCGTACTCAAGGAGACCGAGTCGGAGGGGACGATCACCGATTACGCGCAGGCCCTGGTGGCGATCAACAATCTCGTGGCGATCGTCGCCTTCGAATTCGTCTTCCTGGCCATCGCCTTCTCCCGGAATGCGTTGGACTCCTCGCTGGCCGTGCAGTTGGGAGGGTTGGCCCGGGACCTCTTGGGGTCCCTGGGATTGGGCGTCGGGGCGGGGCTGATGGTCAGCTACTGCTACGCCCTGGTCGCTCCGAAGAACCGCCTGGTTCTTCTCGCAGCCGTCACCATTTTGCTTTTAGGACTGTGTGAAATTCTGGACACGTCTTCGATGCTGGCATTTCTCGCGATGGGCGTCGCCACGGCCAACACCTCCTACTCCACCCGGCAGATCCTGGCTGAATTGGACCGCCTGACGGGCCTGCTCTGCGTGGTGTTCTTCGTCACCAGCGGCGTGGAGTTGAACCTCGACGCCTTGGCCAAAGCGGGTTTGATCGGCACGGCCTACATCGTACTCCGTTCGGCCGGAAAATATTTCGGGATCTACGCAACCGCCGGCCGGCAGCGTGAGCAGCCGGTCGTCGGGCGCTGGCTGGGCGCGGCGATCGTGGCCCAAGCGGGGGCAGCCATTGCCCTGGCGGCTATCGCCAAAGAGCGGTTTCCGATCATGGGCGGGGAAGTACAGACGATCATCCTCGGCACGGTGGCCTTTTTCGAGATCGCCGGGCCGATCCTCATCCGGCAGGCCGTCCTCCGGGCCGGCGAGGTCCCCCTGGCCTACGCCTTTCCGCACACGGGTGTCGATTTGCTGGAACAAGCGCGGACGGTCTGGAACCGCGCCCTGTTGGCGTTCGGGCTGGATCCCTGGCATCGCCGGGAGACGGCCGATCTGACCGTTCGGGAGATCATGCGGAAAAACGTCCACCCGATCGTCGAGTCCTGGACCTTCGAGGAGATCCTCAGCGTGATCGAACACAGCCGCGACCACACCTACCCGGTGGTCAACGCCCAAGGCGAGCTGACCGGCCTGATCCGCTATCGCGAGCTAAGCCAGGCCCTGGCCGACCACTCGCTTGGTCCGCTGGTCCGGGCGGAGGACGTGATGACATCGGCCAAGAAGACCTTCTACCCGGATGATTTGGTGTCGAAGGCGCGGCAGACGTTCAACACCAGCAAGGACGACTGCCTGCCGGTCGTTTCGCGGGATCCGCCCGGCCAACTGCTGGGGGTGATACGCCGCCGCGACGTGCTCCGGCTACTGATCCGCCGTCAGCCCGGCGGCGGAGCGCCTTCGTAGAAACAGCGCCTTGCCGCCGTTGACCAATCACAACCAGGAGGACAGGCATTCCTGCCTGTCTTTTATAGACCGACAAGAATGTCTGTCCTCCTGTTTGGGATAGTTTCTTTTGTTGCGGTTCTTTAGGGATCCTTTTCCGCCGCTTTCTTGAACCGACTCCAATCGATCCCCAACTTGCGCATCCGTGCCCGCAGGGTGTGGGGATTGATTTGCAGAAGGAGCGCGGCGCCGTGGGGACCTTCGATCCGGCCCTTCGTGGCAGCCAGGGCCGCTTCGATGTGCCGTTTGACCGCCGTGTCCAACGGAAGGATTTCCGAGGCGGGTGGAGCCGGCAGGGAGGACGGTCCCTCGCGCTCGACCGGCGGGATCGGCCGGTCGGCGCCGACGCCCAGGGCCGTGGCGATTTCCAGCCGCGCCCCGTTGCCGAGGATGGCCGCCCGGTCGATCACCGCCGCCAGCTCGCGGATGTTCCCCGGCCAAGAATAGGAAACCAGCAGTTCGAGATCCTCGGGCGAAGGCCGGACCTCGGGCAGCCCGAAACGCGTGACGGCGCGGGCGGTGAAGTGTCGGGCCAGTTCGGGGATGTCTTCGCGCCGTTCGCGCAGCGGCGGGAGAACGATCGGAAAGACCGCCAGGCGATACCACAGGTCTTCCCGAAACCGGTTCTGGGAGACCATGGCGGCCAGGTCCCGGTGGGTGGCGGCCACGATCCGCACATCCACGTTGATCGGCTGCTGGCCGCCCACGCGCTCCAGGCAGCCGTCCTGCAGGATCCGGAGCAGTCGGACCTGGGCCGCCAACGGAAGGTCGCCGATTTCGTCCAGGAACAACGTGCCGCCGTCGGCCCGCTCGAACCAGCCCTTGCGCATCTCGACGGCACTGGTGAAGGCGCCCCGTTCGTGGCCGAACAGCTCCGAATCGATCAGTTCCGGCGGAATCGCGCCGCAGTTGACCCGGATCACCGGCCCGGCGCTGCGGGGCGACCGGGCGTGAATGGCCCGGGCCAGAAGCTCCTTGCCCGTGCCGGTCTCGCCGAAGACCAGCACCGGCACGTCGGAGCGGGCCACCAACTCCACCCGCTTCATCACCGCGCGGAGTCCCGAGTCGGCCCCGACGATCGTGTCTCCCAACTTCCGGCGGCCCAAACGGGTCAGCAGCGATCGTTTGTCCGCTTCGGCGGCTTCACGCAGCGCCGCCATCTCGCGGAGCCGATGGTCGTTGTCCAACGCCACAGAGAAAGGTTCCAGGAGCACTTGCATCAAGGCCGAGTGCTCGGCGCCGAACGTCTGGCGCGGCGAGGCAACCAGCACCAACACGCCGGAAGGATCGTCGTCCAGGCCCAAGGGGCCGACGAGCACGTCGCCCTCGATTCCGGCGGGCACCATCAACGCCAGGGCGTCCCCGGGCGGCGATTGGTCGCTCTGATACGCAATTTCTCCGCGTCGGCACCAGGCCAGCAACATCTTCAACTCGGACGCCGAGCACGGGGTGCGGGCCTCCGGCAGCCGGATCGAGGAGGAGGCCGGTCCCACGGCCACGGTTTCCAGGCAGCCGTGCGGACCGTCGATCCGACGCACAAGAAGATAACGAAGGGGAAGATGCCTCGCCAGGATCGCCGAAATTGTCCCGGTCGATTCACTGATCTCGATGTGGCGGCAGGCCTCCTGCCAGACGCTTAAAAGAATGGCCTGAGACATTTCCATCGGGACCTCCCATTATTTGCCGGACAGCCTACCATAAATAATGGCCGATTTCCAGAATATTTCACGGAATCAATGCTGATCCGGTGCTTTTCACACTTTTCAACCGTCCCCCAGTAGTCCGACACAGTTAAAATGTCGGGTGCCACGGTTGGCTTGTCCAACCGTGTTTTCCACACTGCTGGACAAGCCAGCAGTGGCACCCAACTCGACACTTTAGCCGTGTCGGACTACTAGGGTGCTGCCCTGGGCGGTGAGAATCTGCGCTCTTTCAGGACGCATCAACTCGCACGAAGGGCGGAACACTTCCCTGTCATTCTTCGCCGGTCCTCGGAAAGAAATCTGATCGCTGCCGGCCATTACCGCCCCCAAGATGAGGGGATTGGGATTTTTTTCAGAAGTCCCTCTTCAATGCTCAAACCACTCTGAGTGTGTATTATTAAAACAATTTTTCCAACACGATAATATTAAAATGGTCGTGCGGCGGAGCGTTTTTTTCTATTTTTTTCGGGCCGACTTTTGGGACGGAGATTTTTCCTCTATAATGAGGATTTCCTTCCCTACGATTTCGAGTTCACAAGGCGCTTGTTGATTCTTAACGGCCGATGGCGACGCCTCGAGCCTGACGTTCCGGCCGTTTCGCCGGAAAAACACCGAGGATTCGACCACCGGCGTTCCGACGCATGGCCCGTCATCGAGCGGTTGATGAACCATTTTTTTCCACTTCTTCATCTTTAAACCATGACTAAAGTTGCCGAAAATCGGCGGGGATCGTCGTTCCTCGCCGAAGTAATCGAGAACACGCCCGGCGGAGAGCGGATCGTGCACTGCCTGCAGTGCGGTAGCTGCGGCGGCTCGTGCCCCAACGGAGCCGACATGCAGCATACGCCCCGGGCCGTGATCGCGATGATCAACGCCAACAAGCGTCAGGAAGTGCTCTCGACGAACACCCCCTGGTGCTGCGTCTCCTGCTACTTCTGCACCTCGCGCTGCCCGCAGGAGATTCCGATCACCGACATCATGTACTGCCTGAAGCGGCTGTCGATCCGCGAGGGACTGGCCCAGAACACCGACGCCACGGCCTTGGCCAAGACCTTCACCGACCTGCTGGACAAATACGGCCGGAGCTTCGAGTTGGGGATCGCCACCCGGTACCTGTTGTTCAAGAAGCCGTTTTCGCTGCTGCGGATGGGTCCGATGGGGATGGGCATGATGACGCGGGGACGGATGGCGATGTTCCCCACGCGGATCAAGAACATTGAACAGCTCCAGGCCATCATTCAAAAAGCCCGCCAGTTGGGAGAACGCACGTCATGAAGCTCGCCTATTACCCCGGTTGCTCGCTGGAAGTCAACAGCGCCGCTTACGACGTCTCCACCCGCGCGGTGGCCGACGTCCTGGGCATCACCCTGCAGGAATTGGACGACTGGAACTGCTGCGGGGCAACTGAGTATTTTTCGCAGGACGAACTGACCGCCTGTGCGGTGATCGCCCGGAACCTGGCCCTGGTCGAAAAGGATCTTGACCAGTTGGTCGCGCCCTGCGCCGCGTGCTACCTGAACCTCGCCAAAACCGACAAGCTGATGGTCGATCACGAGGAACTGGGCAAGCAGGTCAACCAGTGTCTGGCCGCGGGCGGATTGCAGTACACTCCCGGCCGGGTCCGGGTGCGGAACCTGCTGGACGTGATCTACACCGACGTCGGCGAGGAGGAAATCAAGAAAAAGATCAAAAAACCGCTTACCGGTCTCCGCGTGGCGCCGTACTACGGGTGCCAGGTCGTTCGCCCGATCTGTGAGACCGACAATCCCGAATACCCGATGCAGATGGACCACCTCTTTCAATGGCTGGGCGCCGAGGTGGTCGATTATCCGGTGAAGGCCCACTGCTGCGGCGGGCACATGACGCAGATCAGCGAGCCGCAGGCCTTCGAGATGATCCGCCGGCTGCTGCAGAGCGCAGTCCACTACGAGGCCGACATGATCCTCTGCATGTGCCCGATGTGCCAGTTGAACCTCGACGCCTACCAGGGCCGCGTGAACAGCCACTTTAAGACCGAGTTCAAGATGCCGATCATCTTTTTCACGCAGTTGATGGGCATCGCCCTCGGCATCGAGCCGGACAAGCTGGACTTCGGGAAGGAGCTGGTCGACGCCCGGCCGGTGCTGGCCGCCAAGCTCGGCGCGGCGGAAACCGTTTCCGTGTAACGGCTCCCTTCCTTCTTCCGGCTTCGGAACGGAGGATTCATCAAAAACATCCCTTGGTCCATTCCTAGAGAAAACGACCGACGATAAACGAACAATCCTTGGAGAAACCATCATGGCCGAGCGCGTCGGCATTTACGTGTGCCATTGCGGAAGCAACATTGCGGGGATGGTCGACGTCGAGGAAGTCGCCAAGTGGGCCGGCGTGGCGATCCCCGACGTCGTCGTCGCCCGGGACTATAAATTCATGTGCTCCTCGCTGGGGCAGCAGATGATCGAGGAGGACATCAAGAAGGAAAAGCTGACCCGGGTGGTGGTGGCGGCCTGCTCGCCGCATTTGCACGAAAAGACCTTCCGCCGGGCCTGCCAGAACGCCGGGCTGAATCCGTTCCTCTGCCAGATGACCAACCTGCGGGAGCACTGTTCCTGGGTCAGCACCGACCGGCTGGCCGCCACCGCCAAAGCGAAGGCCCTGGTCTATGCCGCGGCCGAGCGGGTCAAGCGGCAGCAGCCGCTGGAGCCGATGCCGGTTAAGGTCAACCCGACGACCTTGGTCGTCGGCGGCGGCATCGCCGGAATCCAGGCAACCCTCGAACTGGCCGACGCCGGGTACAAGGTCTACCTGGTCGAGCGGAGTCCCAGCATCGGCGGGCACATGGCCCAGTTCGACAAGACGTTTCCCACCCTGGACTGCTCCGCCTGCATCCTGACGCCCAAGATGTCGGAAGTCGGGCAGCACGAGAACGTGACGCTCCTGACCTATTCCGAGTTGGAGGAGGTCAGCGGCTCGGTGGGCAATTTCCAGGTGAAGATCCGCAAGAAGGCCCGGCACGTCGATTACGACAAGTGCACCGGCTGCGGGATCTGCATCGAAAAGTGCCCGCGGAAGGTGATCGACCACGAGTTCGAGGCCGGGCTGGGCTACCGCAAGGCCATCTACACGCCGTTCCCCCAGGCCGTGCCGCGGATCCCCGTGATCGACACCGAGTCCTGCATCTGGTTCACCCGGGGCAAGTGCCAGGCCTGCTCGAAGCTCTGCCCCACCCAGGCCATCGACTACGACCAGCAGGACGAGACGATCGAGATCGAGGTCGGCAACATCATCGTTTCCACCGGATGGAACCTGTTCGATTGCACGAAGCTGCCGCAGTACGGCTACGGCCGGCTGGCCAACGTCTATACGAACATGGAGTTCGAACGGCTCTGCAACGCGGCCGGCCCGACCAACGGCAAGATCCTGATGCGCGACGGCAAGACCGAGCCGGATTCGGTGGCCATCATCCACTGCGTCGGCAGCCGCGACAGCCGGCACAACGAGGGCTGCTCGGCCGTCTGCTGCATGGCGGCCCTGAAGTTCGGCCACCTCGTGCTCGAAAAGACAAAGGCCAAGGTCTATTCGTTCTACATCGACATGCGGCCGAATCAAAAAGCCTATGAAGAATTTTATCAACGGCTCCTGGAAGAAGGCATGATCTTCGTCCGCGGCAAGGTGGCTGAGGTGACCGACGCCGCCCGGCAGCCGTCCGAGGAGGGAAAGCTCATCGTCCAGGCCGAGGACACCTTGTTGGGCAAACAGCAGCGGTACCCCGTCGACATGGTGATCCTCATGGGAGCGATGGAGCCGCAGGCCGACGCCAAGGAACTGGGTCTGAAGTGCGGCATCTCGTGCAGCATGGCCGGCTGGTACACCGAGCGGCACCCGAAACTCGACCCGGTGGCCACGATGACCGACGGCCTGTTCGTCGCCGGCGTCTGCCAGGGACCGAAGGATATCCCGGCCTCGGTGGCCCAAGGCGCGGCCGCCGCCGCCCGGGTGATGGGCATGATCACCAAGGGAACCGTGATGATCGAGCCGATCGTCGCTTCGATCGACGAAGAGGAGTGCTCCGGCTGCCGGATCTGCAACAACCTCTGCCCCTTTAATGCCATCGAGTACGACGAAGAGAAGGGCGTCAGTCGCGTGGTCACGGCCCTCTGCAAGGGCTGCGGCACCTGCGTGGCCGCCTGCCCGGCCGGCGCCATCACCGGCGCCCACTTCAACAACCAGCAGATCATGGCCGAGATCCGCGGCGCCCTCTGGGACGCCGCCCCGGAAGCCAAAGAAGAACCCGCGGCGGTATGACCTGATATTTGAAATCTCAAATTTTTAGATTTAAGATCGGCAATAAAAACCAATCCCTAATCCCTAATCCCCAATCTCCATAATGTCCGATACCGTTTTCGAGCCAAAAATCCTCGGGTTCCTGTGCAACTGGTGTTCGTACCGGGCCGCCGACCTGGCGGGCATTGCGCGGATCAAGTATCCGGCCAACATCCGCATCATCCGCGTGATGTGCAGCGGGCGGGTCGATCCGACCTTCGTCTTAAGCGCCTTCGCCCAAGGGGCCGACGGCGTGATGGTCGCCGGCTGCCACCCGGGCGAGTGCCACTACGTCGATCAGAATTACAAGGCCATGCGGCGGTACGCGATGCTCAAGCAGATGCTCGCCCAGATGGGACTGGAGGACAACCGGCTGCGGCTGGTCTGGGCCTCCGCCGCCGAGGGCCAGCAGCTTGCCGAGGCCATCGAAAAGCTGGTGGCCGACGTCCGCGAACTGGGTCCCCTGAACTGGCCGAAAAGCTGGGAGGAGAACGGGCATCGCCTGGAGGCGATCCAGAACATCGCCCGAGAACACGCCGAAGCGATGGAGGTGCCGCAATGAGCAAAGCCAAGCCGAAACTCGCGCTCTACTGGGCGGCCTCCTGCGGGGGCTGCGAAATCGCCGTGCTGGCCGTCAACGAGAAGATCCTCGACGTGGCCGCCGCCTTCGACATCGTCTTCTGGCCCGTGGCCGTCGACGCCAAGGTCCGCGACGTCGAGAAAATGCCCGACGGCAGCATCGACGTCTGCCTCTTCAACGGCGGCATCCGCACCAGCGAGCAGGAATACATGGCCCAATTGCTCCGCCGCAAGTCGAAGGCCCTGGTGGCCTTCGGCTCCTGCGCCCACGAGGGCTGCATCCCCGGTCTGGCCAATCTCAACAACCGCGAGGAGATCTTCAATACGGTTTACAAGGAAGGCTCGGCCACGCAGCCGGAGAATCCGAAAAACCTCCGCCCGCTGCCGGAGACCGAAGTGGCCGAAGGGACCCTCCACCTGCCGGTCTTCTACGACACGCTGAAGACCCTGAACCAGACGGTCGCGGTCGATTACTACCTGCCCGGCTGCCCGCCGGAGGCGGAAAACATCCTCGCCGCCGTCACGGCCATCATCGAGGGCAAGCTGCCGCCGCCGGGCTCCGTAATCGGTAAGAACACGACCGTCTGCGACGAGTGCCCGCGGAAACGGAACGAAAAGAAGATCAAAAAATTCCACCGCACCTGGGAGATCATCCCCGACGAGGAGACCTGCCTGTTGGAGCAGGGCCTTTTATGCTGCGGCATCGCCACCCGGGCCGGCTGCGGAGCGCTCTGCCCGGCGGTCAATTCGCCCTGCATCGGCTGCCACGGACCGAACGACGGCGTGCTCGACTTCGGCGCCCGGATGATGAGCGCCTTGTCCTCGGTGATCGATTCGGAGGACCCGGAGGAAATCAACCGCATCATCCAGGAAGGCATCCCCGACCCGGTCGGCTCCTTCTACCGCTTCAGCCTGGCCGCCAGCCAACTGCGGCGGAAACACCGGCCCGCAAATGAAAAATCCGCAACAACAAAGTAGAAGCGGTATCTTGCCGCTTCATCAAGTTATTAGTGATCGGCCCTGAAAGGGCCGAAGTTCTCCCAGCCCAGGGCATCGCCCTGGGGAAAGGGAAGGACGATACGAAACGTGTCGGTCCAACGGACCAACCGTTCGCAATTATGGATTCCGATAAGAAAGCCAAATTGAAAGCATGGCACGAACAAGAAAAGAAAAAATTGCTTGACTCGATTCCCATGTCTCATGCCGACTTGCGTGATTTGTTCGCATTACTTGATCGAGAGGATGCGTCACCATGTGACCATACACTTCGGGAAACGATCGAATTCCTGGAGAAACGGAAATTGGATGTAGATAAAATCGTTCCCTGGCTGCAGGAACATGGTGGTTATTGTGATTGTGAAGTGATTTATAACGTGGAAAGTGAGTTTGGCGAACTCATCGACGACAACTGAACCAGAGCATTTTTTAATAATAATATCCGTAGCCGGCTGTTTTCTGTCGGCGTGGAGCAAAGCAGACCATGAAACGTATTTCCATCGACCCGATCACCCGACTTGAGGGCCACGGCAAGATCGACATCTTCCTCGACGACCAGGGCGAGGTGGCCAACGCCTACTTGCAGATCCCGGAGCTACGGGGCTTCGAGCAGTTCTGCGTCGGCCGGCCCGCCGAGGACATGCCGAACCTGACCTCGCGAATCTGCGGCGTCTGCCCCGAGGCGCACCACATCGCCGGCACCAAAGCGCTCGACGCCCTGTTCCACGTCGATCCGCCGCCGACGGCCAAGAAGCTCCGCGAGATGTTCTACAACATCTTTTTCGCCACCGACCACACCACGCATTTCTACGCCCTGGCCGGCCCCGACTTCGTCGTCGGCCCCACCGCCCCCGTGGCCGAACGGAACATCCTGGGCATCATCAAGAAAGTCGGCATGGACATCGCCGGCAAGGTCCTCAAAATGCGCCGCGACGGCCACGAACTCATCAAAATGATCGGCGGACGCCGCGTCCATCCCAACTGGGGCCTGCCGGGAGGCGTGAGCCGCGGCATCAACGAGGAACAGCGCCGTGAAATCGAGTTCCGCGGCCGCGAAGCCGTCGAATTTGCCCAATTCAGTTTAAAGCTTTTCGACGACGTGGTCCTGAAAAACTCGGAGTATTTAAAAATCGTCACCGGCGACGTGTACGTCCACCAGACCTACAACATGGGCATGGTCGACGCCGAGAACCGCTCGAATTTCTACGACGGCCAGATCCGCGTGACCGGCCCCGACGGCAAGGAGCACGCCAAGTATCCCGCCGCCCAATACCGCGACTACATCAGCGAGCGGGTCGAGACCTGGAGCTATCTGAAATTCCCGTATCTGAAAAAGGTCGGTTGGAAGGGACTGACCGACGGCGCGGACTCGGGCGTCTACAAGGCCACGCCGCTCTCGCGGTGCAACGTGGCCGAGGGAATGGCCACGCCGCTGGCCGACGCCGCGTACAAAAAAATGTACGAGACCCTCGGCGGCAAGCCGATCCACCACACCCTGGCCACTCACTGGGCAAGGCTGGTCGAACTGCTGTATTCCGCCGAGCGTTGGGTCGAACTGGCCGCCGATCCGGAGATCACCGGCAAGGAGTACCGCGTGCTGCCGACCCAAAAGCCGACCGAGGGCGTCGGCTGCGTCGAGGCCCCCCGCGGCACGCTCACCCACCACTACACCACCGACGAGCGCGGCATCCTTACGAAAGTCAACCTGTTGGTCGGCACCACCAACAACAACGCCCCGATCTGCATGTCGGTCAAGAAAGCCGCCCAGGGACTCATCCACAAGGGCAAGGTCAGCGAGGGCCTGCTGAACATGGTCGAAATGGCCTTCCGCGCCTACGACCCCTGCTTCGGCTGCGCCACCCATAGCCTCCCCGGCCAAATGCCCCTGGCCGTCACGCTCCGCGGCCCCCGGGGCGAAGTCCTCGAACAGCTCTCGCAGTACGTCGAATAAGTTTCGTCCTCGGATAAAAAATCGGGCCTGCCGGAAGTCATACCGGCAGGCCCGTTCGCATTTCGCGGCGTCGGACGGTTGGCTGCCGGTCACGAAGCCGCTGCTTGAGGTTTCAATTCGACGGCCTTACGTGCCGCACGTGCAGACGGGACATGGACAGTCCGTTCCGCAGGGGCAAACGCCGTCTTGGGTGCAGGCCTTCACGGCCGTGCCGCAGTCGCAGCCCGGGCAGGGGCAATCCGGCCCGCAGTCGCAATCGGGACAGCAGGGGCAGGTACAGCCTGAGGTCGGCGACGCGGAGACGACGGCCGGCTGATGGGCCAAGCCGTTGTCCATCGGCGTATCGGAGGCGACGCCCCCGATCCAAGTCATCAGGAACAAAGAAAGTAACAGATGAAGAATCATGGAAAATCTCCTGTTCTTGTGGAAGTGAAACAGTAAAACACGATTCGCACACCGGAAGGCGCGGACCGCGTTTTATTCCCTCCACACGCAGAAGAGTTCCTGCAAAGATCGGCCAGACGGTCGAACCGATGCAATCGGCGATCCCGTCCGCAGCGATCGGCCGGCATTCGGCATGGAAGCCGGAGCAAAAAGAGCGTCCAAGGGTTCCAAGTGAACACGCAACGCGGGAGTCGCCGGCGGCAAGTTCCAAGCGGGCCGCGGATTGCAGCAACAGGAATGAGAGCGGACTGCTTCGCCGCCTACGGGTCGCGCATGTCGGCAACAGCAGCAGGAATCGGCCTGCTTCACCGCGGGCGGCATCACCTTGGAATCATGCCCGCCGGATCTGGGGCAACACCCGCAACGGCACGCTTCCGGCGAAGCCTCCAGTTGCTGGGCAAGCAACGACACGATGATCGCCAACGCTGTCAGCAGATGCATGGTTTCCCACATCCTGGGCGGAATGGGTTGGTGCCTAGGTTCACTATAATTTTATCTGTCATAATTGAAGAAATAATAGCGCTTCCAGGGGGTGCGGCAGGGCAGTTCAGCATGGATTCGGGAGACAGAAAATCCCGCTACGTCATTCCGGCAGGAGAACGACCACGTCGCGCAGAAATTTCGCCCGTTGAACCGTAGCCGGCAGTGACTGCTTCTTCAGCGCCCAGAGATCCTTTTGGTCAAGAAAGCCGCCCAGGGACTCATCCACAAGGGCAAGGTCAGCGAGGGCCTTTTGAACATGGTCGAAATGGCCTTCCGCGCTTACAATCCCTACTTCGGCCGCGCCACCCACAGCCTCCCCGGTCCAATGCCGTTGGCGGTCACCCTCCGCGGTCCTGACGGTCAAGTCATTGAGCGCCTCGCCCAATTCGTCGATTAAAAATCTCTCCCTCTCCATCCGGGAGAGGGCTGGGGTGAGGGCCTGTATTTCCGCAAAGCCATCTTGATTTCCGCGAGATAACGGCAACTACCTCCTGTTACGCTTTGTAGCCGCCGCCTTTTCCGGATGCCTTGGTCCTCAACCCCGACGGGTAGATGGCGTTTTGCGACGAGCCCCGGGAACTGACCTGCGTGGGGACATCGACGAGTTCGAGGCGACCTTCTAATTTTCGCCGACGGCGAGCCGGCCCGTGGACGGAGTGCGCGTATCTTGGCTATAGCCGCACCACTCTTCCGGCTACCTTGACCTACCTTTCCTCTATGGTAGAATCGGTCGTATCATAGAGGAATCGAATTTCCTACCACTTGAAGATGGGCAAACACCAAGACCTCGACGAAAACGAAGTCAAGAGATTTTGGCGATGCAAAAGGAATGACAAGGACGTTTGCCATGACTGACGAAGAACTCGAACAATTGCTTGACGATATAGAATCGGACCGTGTTGAGCGGACGGAATCACTGACCAACGGGGATAAATTCCGCGAGGCGGTGTGTGCCTTTGCTAATGATCTACCGGATCATAGGAAAGTTGGAGTGTTGTTTGTCGGCGTGAATAATTCGGGACAGCCGACAGGTGCATCAATTACCGATCAATTACTCCAAAATCTTGCTTCCATGCGCAGTGACGGAAATATACATCCATTTCCCTCACTTGACGTTCAGAAACGCACTCTGAAAGGAATAGAGGTCGCTGTTATAATCGTGCATCCGTCTGCTGCGACGCCGATACGATTTAAAGGAACTGTCTGGATTCGCTCAGGTCCACGGCGCGGTGTAGCCAATCAGGACGACGAACGGCGTCTGAATGAAAAGCGTCGATTCCGCGACTTACCCGCCGACATTCGTCCAGTCGAATCAGCGAGCCTTAGTGAATTGGATGAATTGTTGTTTTGCCGCACTTACTTGCCTTCTGCGATTTCCATTGAGGTGCTGGAACAAAATCAGCGGTCGCTCGAACACCAACTACTCGCTTTAAAATTTGCGCATCCAGGTGACCCTGTTTGCCTAACCTTGCTAGGTATTCTAACCGTCGGCAAGGAGCCATCCGACTGGATTCCCTGCGCCTACGTGCAGTTTTTGAGCGTTGACGGAACCGAGTTGGGCGATCCGGTGAAAGATTCTCGCGAGATTCGCGGTGCCTTGCCGGATTTGCTTGCCGAGATTGAGGATGTACTCAAGGCGAATATCCAAACAGCCGTGGATTTCACTTCCGGCCCAGTGGAAGTCCAGAGGCCCGATTATCCGATCGTCGCGCTTCAGCAGATTGTCCGCAATGCGATTCTCCACCGTTCCTATGAGAATACCAATGCCCCCGTGCGCCTATATTGGTTCCGCGATCGTGTTGAAGTGCAAAACCCCGGAGGACCTTACGGCCAGGTTACCAAGCAAAACTTCGGTGAACTGGGCGCATACGACTACCGTAACCCAAATCTTGCCGCCGTAATGAAAGACCTTGGCTACGTCCAGCGATTCGGGTTCGGCATCGCCACTGCCCGCCGAGAGCTTGGAAAGAACGGGAACCCTCCGCTTGAATTTGAGGTCAATGACTCCTGTGTTTCAGCCATCATCAGGAGGCGACCATGAGTATACCGGTTATTGCGTTTTTTAACAATAAAGGCGGTGTCGGCAAGACGTCGATGGTCTATCATCTCGCTTGGATGTTTTCCGATTGCGGGCTTCGTGTCATTGCCGCCGATCTCGATCCGCAATGCAATCTCACCGCATCGTTTCTCGACGAGGATCGACTCGAACAAGTCATTTCGCATGAGGGAAAACCGCTCACGGTATTCAGGGCAATACAACCGCTGAAAGAAGGCATTGGCGATGTGGCGGAACCGCATTATGAACTCATTTCTGATCGACTTGGGTTAGTTCTTGGCGATATGGCATTGTCCACATTTGAAGATGATCTGTCTGATGTCTGGACGAAATGTTTGGAACGCGATCCTCGGGCATTTCGCGTTACTTCAGCCTTCTGGAGGCTTGTGCAGAAAGCAGGGGAAAAACAGGAGGCCGATGTCATATTCATCGACCTCGGACCCAACCTTGGCGCTATCAATCGGGCCGCACTGATCGCGTCGGACTTCGTGATCATCCCGCTCGGACCAGACCTCTTTTCTCTGCAAGGTATGCAAAATCTCGGCCCGGCCATCAGAATGTGGCGCGACGGTTGGAAAAAACGGCTTGCAGAGAATCCATTGAAACAATTGCCGCTGCCTCCTGGCGGCATCCAGCCTATCGGCTACATGGTTCTTCGCCACTCGATTCGACTCGACCGACCCGTAAAAGCGTTCGAACGATGGATGGCTAAAATGCCGTCCACCTATGCCGAAGCCATTCTACAATGCATACCGGTTGCCGGTGCCACCGTTGACACTGATCCCAATTGCATCGCGAAACTCCGAGATTATCGTAGTCTGATGCCACTGGCCCAGGAATCCCGCAAGCCCATGTTTTTTCTCAAGCCAGCGGATGGCGCGATGGGAGCTCACGCATCGGCCGCTACCAAGGCGTATGAAGAATTCAAGGCCGTCGCAAGCAAGATCGCCGACAGGGCGGGGATTATAGGTTTCTCGCGGCCGGCTTCCAATACAAATACAACTAGCGGTCACAGTCAAATGCTATTCGAATGAGACTCGCCTTGACCCTCTTCCTCGCCAAGGCGTCGAAAAACATCCGCAGCTGATACCCAAATCCAATCCGGCCCCAAACCGAAAATCTTTTTTCGGCAACCTAATCCTGCCCTGGGCAAAGCCTTGAGCTTCTCCCCCCAAAATTCCCCCTTGAAATTGGGCCGCGCAAACGTGTATAACGATATACGATACAAAGGTACACATATAAGGAGCCTGCCATGTCCTCGACACCCATTGCCCTGCCCGCCGATCCCTTAAAGGCCGTTCGCGCGATGAAATCCGTCCTGGCCCGTCAAGGGACCATTATCGCCTCCTATCGCACCTACCGCGGCCAAAAGCTCGGCCCTTACTACCGCTTGGCCTTTCGCGACGAAGGCCGACAGCGTTCGATTTATCTCGGAAAATCCGAAATAATTCTTCGACAAGTCCGCAACCTGCTGGAAAAACTCCAAAAACCGCTGAAGACCCGGCACAACCTGCGACACGCCCAAAAGGTCATGCAAGCGGCCATGAAAAAGCACATGGCCCGGTTCCGTGTCGACCTGCTTCGCGTCGGCCTCCAGCTCCGTGGCTACGCCGTCCGCGGCTGGCGCCGTTACCGCCGCCTCCGATCCCAACGCACTCCCCAAGCCCCGCGCGACGGTCTCCGAAACCGTCTCCTCCGCCTCCTCTCCGCGTTTCAACCTCCGATGAGGGGTCCTACCCTTCCGAATTGCCCGTTTGCCGCCCCGGTTGACCAAAAAACATCCACAACCGCTTGCGGCCTATATTCTTCTACAACGAACCATTTTTTATAATCGATTTGTACCTCTCATTCCAACCAGGAGCACAAACGTGAAACATTTTTTCATGGGTTCGTTTGTCGGACTGCTGAACGGCTTGCTTCTGGCAACCTCGTTTGCCGCGCCGATTGAGCCGTTGTCCTTCAAGGTGCCGGCCAAGCTGCCGGATCGGGCGGAACTGCTGCCGCTCTCGGCCGTGCGTATCGACGGTTGGCTGGGCGCACGGATCGACGCCAACGAAAAGAACCGCCTGCTGACGGTGGACACCGTACCGCTCTTGGCCGGGTATCACAAAAGGCCCGGCAACCATCCGTGGATCGGCGAGCACGTCGGCAAGTGGCTGCACGCCGCCACGCTGGCCTGGGCCTACACCGGCGATCCGGCCCTGAAGGAAAAACTCGACCGCACGGCCGCCGAACTGATCGGCTGTCAGGAGCCGGACGGCTACCTCGGCACCTATCTCCCTGACAAGCGGTTCGGCCTCTACCCCGAGGCCGACTGGGACGTCTGGTCGCACAAATACAATCTGATCGGCCTGCTGACCTACTACCGATACACGGGCAACGAGTCCGCCCTCAGCGCCTGCCGGAAAATGGGCGATCTGCTGATCCGCACGTTTCCGACGAAAAGGAGCATCCTCGCCGCGGGCACGCACGTCGGCATGGCCGCCACCAGCGTACTGGAGCCGATGGTGCTGCTCTACCGCACAACCGGCGACGAACGCTACCTCGATTTCGCCCGGTACATCGTCCAATCGTGGGATGAGCCGAACGGACCGCAAATCATGTCCGCCCTGCTCCGCGGGACGCCCGTCAACCGGATCGCCAACGCCAAGGCGTACGAGATGCTCTCGAACCTCGTCGGCCTTTGCGAATTGGCCCGGGTCACCGGCGACCGCCGGATGCTGGAGGCGGTCTTGCGCGCCTGGAGCGACGTCGTAAAGAACCGGCTGTACCTAACCGGCAGCATGAGCGCCGGCGAGCGATTCCAGTCGGATTATATCCTGCCAAACGACACCATGCCTCGTGTTTGCGAGACCTGTGTAACGACGACGTGGATCCAGTTGAACCTCCAACTGCTGCGGCTGACCGGCCAAGCGAAGTTCGGCGATGAATTGGAACGTGCGCTCTACAATCACCAGGCGGCCGCACAGCATCCCCGGGGCGACGACTGGTGCTACTACACCGCTCTGGAGGGCAAAAAGCCCTACGATCGGCATATCACTTGCTGCCATTCCAGCGGCCCGCGCGGCATGGCACTGGCGCCGCTGACGGCGTACCTGAAAATCCGCACCGACGGCAAGGACGTCCTGGCAGTCGATACGTTCGAGACCTCGCGCGCCGCCGTGAGCCTGGACGGACAGCCCGTCACGATCCAACAGCAAAGCGAATTCCCGCGGAAAGGCGTCTCGACGCTGACGTTCCATACGGCCCGACCGGCCGTCTTCGGATTGAAGATCCGCGTCCCGGCCTGGGCGGACAACGTGCGGCTGTCGCTCGAAGAGGGATCCATCTCGGAAACGTCGCTGCAAGACGGCTGGCTTTCCCTGCCGGCCCGCACGTGGCACGACGGCGATCGGGCGGTCCTGGACTTCGATCTTTCCCCGCGGTTGATCGCCGGCGACCACGGCAATGCGGGCCGAGACGCCTTGGCCTGGGGTCCCTTTGTGCTGGCCTACGATCACAAGCGAAATCCGGGAATGCCCGCTCCGAGGTCCGTCGTGCTGACCGATGCCCGGCCGCTCTTGACGCTCCTGCCGGGTCTGCCGCTCCAACTCGAAACCCAGGTAATGGTTCCCGGCGGCCAGGAGCCGCAGACCGCGATCTTTTCCCCGTTTGCCGACGCGGGATCCGATGGCGGAACCTACGGCGTGTGGCTCTTGGCGCCGGGCACCAAACTCCCGCCGAATTCCTCGCTGCTGGCCGGCGGCGAAGAGAGCCGCTCCCGGCAAGGCAACGTGGACGGCGCGATCAACGACGGCAATCCGGACACGTTCGTGGTCACATTCAATGGGGAAAAAACGGACGAAGATTGGTTCGCCGTCACGCTTTCCCGCCCGGCGACGATCGGCCGGATCGTTTTCTCCCACGGCGCCAATTTCCACGACGGCGGCTGGTTCGACGCCGGGCAGGCCAAACCCTGGGTGCAGATCCAACGCCAAAAAGGCGGCGATTGGGAAACCGTCGGCCGACTGAGCGATTATCCCTCGACCACCGCGACGGACGCCGCCGGACTGGTACCCGGCCGAAAATTCACGCTCCGCCTGCCAAAATCCGTCGCAATCTGGGCCGTCCGCGTCCTCGGCGTACCGGCCTGCGGCGATAATTCCCGCCAGGCCTTCTCCTCGTGCAGCGAATTGCAGGCGTTCAAGCCTCCTCCAACGCCGCCGCCACCCCCCCCTCCTCCTACCCCGCCTCCCAAAAAAATCAGGCCGGGCGAATCCCAACGACAGTCCCTTTGACATCCTCGCTTGACGCCGCGATTCACCGCATCATATTTTCACAGTCGCTATGAAATCCGATAAATCGCCCGCAAGAAAGAAATACTGCCATTCCTGCCTGACACAGGCCGCGGAGTGCGGATCGCAGGCGTATCCGTGCCCGTTCCGGCTCGACAGTCAGCGGGTGCCGATTACCGGCGGCGGCACGGGCTTGGGGTTGGCGATGGCCCGGTGCATGGTCGACGCCGGGGCCTCGGTGATACTCACCAGACGGCGGGATACGGTGCTCCGGCAGACTGTCGCGTCACTCGGGCCGCAGGCCGGATGCGCCCGCCACGATGTCACCAGATTGAAGCAGTCGCCGACGCTGATCGCCAAGGTGCAAAAAAAGCTCGGGCCGGTGACGATCCTGGTCAACAACGCCGGAGTCCACCTGAAGAAACCGGCCGTCGAGACGACCGAGGAGGAGTTACTGCAGGTCCTCTCGATCCACGTGCTGGGCACCCACGCCCTGAGCCGGGACTTCACCACGGGATATAATTCACAAAAAGGGAGAGTCTCGATGAAACCCACCGATATCCTCAGCCAAGAACACCGTGTGATCGAACAGGTGCTGAATTGCCTGGAGAGAATAGCCCAACGCTGCCGGGACGACGGCGCTCTGGACGCCCAAGCCGCCCGAGACGCTCTCGAATTCTTCCGGAATTTTGCAGACTGTTGCCACCACGGCAAGGAAGAGTCCCATTTCTTCCCTGCGATGGAAGCGAAAGGCTTTTCCCGCGAAAGCGGCCCGACCGGCGTCATGCTCCGCGAGCACGAACTCGGCCGGGGATACGTCCGGCAAATGAACGACGCCTTGCACGACGCCTCCCACGACCCCGGCGCCAAAGACCATTTCGTCAACAACGCCGTTTCCTACATCGGACTTCTCCGCGAGCACATCCGCAAGGAGGATCATTGCCTGTTTCCTATGGCTGACCGCGCTTTCAGTGAAGCGGAACAGAACCAGCTTTTAGAAACGTTCCGGCACGTCGAGTCTGAGATGCCGGACCCCGGCGCGCATGAGCGGTATCTCCGCCTGGCCGACTATCTGGCGGAGCGCTGTGGCGTGCACCGCTCCACCTCAACGCCCTCGAGCGGGCCGTGCGGCTGTGGTCATTCAGATGCCGGAAAATAAAGAAGCAACCCCCGGCGATTCCACCTCCGTCTCCTATCAGGGAATGAGTTGGTCGAGATCGACGACCTGGTGGTCTCGGGGATCGCAGCGGTTGCCGAGCCGGCGATGGAGTTCCTGATCGACCTGATAACTGACCAGATGACACGAGCCGTCGCAGAAGACCATATTGCATCCGTTCCGGTGAGCACTGCCGAAATTATAGATCCCCGTGGCGTCGCCGGGGCGATCACGCTTGGGAGGGTAATATATTGGATCGTTCTGTGACATGATTTTTTTATTCACCCAGTGTCCGGTCCAGCGGACCACGTCCCAATCGTGGCCTTCAAACATCGGACCGTTGTCCGCCCAGTCCTGGCCGGTCAGGTAATCATCGGGATTGAGATTCTTTTCGCCGGCAAAATAGGTATTACTCAGCCCGTCCTGGATCTTCTTCGTTCCAATCGTGCTCCGGGAGTAACTGACACCGGTTTGCGTTTTTTCAAACTTGTCATAATCTCCGAAATCTTCCTTGTACGCTCCCACCGTCCAGTAATCGCCGGCGTTGACCGCGTAATCGCTCCGCGCCTGGGGGCCCGCATTCGCGTTGGCAGGTTGCCCCCAGCTAATGGGAGCCGGGAAAGCCATGGCGGGGCGGCGGGTGGGGCAATTCATAAAGGAAACCGGCGTCCCCATGCTCATTCTGAGTATCGACTTCTTGATTGTCGCACTGCTTCCCATTCCTTGATCGTGCAACTTTTTCATCTCGCAAAACGGCATGATGTTGTAGATCCATCCGCCGGGCTGGCTCTTCCCGAAGCCGCGATCGGGATCGCCCACCCAGCTATATCCCCAGCCGCAAGTGGGAAAGAAACCCTGCGAGACGAGATGGTGCTGCGCCGCCTCGCCGATCTGCCGCAGATTGTTGGAGCAGGTTATCTGCCGCGCCGCCTCGCGGGCCGACTGGATCGCCGGCAACAGCAACGCGATTAAGATCCCAATAATGGCGATCACCACCAGCAGCTCAACAAGGGTGAAGCCGCGGGTGGCTTTTCGGTAATCTTGCCTCATCAAAAACTCCCGGAAAAGAAGGAACCCATCCTGCTTATTGCTCCATTAGAATCGCTCCTGCCTGAAAAAGATGTCAATTCCATACAACGAACTATTTGACAATCTTGCCACCTTTCAGAGGGGATTAAAATTCAGAATATATAGCAAACAGGGAGACCAGGGAACCACAAAACCCCTCGCATGGGGGAAAATCCGCACCGGATCGTTCCTCATCCGCTAGGCCGGCAACAGGGCCAGGGGCGTTATTCCACTCCCGCACGATAGATTCTCGGTGGACAGCGGAAGTATTCGCGGAAGCATTTCGTAAAGTGCTGGCTGGTCGTGAAGCCGCAATCCAACGCAATATCGGTGATGCTCCTCCGAGGTTGATTCTTCAACAAGGTCGCGGCCCATTCCAGCCGGTAGCGGTTAAGCAGATGCATCGGCGTGAGGTTGAAAAGCTGTTTGGTGTAGAAGACGAACTGGGTCGTGCCCAGCCCGCAACGTTGCGCCATCTGCTGCATCGTCCACCGCATCCCCAACCGCGCCGGATTATCTTTAATCTCTTGCCAGAAGATTTTCACCAGGCCCCGGGAGGTTTCGCTTTTATGGTCGTCTACGCCGTGGTGGATGCGCAGTTCCTGGAGGAGGAGGAAGAGCGCCTCATTGACCAAACAGGCGATCAACGACAGGTTGTTTCCCGAGGTATTGTTGAGGATGGCGCCGCCCAGCCGGTGGAAGCAACGTTGCAAGTGGGCGTCGGCCCGCCAAATATGATACGGAAGCCGCTCCGACAACCGGGCCAGTTCCCGGCGGTCGGCGGGAGTCAGGAGGATCCACGACGGCCATTTCCAGGCTTGATTCGGACGGCGGACGCCGACGTCGAGCATGACCCAATAAATCCGGCTGGCCCCGACGTGCGGATCGCCCAAACGGTGGCGCAGCCAAGGCCGAGTGAACGTGGCGTCGTTCGGCTGCAAGCGGCGTTCTTCCCCCTCCAGGGCGAAAGTCACCTGCCCGTTCTCGATCAGCACTAACTCCAATCCTTCGTTATAATGCCAATCCGTGCCCCAGTGCTGATCGCAGGTGGCGTCCCAATAGCCCGCGGTGTTCAATCCCGGCAGCACGTTCTGCGGAAGCGGCGCGCCCGAGTATTGATTGTGGCAAAGGCACACCAGCTTCAAGTGCCCGGCCTTCAGGCCCCGCTCCACTTCATAGTTCGGGTCGGGCTGATAGCTCATGTTGCCATCGCGAAAAGTTGGCATACGCTCCGGCATCGGCGGCATCTTTATTTCTCCTTGCCCAGCGGCGGATGGCCGAGGGCGCCGTGGAGCTTCTTCCGCAGGAGCGGGAGTTTGGCGGGAGGAACGAGTTCGTCCCACTTCAGCAGCGGTTGGATCGCCTCCGCCGGCTGTGACGTTTGGAAGCGCAGGGTGACGATCTCCTGCGGACGGACGGGGAACGTGTACTCGGGACCGCCGGGCAGCGGCTGCGGACGACCGCCGGTCAAGTCGGTCAGGAAGGTCTTGGCATGGGGTAAATCGAGAGTCGCGCGGGCCTGCCCGGCCCGGCCGAGACATTCGACCAGCCGCATTTCCAGGAATTCGTCTTCCCGACGCAGCGCCTCGACGATCACGTTTTCCGACGTCCGGAGGTACGATTTCGGCGCGGCCTGCTTCACGTTCCAGGCAATCAAGGGCGGGGCGTTATATTCCCAGGCCCGCTGCGGCACCCGGGCCTCGTTCCACTCGCCGTCGTGGGGATAGAGGGCGAACTCGAACTTCTGCCGCGGCTTGCCGCTCAGCCACGGGCAGCGGTAACCCATGTAGATATCGTGGGCGTTCATCAAGAATAAGACGGGCGTCTTGCCGTTCAGTTCCCGACCGGTGCAACCGCGGTCGAGGATCGCCGCGCCGCCGCCGCCGGTGAAAGCGTAATGCGACCAGCGGACCGCGGGCAAAACGCCGTCGCCGAAGGGGGACAGCTCCGGGTTCGGCGTCGCCCAGGCGCAGTGCGCAAATCCGTAGGGAACGCCCCGCCGCGTTTCCTTAATCTCCCGGGCGAAGGGGAATTCAACCAGGACGAGAGTGTCGTCGGGGATATTTTCGGTTTCGACCTCGAAGTCGATCCGCGGATCGTCGGCGTAGAAGCGGATCGTTTGGCAGAGTTCCCCGCCGCCGAAGAATTTACCCCGCGCCCGCACCACGGTGGCCAGCGGGCCTTCGGCGACCTCGATCTCCGGTTTGAACTGCGCGGAATCGGCCAGCCGCTTGCGCCGCGGCCGGGGAAGTGTGTCGTGAAAGTCGGCCCCGCGTTCAGCCACAACCAGCACGGGCTTCTCCAGGATCTCGCGGCCGGAGGGTTTTAATTTCAAACTGGCCAGGGCGCCGCTTGCCGGATTGATCTTGGCGGAATAGTGCTTCGTTTCGATCGTCTCCGGCAGGGGAGCCGGTTGGGGAGAGGGCGCCGGCTCGGCAATCCGGGGAAAAATCGACGTGGAAAACGGGGGGAGATCGACACGGCAGAGCGTCAGCCCGTCGGCGTCGGCCTGGCACGTCACGCCGCGCAGGCGGGTCCCTTGGGGCAGTTCGACCAGGAAGGGCGTGGAGCGGGGAAAATTCATCGGATTGAACAGTCCCACGCAGTCACCGGCGTCCAGAAGACCGCGGAAGGCCTGTTCTGTGTTTTTCGCGGTAATTTCCTGCACCTTCTCGTACCGGTCCCGGACGTCCCAGGAGGTCGGATGCTCGAAGACCATCCCGCCGGCCGCCCCCCACAGCGAGTTGCGGTCCATGTTCAGGCAGAGCAGCAGCCAGGCGTGGTAGAGCGGGGCCGTCGGATAGCGGAACGGCGACTGCAAGCTGGCAACGGCCGAGAGGGCCTCGGCTGCCTGCAACCGGTGTTCGGACCGGCGGAAGGACGTTTTGGCCTTCGGGTTCTCGTTCCAGAACGAATTGTACTGGTTCATCCAGGTGCCGTTCTGGGTGACGGGGAGTTTGACCTTGCCCGACTGTATCAGGGGCAGCAAGGCGTCGAGATATCGGCTGGGCACGGTGAAACTCAGCGGGGCGTGCGGGGCGACGGCCTCCCACTGTTTCAAGAATTCGCGGGGATAATTTTGATATCGGGGCGGCCGGGAATAGTCGCCGTAGCCGCCCAGGATGAAAATCGGCGCGCCGGGCGGCGTCCATTTCGATTTCTCCTGAAAGTCCACGGCCCACTCGCTCAGTTGCTCCAGATTCAGCGGTTTCGGGGTGGAAAAGACCTTCCACAGGTCGGCGTAATTCGAGGAGTTGATCGCCAGCGCGCGGGTGCCGTCGGGCGATTGAAGCCAGTGGGGGACGCTGTGCGTCGGATTGTTGCGGCAATAGACCATCGCATCCAGGCCCAACCCGGCAACGATCTGCCCCATCTGTTCGTGCACTCCGCAGATGTCGATCATCCAGGCCAGCCGGGGCCGCACGCCCAGGATCTGCTCCTGCCAGCGGAGTCCCTCGACGCCGCATTTCACCAGGGCCTCGCCGCCGGACAGCGTGATCGTCGGCTCGAGGAAGAAGGCGTTGCACGCCTCGACGCGGCCTTCACGGATCCGCCGCTTCAGTTCCTCGAACCGCTCCGGCTCGAAGGCCAGGATCGCCATCTGCGTGTTCACCTCGGAGAGGGCGAAACAGTAGGTCGGATCGTCGCGAACCCGGTCGAGGTGGCTGAGGTACGTGTAGCCGCAATAGTTCCGCTCGGTGGAGAAATCGGTCAGCCACCCGCAGCTTGCCGGGTGGAAATTGGGGACGACCATCACCGTCCGGTGGAGGGCCTGAAGCGGCGCGAGCAGTTCGGCCTTGATTTTGGCTTCGTATTTCTCAGCAGGCACCAGGCGGACGCGGCGGAGGTTCATTACGGCGCCGTGAGGGATGTCCCGCGGCCGGATCGAGAGTGTCTGCTCCGCCGTGGCCTTCAAGTCCAACGTTCCGACCTTCAGCCGCCGGTATTCCTCCCACGACCCGGTGGCCCGGGAGATTTTTCCGGCCAGCCGGCTCTCGCCGACAGCGACCTCGAAGGTGCTCCCCTCCACTCCGTTGTCGCAGGAGTAGAGGAATTCCACGAGGTAGGATCCCGGCTGTGGCAGCGAGAACTCCCAAGAGACCCAATCGTCCGGCCGCACCCAGGTGCAGATGTCGCCGGTGTCGCCCCAGGGGCGCAGCACAATCTTCTCGCCGTGCAGCGTCGCCCGGTCGGCCGGCAGCGTGATCGTGCCGTCGGCCTCGGGGACAATGGGCGTCTTCGCGCCGCCGTCCGCGGCGAGCGCCGGGACGGCAGCCACCGCCACCAATCCAATCGTGATCCACATTATCCGTTTCATCGTTGTGCACTCCCGTGATTTCGGAGACAAAAGAGGAAATATATTATATTGGATCAAGGAACGAAGAGAAATGAGCGGGTAGCCCCGATAGCTCAGCTATCGGGGCGGTGAAACCGCAAGAGGCCCTCCCCATCCCTCTTGTGCCTGCCGGCACCCCGATTGACAAGCAATCGGGGCTACCCGTGATGGATTATTATTCCGGCAGGGCGGCGATCAGTTCGAGGACAAATTTTGCCAGCTTTTCCGAGGCGATCAGTGAGCGCTCTTTGAGCGCCCAGAGATCCTTGACGGCACGCGGCCGGCGGAAGATCGTACCCAGCGCGGCGCCCCAGCGGGCGGCCTCGCTCGGCTGACGCAGCAGCCGCTCGACGTCCGGCGGCAGCGTCTCCTCCGCTACGTCGAGGATGATTCGCGCCGACAGCAGCGGCACTTCGCGGCGGCGGCAGACTTCCGCCACGGCATAGGTCTCCATGTCGGCGGCTATCGCCCCAGACTTCTCGAATAGTTCCTTCTTCTCCTCCGGTGAGCGGACAACCCGATCAAGGGTTAAAAGTTTTCCGATTGTGGTCCCCTCTCCCCTTGGGAGAGGGTTAGGGTGAGGGCTGTTGTTCGGTAAGTTCGCCCTCACCCCCTGCCCCTCTCCCATTGGGAGAGGGGAGTTATCGATCCTCAGCCACTCGCCGCTTTCGCAGCCGATCTGATCGGCCATGAGGATCGCATAACGGGCAATCGCGGGATCCAATCCGCCGGCGAACCCGGCGGAGATCATCCACTGTGGGCGGTGGCCGTCGATGACGGTCTCGGCGGCGGCCGCGGCGGCCTCCCGGCCCGGCCCGGTGCGGACCACGACCACCCTTCGCCCCTTCCACCCGCCCTCCTTGGCCGCGAAATTTTCACCGCGGATGGTAACCAGCCCCGACAGCAAGTCTTCCAGTCCCCCGGCCTCGGCACCGAGGGCAAACAACACGGCGGTGTGACAGGGTCGGATGTCGGGCATTGCGGGCATTGCGGTTGAAGGATTATCGGTTGCAGTCTCCGTAAAATGGAGACGTTAAAAATATCTCTGAAAGGGAGTTTTGCGCCAAGGCAGGTGCGGGAAGGCGGTTTTTCTTGCCCGAATTGTTGTGCGATTTCGGTTTGAATTGTTGGACAATACGGGGGCGCGAAGTGCCGGATTTTACGGTACCGCGCGGGAATTGTTGTGCGCGAATTGTTGAGCACTTTTCGGGCGTGAAGTCGTTTTGGTTCTGTATTTTTCGATATCCGGCATTTTTTTGCTCGGTTTTGCCGGAACGAGTTTTTAACGGTTTTAATTCCATGAAGCCATTGGGCAACAGCATGGGCATTTGGAACACTTCGGGGGGGTGGAGGCGGGGGGGCGTCGCCAGGCGGCGGGTTGCCGGCCATTGGTTGGGG
>JAFGPV010000130.1 GCA_016936015.1 Pirellulales bacterium
CGGGCGGTTGCCCGCCCGAGGCCACCAGGTCCAGATATCTTTATCTTTACTTTGAAAAGGCATGGGAAAGTCCGCCAGTTCATGCGATTGAGGATCAGATTAAAAATGTCGTACGCGTGGGCCAGAGCCGGGGCGTGTCGCCCCAGCATTTCCGGGCCGACACGGCCCGGCTCTGATGTAAGAGTACGACAGTCTTTTCCTGAGACTCAATAATCACAAATCACGGCCTGACCCCAAGCAAGTCCTTTTTCTTCCCCCAACGTCTCTCCCGGCGTGGTGCGAAGATGAACCGCCGGCAATGGTTTACAGGTCGGTAACGTATCTGTCATCCTGAGCGCAGCGAAGGATCTCGCCCGTAGAACACTTCCACGCGGGATCCTTCACTGCGCTCAGGATGACGATTGACCCTTGAATGGTTACAACCGCCGATTGTTGAAAATCTAATTATTTTTACTGTTTTTCACATCAAAAAAACATTGTCTCTTTTTTTCTCGGGAAATAGACTGCATAGAAAAGGCGCGATTCTGCCGCGCCGCTTCCTGGGACCATGCCATCCATCATTTCCGAGGGTCGATCGAAAAGAGAGGCACGCTGATGATGATCAAATTTCTGATTTCCGGAGCGGCCTGTGTTTTAAGCATTACGGCTTCGGCGGTCATGGCTGCGCCGCTTCCCATCACTCCCGGCTCCTGGACGCTGGCGATTCTGCCGGACACGCAGAAGTACGCCCAGTCGTACCCTGAGATTTTTAACAATCAGACGCAGTTCCTGGCCGACTACAAAAATTCGCTCAACTTGGGTTTCGTGCTCCACGAAGGCGACATCGTCAATAAGAACCTGGACACTCAATGGGCCGTCGCTTCAAACGCCTTGGTAACGTTGGAGACGGCCGGGGTTAACTATCTTCTTGCACCCGGCAATCACGATTTTGGCGAGAACGGCCACATGATTAACCGTCTCTCCCTGATGTCGGACTATTTTCCCGTCTCGCGGCTGGACGACCAGCCGACTTTCGGCGGAGTCTATCCGGGCGAACCGACTTTGACCCACAACAGCTATTCTCTCTTTAGTGCCGGGGGCACCGACTGGCTGGCGCTGGCGCTGGAATGCGCCCCCCGCAACGAGATCGTCGACTGGGCGGACGGAGTGCTCAAGGCCCATCCCGACCGGCAGGCGATCATTGTCACCCACATCTACATGTATTCCGACGATACGCGCTACGATTGGGACGCCAAGGGGGATGCACAAGAATGGAGTCCGCAAACCTACTATAACGATAATCCCGAGGCGCTGGGCAGCGTCAACGACGGCGAGGATATCTGGCAGAAACTGAAGGATAACGCAAATCTCAAGTTCGTCTTCAACGGGCACGTGCTCAATGATGGGACCGGCCGCCTGGAGAGCGTGGGCGGCAACGGCAATGTGGTCCACCAAATGTTGGCCAATTATCAGTTTCTCGACGACGGGGGAGAGGGCTACCTGCGGTTGTTGGAGTTCCTGCCCGACGGCGATACGGTCCACGTGCGAACTTACTCGCCGTGGCTCGACGCCCAGGGACTCAATCCATATCGCACCGAATCGGACCATGATTTCGTGATCTCGCTGTCTTCGCTGACGCCGTGGGCGCCGGCGATGGAGCACGCCCTCGGCGCCAATCTCGTCGCCACGGGACCGGCCCTACCCTCGTCGAATACGTTTGACGGCCTGAGCGTGCCGCAGTCGGGCACTCCCCAAGTGGGAACGCTGCAGGTCAATCGCGGCGATTACCAGATCTCCGTCGGCGGCGAAGGCATCTCCTACGACCAGGGAATCCTCCTGGCCACGGTCACGCAGAACGTACGCGACGGCGTCCAGGCCACCGTCGAGGCGGGGCGGAACAGTTTTTCGGACGGCTTCCTGACGCTGTCGGTGATGCAGGCCGGCAGCACCTCCGAGAAGGAAGCGAACTTCAACACGTCGGTGGCCTGGTTCCGTTTCGACGCCGGCTGGCAGGGCGCCCAGGTCCGGTCCGACGGCGTGATGATCGCCGCCAACGGCGTTGCCCAGGAAAATCTCACCAAGAGCGGAACCTACGCCGGCCGGTACACGCTCGACCTGGGCGTCGATTCCCGCACCGACGGGATGCTGTTCGCCATCGGCAACAACAACAGCAACAAGGTCGTCAACACGGGCGTACTGGCCGACGGCAGCGGCTGGGACCTGCGGGTGCAGGAGAACTTCCCGACCTTTTCGCAAAACGGCGTGGACGCCGACTTCAGCTTCCTGTATCTTCCTTACGTTACCGAAAACCTCATCGGCGGATATTTCAACGGAACTTCGGGCAGTCATTTTGCTTCCGTCGGCAGCTTTGCGATGCTCCGTTTGAGCACGGGTCAATACCGGCTGACGATCCCCGGGGAGACGCCCGAGACGGGCATGCTGATCCTGACCACCTCCAGGGAATTCACCTCGGGCAGCGTAGGGACCGCCCCGGACGACAACTTTCTCACCTACGAGCCTGACGGACTGGGGAATTTCCTGATCCACTCATACGATTTCAACGGCACGACTTCGATGAACCTTCAGGACACCTACTTCGTTTGGGCGTACATCGACTTCAGTGATCCGATCTCCCTATCCCCGCCCCTCCACGAGATGACCTGGAACGCCGGTCACGACGGCGACTGGACCGACCGGACGTGGACCGGCTTTCTTCCCCCGCCGTACCCCAACGGATTGGCCGATGTGATCGTGGACACGCCCTCGACCGTGACCGTCACCTTCGATCAGGAAGCGAATTCGCTTTCCGTCAGCGACGGCGGCCAGGTCACCATCCGGGACGGCAGTTCGCTGCAGATCACCACGGATGTCGAGGTTGGCAGCGGCGGGACCTTGGAGATCAACGGATCCCTCACTGCGGAAATCATCAATATCGAGGGGACGTTGACCGCGGGAGATTTGTCGCTTGGAGATGCAACGCTCTACGTGACAAACGGAGGAACCGTAACCATGGAAAATCTGACTGGCAATGGCTCCGTAGTAGTCGGCGGCGGCAGTTCCACGCTTACGGCCGGATCGATCAGCGTATCCACGCTGACGATCGGCGCCTCGGGAAGAACTGCAATGCAACCCCCGGCTCTCGAAGAGGGGGGAACGTCTTCCTCCGTCGCACCGGAGCCGACATCCTGGATTCTCCTGCTGACCGCCGCCGGACTTCTGCTGGCTCGCCGGCGTCGGAACGCCCGGGGCACTTCCATTGACAACGCTGCCGTTTGCCGGACTTTCACAACCCCCATCAAGGGATGAGAAAGGCAAGGGATTGGAAGAAGAAAATTTGTGACGCTAAATCACTTCCGGTCCACAAACGGCCCTTCCTTTGAGATAAAAACACCCTCCCCTGTCACACCCTGCCACAGTGGAGGATGATCGGGCATACCGTTGTCCAAATGAACGTGCATTATTAAAATGGTATGAGCATCATGTTGGTTTCCAATGTTGCAACTCCACCAGCCGCTTGGTGGAAATCACAGAGATATTCCCCATTTCCTACCAAGACACCGGTTTGGGCATTTATCGACTTCAGCAATCCGATTGCCGTTCCCGAACCGTCAACGCCGCGCTGGTTGACGATCAAAATCGCAATCGCCTTTTGCGCCCGCAAGTGATTGAACCTCAAATACAAACAGTGATTTCTCTCAGCGAAAGGACGGTGTGATCATGAAGAGACTCCGGTTTGTTTTTTGTTGCATGTTATTTCTTATCGGCATCCAAAGCCTGGCCCCGGCGGCGCCGCCCGACCTAACGCCGGGTTCCTGGACGCTGGCCATTCTTCCCGATACCCAGCACTACGCCGAAAGGCACCCCACGATCCTCACGTCCCAAGTGCAGTTCCTGGCCGATTCCAAGGAGAAACTGAATTTGGCGTTCGTGTTGCAGGAGGGCGACGCGACGAACCGGAACACGCCCGCCGAGTGGAAACGCGTCTCCAAGGCATTCGCCCTGCTGGAAAAGGCCGGCGTCGATTATTTAATCGCGCCGGGCAATCACGATTATCCCGTGAAGTATAAAACTTTCGACGGCCGCTCCGCGTCGTTGATGAACGAATACTTTCCCGTGACGCGGCTGAAAAAGCAGCCGACCTTCGGCGGCGTTTGGCCCGGCGAACCGGATTCCACGCATAACAGCTATTCCTTGTTCAGCGCCGGAGGAACCGACTGGCTGGTCCTGGCCCTGGAATTCGGCCCCCGCAACGAAGTCGTCGCCTGGGCCGACAAAATTTTGAAAAAATATCCTAAGCGGAAGGCGATGATCGTCACCCACGCCTACCTCTACTGCGACGGCACGCGCTACGATTGGGCTGCCAAAGGGAACAAGCAGGCCTGGAGTCCGCACTCCGGCGGCTATGAGAAACTCTCCGTCGACGTCAACGACGGCGAGGAAATGTGGAATAAACTGAAGGGCAACGCCAACCTGAAGTTCGTCTTCTGCGGACACGTGCTGAACGACGGCGAAGGATACCTGGTCAGCCGGGGCGACCACGGAAACGTGGTGCACCAGATCCTGGCCAACTACCAGTTCCTCCGCAAGGGCGGCCTGGGCTACATGCGGTTGATGGAATTCTTGCCCGACGGGGAAACGGTCCACGTGCGGACCTACTCGCCCTGGCTCGATAAACACGGAAAGAATCCGAACCGCACGGAAGCCTCCCAGGATTTCGTGCTCAAGCTCTCCTCCGCTCCGGCGCCGGAAAAGACCTCGCCCGTCCCTTAATGTCCTCGTTGCGGAAAGTCAGGAAATCGGGTGCCATGCCCACGCTGGCGTGGGCATGTTGGAAATGTGGGAAAAACAAGACATGCCCACGCCAGCGTGGGCATGGCACCCAAGTCATCCTTGAAAAAGAGAAAGTCGCCCTATGAGGAAACATTGGAAGATTTTTCGCGCGGCAGGAGTCTTTATCGCCTGGTGGATTGCCGTGACGGCCTCGGCGGCGCCGCCCCCGATCCAGCCCGACTCCTGGACGCTGGCGATCCTCCCCGACACCCAATACTACTCCTTTCAATATCCCGACGTCTTCAAGGGACAAACGCAATTCCTCGCCGACAACAAGGCGGCGCTGAATATCCAGTACGTCCTCCACGAAGGCGACATCACGCAAAGCAACTCGCCCGGCCAATGGACCGTCGCCTCCGACGCCTTTAAAACTTTGGAGCAGGCGGACATCCCCTACTCTCTCGCCCTGGGAAATCACGATTACCACAAAAACGCTTTAACCCGCGAGAGCCGAATGTCGGAATATTTTCCCGTTACGCGGCTGAAAAAGCAGCCGACCTTCGGCGGCGTCTGGCCCGCGGAACCGGCCCTGACCAACAACAGCTATTCCCTCTTCAGCGCAGGAAACACCGACTGGTTGGTGATTTCCCTGGAATACGGTCCCCGAGACAAGGTCCTCGATTGGGCCGACGGCCTGCTAAAGCGGTTCCCCCGCCGCAAGGCCATGATCGTCACCCATTCTTATCTCACCTTTGACGGGACGCGGACGGATTGGGCCGCCAAGGGGGCAAAGCAAAAGGGAAATCCGCACGACAACAACGGCGACGGAACGGCCGACAACCAGGGTATCAGCACCCTGCCCGGCGGCGTGAACGACGGCCAGCAGACGTGGAACGCCCTGAAGGACAATCCGAACCTGCTGTTGGTCTTCAACGGTCACCACACGAATCCGGCCTTCAAACGCCCCCTCGATCCCCTCGGCGCAGGAAGCTATCTGGCCAGCCCCGCAGACGACGGCCACGTGGTGCACCAGTTGTTCGCAAACTACCAAAATATGCCCCACGGGGGCCAGGGCTACCTGAGGCTGCTGGAATTTTTACCCAACGGCAAGACCGTCCACGTGCGGACCTACTCCCCCTGGCGCAACGCCCGGGGAAAAAAACCGCATCGCACCGAAGCAAATCAAGATTTTATGATTCAAAACTCCCCTCTCCTTCCGGGAGAGGGGCAGGGGGTGAGGGCTATCTTACCGTTAAATAGCCCTCACCCTGACCCTCTCCGGGCACCACACAGTGGTCGGGGAGAGAGGACATGCGGGACAGGATTCAAGACCTTATCCGCCCCATCGCCCGAATCGGAAAAGCTTTCTCAGGTCACGAAATCCACAGAATATGGGGCGCGGCGCGAAGATTTTCTGGTGGGACCAAATCCCAATAAGGGATTCGTCATCCTACCCGACCAACCGGCCGCCGACGGCGCCCGGCCGTGGATCTGGTATGCGCCGACGTTTGTTCGACCCGGCAACGCAATGCCCGATCCGAGCCATGGCTGGCTGTTTACGCGCCTGCTGGCCAAGGGCTTCGCCATCGCCGGCGTCGACGTGGGCGAGTCCTACGGCAGTCCCGGGGGCCGGGCCGTTTATACCGACTTTTACCGGGCCGTGGTCGCCCATTACCACCTCGCCCCGAAGGCGTGCCTGCTGCCGCAGAGCCGCGGCGGCCTGATGCTCTACAACTGGGCGGCCGAGCATCCCGGCGCCGTGCAGTGCATCGGCGGCATCTACACCGTCTGCGATCCCTCGAGTTGGCCGGGCCTGGCCCAAGCCTGCCCCGCCTACGGAATGACCGAGGCCGAACTGAAAGAGCACCTCGCCGAACATAATCCCATCGACCGGCTGGCCCCGTTGGCCAAAGCCAAGATCCCGATCCTCCACGTCCACGGCGACGTCGACACGCTGGTCCCCCTGCCCCGCAACAGCGGCGAACTGATCAAACGCTACACGGCCCTCGGCGGCAACGGAAAACTGGTCGTCATCCACGGCAAGGGCCATGAGGTCTGCGACGAGTTCTTCAAGAATCCCGCACTGCTGGAGTTTTTCCTGCGGCAAAAAGAAAAAAGGTGACAGCCATCAATCCTGCTGCATGGATTTCGTTTCACCGTCGACCGGTTCGATGCGGGTGATGTGCGACAGGTCGCAAGGGACCACGCGTCGGGCGATTTCCTCGCCCGGTTTGGGTACGGCGATCACCGCATCCCGCTGCATGACAAGGACCGACTCCGGACGAAAACTCCGATTTCTATTTCAAGGGGATGGCGGGAAGGCGTTTTAGCGTTTTGTTGGCGGGATCAACCATGATTCCCACCGACTCGAGCGCCGTGACTCCAAGGAGAGGTTCGGAGCCGGGTTCGCCGAAAATCACGCGCCCGGCGGTGGTCTCGCCCATGAATTCGATGCGCGCCAATCCGAAGAAGTATTCTCTCACGGTTCCATCGGCCAATTCATAAGACATTTTTCCCTCTTTAGAGATGCCGAGTTTTTCCAACTCATCAGAAGGCACGAGGCAGTCCGTCGCGCCGGTGTCCACTAAGAACAGGGATTCGTAGCTTTTCTTCGGAGACTCGATGTTGGTGAGTTTCGTGGTGACTTTGGTCAATCCCATGCGATGATTCCTTCACCATGAAACCTGACGATATCCTATTTCCGCGTCTTGGGTTTCGTGCGGCCGTTGATCGGCTCGATGCGGGTGATGTGAAGCAAGTCGCAATACGCCATGTCTCTGGGAAATTGCTCGCCTGGCTTAGGCAAGCCAATGACGACGTCGCGCTGTCCGACCAGTACCATCTCCGGTTGCCGCACGTCGTAGACCGCACCGTCAGAAACAAAAATCCGAAAGGGCCGGAACGGGTGATGGAGCAAGTGTTTTTGGATGGTTTCGGGAGTCATGGCGAATATCCCTGATTTCGATTCTTGATCCGATTATTCAACTATACCATTGTGAGGGGTTGGGAGCAAGTGGGCGGAATGGGGCATGAACGATCTGGGTGGGGGGAGAGAGTACGGAGTACTGAGTACGGAGAGCAGTTTTATGAGAGAGGAAGTCGAGGTTGTTCAATTTGCATTTTTACAATTTGCAATGGACGATTTGCAATAAAAATCATCAGCCGGGGCCAAGGACGGCCCGGCTCGCTGTGCCTTCCGGGAAAGCAAAAGCCCGGTCGGGGTTTGGATCCCGGCCGGGCTTTTTAAATATAAAATGGTAGTGGCTCCATCAAGTCTGAAGTCGATCAAATTTCGATCCGCTCCACAGAATTTATTCCGAGTCGTGAGGACTCGGGGATGTTAAAAAATCCTTAGAAAGGAGGTGATCCAGCCGCAGGTTCCCCTACGGCTACCTTGTTACGACTTAGTCCCAATCGCGGAGTTC
>JAFGPV010000131.1 GCA_016936015.1 Pirellulales bacterium
CCGTCGATCATCATAACCATTGGAATAAAAGCATCCTCGGAATGCGACTGCTGCATGGTCAAAAATCACTGCAATTTTAGCAGCCCATATCAGCGGCTTCGCCATGCGATTCCAACCCCCGAACTTGGCGTGGAAAATATGCGCCGATCCCCCAGCTATCAATCTGCTATGGGAAGGAACGATCCCAAATGAAAAAACGTGGGAAAATCGAAATATGTTGAGCAACAACCTACCTCTAAAGAACCAAGAACCCGCCCGGCCGAGGGCCCGACCGTGCATTTTTAAAAGTTTGATGACCAACTCCCTGCACTTCGCGACGCATGGATTTACCCAAACACAAGCGGCAAAAATTCCACCCCGAAAAACCCCATATTTCCCGAGAAAGAACGCAAAACCGTCTTGCATCGTGGATTTAAAAACGAGCAAAAATCACTCCTGCGAAACAGCGTAAAAAATCGCCAAACATCGAAAAACACCGGGCGAAACCGCCCTTGCACCCTTGAAGTGCTCAACAATTCATCCACAACAATTCGCGCGCGGACTCGTAAAAACCTGCACATCGAGACCCCATCTTGTGCAACAATTCAGCGCTCAATCGGGCAAAAATTCAGCAAGATAAATTACCCGTCAACCGGAAGATGAATAATGAAAAGTCTCGTCCCTGAATCCCGAAACCGGAATCCTCACTCATGGAGGTCATCCATGCTGCGCGGTTTTCGACGTGGCGTCGGGGGCGGGTTCTTCAGAGGCGGTGAGGTTGGCGGGCAGTTCGATGGTGAAGCGGGCGCCGTGGCCCGGTTGGCTCTCGACGAGGATCTTGCCGCCGTGCTCCTGGACAATCTTCTGGCTCACCGGCAGGCCCAGGCCCGTGCCGCGGCTCTTCCGGCTGGAGACGAACGCAGTGAAGAGGAGTTCTTTTTGATCGGCGGGGATGCCCGGCCCATCGTCTTCTACGACGATCCGCGCTGTGGGGCCCGCGGCGTCGTACGCGGTGCGGACCGTAACCCGGCCGGGCGGCTCGTCCTCGGCCACGGCGTCGATGGCGTTGGTCACCACGTTGAGCACGGCGCGGTGGATCCCCTCGGGATCGAAGACCAACTCGGGCAGCGTCGCGTCGGGCTGCCAGTCCAGCCGGACCTCCAGTTCCTTGGCCCGGACTTGCATCAGTTCGATCACGTCGCCGACGGTGCCGTTCAGATCCGCCGGGACCAGGTCCGGCTCACGTTCCTTGCTGAAGGTGAGCATATCCAGGACCATGGCGGAGATTTTGTTCTGGTTTTTATCGACGATGTTCCACCCCTTGCGGACGATTTCCTCGTCGTGCTCGTTCAGTCCCATTTCGATCAGGTAGCTGCCGCCGCGGATGCCCTGGAGGATGTTCTTGATGTGGTGCGAGAGCGTGGCAATGGTTTGTCCGACGGCAGCCAGGCGTTCGGCCTGGACCATGGCCGAGTAGTAGCGGGTGTCCTCGACGGCCAGGGCCGCCTGGTGGCCGATGGCGATCATCAATTTCAAGTGGTCTTCGGTGAACTTCGCCGAGCCGCCCTGCTTGAGGTAGTGCTGCGGAGTGGTGGAGGTGTCGATGTAGATGGCGCCGACGACGTCGTAGCGGCCCTGCATCGGGACGCAGATCGCCTCGCGGATGCCCATCTGCAGGATGCTGCCGGCGGCGTCCCAGCGGTCGTCCAGCCGGGCGTCGCTGGTGATCACCCCCTCGTTCTTCCCGATCACGTAGTCGAGGATCGTCTTGCTGATGGTGATCTTGTCCTCGACGCGGCGGCGGTCGCGGCTGCGATGAACCCGCGGCTGGAGGACCTTGTTCTCGGAATCCATCAGCAGGATGCAGCCGCGGTCGCATTCCACCCATTCGAAGATCAGTTCCATGATCCGCTGCAGGAGCTGGTCGATGTCCAACGTGTGGCTGACGGCCAGGGCCGTGCGGTACATGATCTGCAGATTGGACCGGGCGCGGGCGAGCCAGGAGTTTTGCGGCGCCTCGGCCCGGGCGTCGAAGATCTTGCTCCCTTCCTCCTGGCTGACCGTATGGACGATCCGCGACGAATCCCCGTCCTCCTGGGCCAAGCCGATATCCACCGCGTGGGCCAGATCGTCGGCCTCCTCCAGGCGTCCGGTAAAGAGGATCGACGTGCCGCCGATCTGGATCTGGTCGCCGGTTTGCAAGGGCTGATGTTGGATCCGCCGGCCGTTGACGAACGTCCCGTTCGAGCTGTCCAGGTCCGAGATCGAAAACTGGTCGTCGAGGCAACGGATTTCGGCGTGCTGTCGGGAGACCTCGGTGTCGTGCAACTGGACGGCGTTGGAGGAGTCGCGTCCCAGCCGGAGGATCGGCCCTTCCAGCTCGAAACGGCTGCCTTGATCGACTCCGCGAATGACAAACAGCGTGGGCACGACGAATCCCTCTGCACCCTGCCGTCCGAGGAGACCCTCCATGCCCCGGGAGGGCACTTCCGAGGAGAATTAACGTGGTAGGTTATGCCTCAGCATAACGATGCTGGAGGGAAGTGAAGGCGTTACGCCGAAGCATAACCTACCGGAAGTGTTATGCTGAAGCATAACCTACGGATGGTCCGGATACCTTACGCGGCCTCTTTGCGGTGAGTGCTTTTTAACAATTCCTCAATTTTACAAATCAGAGGCCCGTAGTGATAGGGCTTGGAGACGAATTCCCGTTGAGGTCCCGGGGGACACTGCCGCCGCAGCGTGCCTAAAAAGAGAACGGCCACCGCCGGATCGGGCGTATCTTCCGGCCACTGCGCCGAGCCGGACTGCTCCACGACGGGAGCGGAATCGAGATCGTAGACGATCAGGTCGGGCGGAAACTGCCGGGCGAGCCTTTCCCCCTCCATTGGCCGGGAGGCAACCTGCGTGCCGATTCCCCGACGCTCTAAAACCGTCTGCAAGACCTCCCGATTCTCCTCCGATCCGTCTACAATCAGCACACGTTGCCGATCGTTCACCACGTCACCCTCCCTGGTGGGGAATATAAAAGAGGCATCCTGCCTCTCAGGTATTAAACGACGACCAAAGCCGCTCCCGGCGATCGGGTGTACAACCCGACCCACATCGCCAAAGGGGAGGGCGACTTACGGTGGCGGCTTTGGCCGTCAGGCAAGGGCGGGAGAATAGCGATTTCCGCCGGGCGTGTCAAAGCGTATTTTTGAGAATATGAAAATCATCTCCGGCGGACAGACCGGCGTGGATCGCGGGGCGCTCAACGCCGCCCGGGCGCTGAAGATTCCCCACGGCGGCTGGTGTCCGAAGGGCCGGCTGACCGAAGATGGCGCCATCCCCAAGCGTTATCGGCTCCGGGAGACCGATTCGGCCGACTACACGGACCGCACCGAGAGAAACGTCCTCGATGCCGACGCCACGCTGATCCTTTGCCGCGGCCCCTTGACCGGCGGCACCCGGCTGACGCAACGTCTCTGCGAAGAACATCAGAAATCCCATCGCGTCGTCGATCTCACCCGGCCGCCCTCGAAGAAAAACGTCCTCGACTGGCTGCAAGAAAACGGCGTCGAAGTCCTCAACGTCGCCGGTCCCCGCGAGAGCCAGTGCCCCGGTATTCAAGATGAGTGCCAGGAATTCCTGGTTGCGCTTTTCGGGGAGGGGACTGGCGGAGGCTCTGAAGTATCAGATTGAAAAAGCAGCAATCAATAGCCGGCGGCTAACAGCCGCCGAGGATCAACTCTCTTCTCCCTCGGCGGCTGTTAGCCGCCGGCTAGATAATATTCGCTTCTTGAGGATCAACACATCTGCGTTTCCGGGGCAGGGTGGCAACCTGCCCTACTTTCAGGGACACCATCCCCGGCGGTCCAACTCCGCGCGGAGCTTCTCCTGCTGCGGCGGCGTGAGCAGCTCGAGGATTTTCTCCTCCGTCGTTCGATTGATGCGGTTGGTTTCGCCGTTGAAGTTCCGGGAAATGCGGTCCAGGTCGGCCTTCTGCCGGTCGCTCAGGCCGATCTTCTCCCGGACGCCGTTTTGCGCGTCGGCCAGCACAAGGGGCGCCTGCGTGCGGAAGATCATGTCTTTCATCGCCGTCAACTGCTCCGGCTTCAGCAGCTTCTCAATTTGCCGACGGACCGCCTTGACCTGCTGATCTCTTTTCTGCCAGTGCTCGAACTGAGTCAGCTCCTGCATGTCCTTTTCCGAATCCTTTTTGAATCCGGCCGCGATTTCCTGCAACTGTTTCTGTTGGTCCGCACTGATTCCCAAGGTTTTTTGGACCTCCGGCCGGCTCAAATTTTCATAAACGGGCAGAGCCGTCTCAGCCACAGCGACGAAATAATAAGCATCGAAATGAATATCCCCTTCCAGTTCCAGTGTGACTGTCCCTACCACCTGGCCCTCCTCCCCCTCGCGCGTGACCGTTTGCACGTTCGGCTTGAACTTCTCGGCCATCTCCTCGTGGGTATCCCGATAAAACCGCTCCACCTCGGGGCGGAGTTTTTTCTGCTGTTCCGGACTCAGCACGGCAAAAGTTTGATCCGTGTATTTATCATATTCTTTTTCCGTCCGCCGATTTTCTTCCTGGCGGAATTGCTTGATACGCTTCTGCTGCTCGGGGCTCAATTCGAGAGCTTTGGAAGCCTGGGGATCTAACAACATTCCGTAAGATCCCATAAGGAAGTTAAGATGTTTTAACGCCTGCAACTGCTCCGCGGTGAGCAGGCCCTCGATCCGTTTGCGAACACGATCGGTCAATTGCTTTATCTTTTTTTTCGACTCTTCCGCCAGCTTTTTCGGATCTTCCGTCGGCGCCAGGAACATTGCATTGATTCGGATCATTTCGGATTCCGACTTGACGTCGGCCAGGTAATCGGCCGAGATCTTTCGCAGCATCTTCTTTTGCTCGGCACTCAGCTTCAGTTCCTTTTGGATATCCGGCATGACCAGAATAGAATAGGACGGCAGGACGAGGTATTCGGGGCCGGGAGGCGACGAAGTATGCGTTGATTCGCCGGCTGGGGAGGTCATCTCGATTGAGGGCGCTTCTCCGGGAATCCACCCCACGACTACTCCCGAATTCGCTTTGACATTCATTTCGCCATGATTAGCCGGGGGCGGCTGCTCGGCCGCGGGGGGGACGGCTTCGCTGCGTTCGATCTCCTCGCGGAGCTTCTCTTTTTGCGGCAGGGTGAGGACCTTCAGCATCTTTTTGCCCTGTTCGTACATCATCTGCCGGAACTGATCCATTTTTTCCCGGAAGAGCCGCCGGAGGGCGGTTTGCTGTTGGTCGCTGGCGCCGATCTCATGCAGCAGGAGGGGGTCTTGGAGGGCGGACTCGGCAATGGTTTGGAAGGCCCGGTCCTTGTACATCTCGATCTGCTCGGGAGTGAGCACCGCCTCGAATTGATTGCGGAGCTTGACGCTCATCTTCACCAGGGGTTGTTTATTACGTTCCTCCCGCAGCTTTTGCCGCTCCCGTTTCATGCTCTCAAAACGCTGCTCCTCTTGCTTTTTCAGCTCCTCCGACACAATGGTTTGTCCGGACCCCGTGAGGGTGAGGGTACCACTGGACACGGTGGTGCTGCCGGCGGACAGGTCCTGCTTCACCCCTTTCTCGGGCGAGAGTTTCAGCATCTCCCGGACCAGCTTCTCGGACAGCGTGGAGCTATTGCCGAGAATCTTCCGAATTTGTTTGACTTGCTCCGCGTTCAGTTTCAAATCCTTCTGCACGAATTCCTGGCTGAGGTCGGGATAAGGATACGACGAAGGGACAAAGACCGGTTCGGATTTCCCCTCGATCTGGACGCCCTCTTCCATAAAATGCTCCGGCCTTTCCGGCCCCAGGGCCGCCTCGCGGAGCCGTGCCCGCTGCGGCGGCGTCAGTAGGGCCAGCGCCCGGTCCTTGATTTTTCCAGATTCCTTATACCAATTCTCATTCTCTCCGCAGATTTCCTTCAGTCGGCCAACTTGCTTGGCGGTCAGGCCGAGTTTTTTCTGGACTTGAAGATCCTGCAATCGGAAATAGGCATCCCTGGCGAGGATAAGCTCCCGGATGGCCCAGATCTGCTCCGGCGCGAGGATGGTCTCCACCTGCTTCCGGATCGCCTTGAGCACCTCCCGCCTCCACTGGGCACCCTTCTTGGCCTGCTCTTCTGAAGGCAAGTCTTTTATCCCCTCATAAAACTTCGGCATGTCAACGCCGAAATGCCTGGTTTGAATCGCGCGCAATTTGCTTACCTGTTTCGTCGTGAGATGCAGTTCCTTCATCACCTCCTGGTCGATAAACAGCGGGTAGCCCGGCAGGGTGATCAGGTTCTGGGGAACGTCCTCGTCGGTAAGAGTAGTGGTATAGAGGCCGCGGGAAACCATGGTTTTACCGATCTTGACTTTCGTGGACGTTTCAGGTTTCCCAAACGGTTTTTCAGCGGCTTTTGCTTTCGCGGTATCACTGGACTTTTTCGGCTCCTCCGCCGACCGGGCGGGCTGGAGCGTGAGCAGCGAACAGGCGGCGCCGAGCAAGATCAGCAGGCCGAAGGCTCGATAGCGCCAGCGACGGGAACCGTGCAGTTCGACGCGGAACGTTTCGTCCAGCAACATGGTAATTCTCCTGGAAAGTTGCGAGGAACCCTCCCAGATGCCCACCGCCGCCGAGACGGCCGAGAGCGAGGGCCGGGCGGAGCGGCGGACCAGGCGGAGCAGCGCTTCGGCGTAATCGTGCCGCCGCTCACCGGCCGCCACCGCGTCGGCCAGCAGTTCCTGGTCGCCGCGGATGGCGCGCCGCAGCCACCAGAACAGCGGATGGGCGAAAAGGACCGTAAACAGACAGCGACCCAGGGCCAGCAGCCACAGGTCGCGACGGCGGATGTGGGCGTATTCGTGCGCCAAGACCGCCCGGAGCGCGTGCGGCAGACTGCCTTCGGCCAATCCGGCAGGCAGAACGATCGTCGGCCGGAACAACCCCAAGGCCACGGCCGTGGAAACGCGGGAACTGATCAGCAGCCGCGGCGTGTTTAGCCCCGGCACTTGTGCCGGGCGCTGCGACAGCGACATTAATTCCGTCCGCAGGGAATCGTCGGCGGGAACGGCCCGACGGCAAATCCACGACGACGCCAGGGCGCCCCAGCAGAGCCAAAATCCGGCCAAAGCTGCTCCGGCAAGATACACGGCGGCAATCGTGTCGCTCCAGGTCCACGGAGATTCAGCCGGGGCCGGAGGCGGGGGTTCGGCAACCTCTGGCTCGACTAGAGTCCCCTCTCCCGCCGGGAGAGGGTTAGAGTGAGGGCGAATCGGCCGAAACGTTGGAATCTCCTGATTTGCAACCACCGGCAAGTCCGCAACAACCGTTGATTCCACCGGAGCAGCCGGTCTCAGCGCGATCCGCGGCCAGAACGGCAACGCGCAGACGACCGCCAGCACGAGCAGTTCCAGCGTGACCGTCCAGGCGGCCGTGATCCGCCGGGCGGGTTGCCGGACCCAGCGCCAGCCGATCCAGGTAATCAGCAGCAGGAGCGTCGTCGCCAGGTAATAATCAGCCAGCCAGCCAACCAAGGGGCCGGCAAACGGGATGCTCGATGCGTTCATGGAAACCTGCCTTTCATTGTGTAGGAGGCTCCTGCCGCCGATGGAAGGATAAAAAACCACAATCGGCGGCAGGAGCCGCCTCCTACAAATTCATATCATTTCTTCAATGATTTTTTCGACTGCGACCGGACCTCGGCGATCATCTCCTCTAACCGGTCCAGTTCCTCGGCACTGAGGCGCCGGGACTGCAGGGCGTGGACCAGGTACTCTTCCATCGCCCCGTCGAAAACCCTTTCCAGGAAACAGCCGGCCAGCCGGCGGAAGGTGCGGTCGCGCTGCACGGCGGCGGCGTAGAGGTACGCCTTGCCGCTGGCCCGGTGGCGGACCAGCCCTTTTTGCTCCATCACCTGCAACAGGCTGAGCACGGTGGTGTAAGCCAGCTTCGCGCCGCTTGAGTTCATGCGGTCGTATACGTCGCGGACGGTCGCTTCGCCGTCCCGCCAAAGGACCTTCAGGGCCTCGAGTTCGCGATCGGTCGGGATGCACTCCATCGTCGTCTCCTCCTACGGGTCGTGCCGTTGTTACTGTCCACATCGTACTGGAGCGCCAGTAGATTGTCAAGGGGGCAAGAGATGAAATTTCTTTTCTCAGGAGAGAAAGAAGGGAACATTCTGCTTTTTTTTATAATGCAGAATGTCCCCTTTTTTTATCGCCGGTAGACGCCGGGAATGGAGTCGGTCCAGCCGATCACGGGGACCTCGGGAGACATGACAAAGATTTCGACGCGGCGGTTTTTATGACGGTTTTGCGCCGTGTCGTTGGGGGCCACCGGCTGACACGAACCGAAGCCGGCCACGCCGATCTGACGCTCCGGCAGGCCGCAGCGATGCAGGATCTGGGCCACGGTCAGCGCCCGGGCGGTGCTGAGTTGGAAATTGTCCGCGAATTTCTCGCGGACCGGCTTCTTGCCGATCGCCTGGGCGTCGGTGTGGCCGACGACCATCACCTTGAGGTTTTTGGCCTCCGGCGCGTTCAGCACCCGGGCCAGGTCGGCGAGCATCTCCCGGGCGCCCGGCTTCAGCTCGGCCTCTCCGCTATCGAATAACACGTCGGTGTCCAACTTGCTCAAACCGGTGGCGGGGTCGAATTGGAGACTGGGATAGCGCCGGGAGAGGGCCAGCAATTGCTCGCCGGTCGAGGGGGGCAAGTAGGCGGAGCGGGCCAACGCCTGGTACTGCCGGTACAGGGCGTCGTGTTCCTCTTCGTACCGGGCCAACTGCCGGCGGTCGCGGCCGTTCTGCTCGCTGTAGATCGCCAACTGCTGCTCGGTCTGCATCAGTCGGTCTTCCAGAACCCGGGCGTGGTCGCGGAGGTTTCCGATCTCGGTCTCCTGCGCGCGGTTTTGCTCGGCCAGCACGCGGTTTTCGGAATGGATTTCGTTGTAACTGGTTTTAGGCACGAAGAGACAGCCGGCCAAGAGCGGCGCCAGCGCAGCCGGTACGAAGAACGAACATTTGACTGCCGACATGATTCGACTCCTTTCGAATCCGGGGCGACGAGGAACGCCTGTTTAGCTCCGGCACATGTGCCGGGAGTAGTATTTTTCCGATGCACGCCCGGCACAAGTACCGGGGCTAAACGCTACGGAATCCTCCTATCCGACGCCGAAAAGTTTGAGGACGGTATCCATCAGCCAGCCGGGGATTCCGCCGGGCTGGTTGTAACTTCCGAGGTTGCGGACCAATTCGAACATCATCATTCCGCAGAGCGAGAGACAGACGACGCAAACCGCCAGGCTGGCGACGTTCAACGGGGTGTAGGGCGCTTCGGGCAAGAGGGCGGCGGAGGGGACCACGGCCGCGCCTTCGGCGGCCGCGGCCGGGGCCAGTCCGAGGGGCGCCATGCCGACGGGGGAGACGGGGAAACCGGACGGCGCCGGGCCGGCGTCCTCCTCGAGCATCGTCGCCATGGAGACGTCCTGGCGGCTGGCGATCATGGTCGCCGCTTCATCTCCTTCCCCTTCGGCGTCCAGGGCGATCACTTGGGAACCGCTTTCGGAGTCTTCCAGGTCGGCAGCGTCTTCGGCGGGCGTCAGCAGGAAGTCGCCGGAGCCTGAGCCGCCGGCTTTTCCCTTGGCGCTGTCGCCGGCCACCAGGAGGTCGTCCTCGCCCAATTCCAACGATTCCCCCGCGCCGCCGCCGATTTCCAGCGGTTCTTCCAGCGAGAGCCCGCTGTCGGCGGGATCGACCAGCGAGATGCCGCTGTCGCCGCCGAGGGTCACGCCGCTGCCGGCGCCGCTGCCGCCCAAGACCAGATCGTCGTCGTCCTGTTTCTTTTCGCCGATGCCGCTCATGACCGACGAGCTATTGGGCGGAGGGGGCTTCTTCTCGCCGAGGCTGACGGAACTGTCCTCGAGCGTGAGGTCCTCGTCCAGCGTCAGATCCAGTTCCTCGAACTGCGAGACCTGCGACGCCGTGGGATCTTTCTTGGCCGCGGCAGGCCCGCCGACGGTATCCAACTGCAGGTCGCTGTCGGAAAACCGCGCGGTGCTTTCGGTCTTCTTTCCCCGGTCGTCCATCCCGATCACGGTCCCCGAGGCGCCCGCGTCGGAGGCCTGGCCCAGCTCCAATTCGCTCATCAGCACTTCGTCGTGTTCTTCCTCGGCGACGGGCGCGGTCTTGCGCTCGGAGGCCAGTTTCTCAATATCCTCGGCCTTGAATTTCCAATCCGCGCCATCCCGATACCCGTGCACCTCGCGGCGTTCCTGCATCTGGCGGACGTTTTCTTCACTGGTGCCGAGCAACTTGGCGGTTTCGCTGACGTTGTAATAGCGTTGGGCCATGGCGATGACGGTTCCTTTACTTCTGCTCAATAAGCGATCGGATCTCCTGCGGGAGCGGAGGCTCGTTGTTGAAATCGTTCAGTTGCAGGTCCCAACGGAGGTTGCGGACGCTTTTCAGGGCGATCTTGCCCGTGCCCGCGTCGAGCCGATACACGCCCATCACCCGCTGCCGCGGATCGATGACCGAGAGCATCATGCCTTTTTCCGGCGTTCCGAAGGGGACGACGATCAACTCGCTTCCGGCGCCGGCCGGCGCGACGGCCACGGCCCGCGGCGGGGCCGACGGTTCGCCGCCGATCTCCAATCCGCTGCCGCCAGCCGCCAGTAAACCAAGACCTGCAAGAGTCCCCAGTATCGCCAATTTCATGGTCCTTCTCCTCAAACGCGTCTGTGAAAAGGGGCGGACGCCTCTTTTCCGTCCAAGGAAACCGGGGCCTCAACTATTCATTCTAAAAGGCCGGGTTTCCGATGCAAGGAAAATATCCCAACTGTGGGGGTTATACCCTCTCCTGATTCACTCCAACGGGGGGGACTCCCGTCCCATCCCGGCTATTCCTCACAATTTGCGCAGGGAATTCCCCATTCTGGAAAAAGTCGCGGAAGTTTATCGCCGTCGCAGGCCCGATGCAAGAGCAAAGAAAGTGCGGGAGTTTATAATAGAGAGATGCCTACGACAAAAAACACCCCGCCGGAAGAACCCCAGCCCGACGCGCCGCCGCCGCCGAAGTCCCCGCCGGAACGGAAGTCGTCGCCGCTTGGCGGAAACACGCTGTGGATCGTTCTGGGCCTGGGATTCGTGATCCTGTTTCTCGCGAGCCTGATGAAGTCGGACAGATCGCTGGAGATCGACTACGGGGATCTCGTGGCGCTGATCGAGCAAGGTTCCCCGGGGCGCAATCCCCAGGCCGCCGTGGAGGTCTGCCGGGAGGCGGAGGGCGAAAAATCGGTCGTCCGCTATAGCCGTCTCGACCAGATTTGCATCAAGCCCCAAGAGGTCACCGGCACCGTCACTCGCGAGGTGCTCGAGCCGAAGGACCAGCGGACCAAGCCTGAACCGGACGTGGCGTTCCACACGGACCGCCTGGGCCTGGAAAACGACAACATGTACCTGTTCACCTTGTTGAAAGACCACGGCTTCCAGGACGTCCGCGCCGCGCGGGCGCCCAGCGGGTGGCTGAATTTCCTGCCGATGTTGATTCTGATGGGCTTGATCCTGGTGGTCTTCTTTTTCATGGTGCGGCGGCTGGGCGGAACCGGCTCGGCGATCGCCTTCGGGCGGAGCCGGGGAAAACTCTACGCCCAGGAGGAGGTCGGCATCACCTTCCGCGACGTGGCCGGCATCGACGAGGCCGTCGAGGAACTCCGCGAAGTGGTCGATTTCCTCAAGCTGCCCGAGAAGTATCAGCTCCTCGGCGGCCGGATCCCCAAGGGCGTGCTCCTGGTCGGCCCGCCGGGGACCGGCAAGACGCTGTTGGCCAAGGCCATCGCCGGCGAGGCGGGGGTACCGTTCTTCAGCCTCTCGGGCTCCGATTTCGTGGAGATGTTCGTGGGCGTGGGGGCCGCCCGGGTCCGCGACATGTTCCAGCAGGCTCAGACCAAGGCCCCCTGCATCGTCTTCATCGACGAGTTGGACGCCCTGGGCAAGACCCGGGGGATGAGCGTGGTGGGCGGGCACGACGAGCGGGAACAGACCTTAAACGCCCTGCTGGTGGAGATGGACGGCTTTACGAACAACAGCGGCGTGATCATCATGGCCGCCACCAACCGCCCCGAGACGCTCGACCCGGCGCTCTTGCGCCCCGGTCGCTTCGACCGCCACGTGCTGGTCGACCGGCCCGACGTGCGCGGCCGCGAGG
>JAFGPV010000132.1 GCA_016936015.1 Pirellulales bacterium
GTTCCACGTGACGACTTGCCGGGTTGCTCCGAAGGAGCAACGGTTCTCCCAGCCCTGGGCAACGCCCAGGGGAGGGGGAGCCAAGAGGAGAAAATGGCGGCCCAACGGGCCATTCGTTCTTCCCGACGAAGGATTGGCCCGTTGGGCCGATAGGGAAATTTCGGGGGTCTCATTTCCCTGGGCGTTGCCCAGGGCTGGAAGAACGGCTTGGCCTTCGGCCAACGAAACACCGAAAACGGAATAAAAACAGTTCCTCCACTACCGGCTATTTTTCATCAATAAAAACCAAGTTTTGCGCAACCCAGGTATCGCCTATACTTGGATCGGTTCGGAAGAGAGGGCAATCCGATCCCGCCGACTGATCATCGCGCGGCGGAAAAGCAGCACGACGGAAAGCAGCCAGACGAGCAGGCTAAGGAGGTATGACCAATGGCTTGGTTCGGGAGATTTGGGAAAATATTGATCGGATAAAGCCCCGACGTCTTTCACGTTGCCAGCAAGGAGTTTTTCCCACAAGGAAAGAGGCATTTTCTTGGGAAATGTCAGTATCCTGCCATCGGCAAATAGAACATTGATCTTTCCAGAATGATTAGACGAAATGCGCGGTTCGGGATTGTTCTTGTCCATCGTCAGCGGTTCCCCTTTAAGATCGGACTTCAATCGCGCTAGGGCCTCTTCCACCGTCAAGTCGTACGGTTCGGCCCAGTGTACGCCGGAGTTGACGGTTTCCACAACCATAACGGTGCGTGAGTTATCATCGGGCAAGTCCGAAGATTTCACCGGCCCCTCCTTGCGCCACGCCGTGCCCGGGCCGATCACGGCCAGGTAGTTGGTTGTGCAGTCGTTCGTTCCTCGATAGGCGTCAGGACATTGAAAGGTCGGTATGGGGACGGGACCGCAGATCTTGGCATTGTGCGTACTGTTCCAAGGTTCGTCGTGCCGCAATCGATCATAAAGAGGTCCATATTCCATCATCGGCAGAATTTGTGCCCGCCAACTCAAGAGCGGTTTGCCATTTGCATCGCGCGTGATTGCTTCCGGGAAGTGATGATATTTTTCATGATAGGCATACAATGAAATGCCGATTTGCTTCAAATTATTCGGACAACTCGGACCACCGTCCCCTGTGCGTTCGCCTTCTAAAGCAGGTAAAAGCAGACCTGGACAGATGATGCCAAGAAAGATGACTGCTAAAACTTCGAGAATTCCCACCCATAATCTCACAGCTCGATTGAGGAAGAATGCCGCGAGCAGCAGAACCGCGGCGGTCCATATTCCCCAGGCCCCGAATGCCGCCAGCGAGGCGGCCACAACGAATATGATCAGAAAGAGCGTTGATAATCGGAATTGCATCGGGGCGTTGGGTGGGTCTGAAGCGGGGATCATGGACGATTGGGGATCATGCCGTTATGAAAGTCGTGTCAGTTCATTTTAACCGTTTTGTGTTCAATATTAGAACTCGACGGTGGAAAAAGTGAAAGGTGCCCCATGATTTGTAACTCCGGATTTTACTCCTTACAACTGATGGCGTTTTCGCCCCACAGAGGCTCCTGTTCACTCAGCCCAGGACACCGCCCTGGGGAAGGCTGGATCTTGACAGGCGAGTGGTTTTAAGCCACGTTAGAACTTAATTTACGTGCGCGGAGTACGACTGACTTCCGGCACCCTCTCTCCACTCTTGTTACAGGCTTCTGCAGCGTGAGGATTTGTGAAATGAACTTCATCGAGACACGAGTTGCATCTGTTGCCTTGACCGTCATCCTTGCGGTATCGGCGATGGCCGACGAGGACTTCAGTTTGCGGACCGAGGATACGACGCTCGTGGTGCGGCATTCGGATGGGCGAATCGGCCTGGTTCGATTCGGGCCTACAAAATTGGCGTGGAACTGGATCCGGGGTATTGACTATTTCGAGCCGACGGTGCCGAGGATCGTCGATCACGAGAAACGGCCGATTACATGGCGACTGGTGGATGTCCGGCAGGAGCACGACGATGCCTGTATGACGCTGACGGCCCGATTCACGGCGGATTCGCCCGCGCTGGAACTGCACGTCGTCTGGAAAGCGTGCCCCGGGCCGGGACCGATCGAACAGACGATTACCCTGGTCAATACTTCGTCGGAAGACGTGACCGTCGGCGGCATGCCCAGCTTGTCGTGGCGATTGCAGGCCGCTCCCGATGCAAAACTAGTGCATCAATGGGTCGAGAAGGGCGCCAGCAGGCCGCCCAAGGTGGGCACCCATTTGACTCCCATCGACGCCAACTTCCGCCATCGCGGCGTCTCATCGCCCCAAGCGGTTAAAAAAAACAGCGGCGAGGCCATCCCCTGGCAGTGCGTGCATGACACGGTCCACCGTCACGGCTGGTACACGGGGATCGCGTCCAGCGCGCACGTCGCCCAGCAGGTCGAGGCGATCGACGGCCGGACGCTTCGGGTGACGCTCGGCTTCGACGAGAAGGTGTCGCCACTGACTGCCGTCGTGCGTCCCGGCGGGCATTTGACGTTTCCGCCCGTGCTCTTGGGCTGCTATCAGGGGAGCATCGACGACGGCTGCAACCGGCTGCACCGCTGGGCCGAGCGATGGTCTCTGCCCCCGACCAGCGACGATCGCCTGCCGCTGATGAATTACAATAGTTGGGGGCGTATGCTCGATATCGACGCGGAAAGTTGCCGAAAAATGATCGACGATGCCGCGGCCCTGGGCTTCGAGATGTTCCACATCGATGCGGGCTGGTATCGCGACCTCGGCGATTGGCGGCCCGACCCCAAAAAATTTCCGCAAGGTCTGCGTTCCATATCCGACTACGCTCATGAAAAAGGTTTGAAGTTTGGCCTGTGGGTCGCCTGGACGCAAGGCGGGAAGGTCGCCGACGGAGGGCCGAACGTCCTGAGCGTCGTCAATCCGAAGATGCGCGGCTGGTTCCCCCCGGAGGCGCTGGCGTCGAAAAAAGCCGGGCCGGTGTGGCGAGGGGTTCCCTGCTGTCTCGGCTCGCCCGCGGCCCGGCAATGGTGCCTCGAACGATTGCGGGAAATCGTCCGCCGGGACAATCTCGATCTGCTCGAGCACGACCAGACGATGATCATTTCGAGTTGCTCGAGCGGTGATCACGATCATACGTCCTCGCAGGTCGACGCCGGGCGGAGCGCCGCCGAGGGCTACTACGAAGTCTACGACGCGCTGCGCTGCGAGTTTCCGGACCTGATTTTCGAAAACTGCGTCGGGGGGGGTTGCACGGTCGATTTCGGCATTCTGCGGCGGTGCCATTTCGTCAACATCGTCGAGTCCTACGATCCCCTGTCCAATCGGAAGGCGTTTTACGACGCCAGTTTTCCGCTCCCGCCGCGAACGCTGGAAGTCTACGTGGGCGACAAGTGCCCCGGCTCCACGATCGATAATTTCGTCTATATGTTGCGCAGCGGGATGCTCGGTTGGTGTACGCTCATGATCGACACGACCCGGTGGAATGCCGAGCAACACGAGGCCGCCCGGCGGCAGATCGAAATCTACAAGAAGACCTTGCGGCCGTTGATTCGCGAAGGGAATCTCTATCACGTCTCCCCGCGCCCAAGCAAGAACGGCTGGGACGCCTTCCAGTATTACGACCCCCAACGCGGCGAAGGCGTGATGCTGGTTTTTCGCGTGCAATCGCCTTCCGCACGAGAAGTGTTCAAGCTCGACGGATTGGAGCCGGACGCCGCGTACGAGCTGCGCTTCGAGGACCACGACGTTCCGCCGATTACCTTGACGGGACGAACGCTGAAGCGCGACGGTCTGCCGGTCCAGTTGCCCAATCGGGAATCGTCGCAAATCGTCTATTTCAAACGACAACGATAAAAAGTCAAAAATCCATAATATCCAGGTTGCTCCCCGCTTGACAAACTCCGCGGGACGCGAGACACTAACTGGTTCTCTCGTTTTCAACGATGGCAATGGATTGGGATTACGCGAGAGACGTTTGATGAAAAACGAATCCGACATGCATCCGGCCGGGGCCGGTGAAGAGCCACCCCCCCCTCCACTGGACTGCATTTTCTGTCCGCAAAGCGTAGCCGTGCTGGGCGTCACGCCGACGCCCAACACGGTCCCTTATGATATCTTTTATAATATTCTTTCGAGCGGTTTTCGAGGAACGGTCTATCCGGTGGCGCCCGGCAAGCGGAGCATCTGTGCGGTCCGGGCCTACCGCTACGTGCTGGACATCCCCGATCCGGTCGATCAGGCGGTAATCGTCTATCCGGCCGACGTGGTGGACCGGGCCTTGGAGCAATGCGGCCAGAAGGGGATCCGCTCGGCGATCGTGATCTCGGCCGGATTCCGCGAGGTCGGCCCGAAGGGCGTGGCACGGGAGGAGCGGCTGAAGGAGATCTGCCACAAGCACGGCATTGCGATGATCGGCCCGAACTGCCTGGGAGTGATCAACACCGATCCAGCGGTGGGCCTGAACGCCTCCTTCGCCCGGAAGATGCCCGCGGTCGGCCGGATCGCTTTTCTCAGCCAATCGGGGGCGCTGTGCACGGCCGTGCTCGATTACGCCCGGGAAAAGCAGATCGGATTCTCGAAGTTCGTCAGTTTCGGCAACAAGGCGGGCGTGACCGAGATCGAGCTGTTCGATTATCTGCACCGCGATCCGCTGACCGACGTGATTTTGTTGTACCTGGAAGAGCTGCGCGACGGCCGGGGATTAATCGAGGCGGCCCGCCGGGTCACCCGGGGCGAGAATGCCAAGCCGATCCTGGCGATCAAGTCGGGCCGCACGCCCCAAGGGGCCGATGCGGCGGCCAGTCACACCGGCTCGCTGGCCGGCGAGGACGCCGTCTGCGACGCCGTTTTCCGCGAGGCGGGCATCATCCGCGTCGGCAGCATCGAGGAGCTGTTCAATGCGGCAATCCTCTACGCTTATCAACCGATGCCCGCGGGCAACCGGCTGGCGATCGTAACCAACGCGGGCGGGCCGGGAGTGATGGCCACCGACGCCGCGGTCCGCTGCGGGCTGAACGTCCCCCCGCTGGCGCCCGAGACGAAAGAAAAAATGAAAAGGGCCTTGCCGGCGGCCGCCAACCTGAAGAATCCCGTCGACGTCATCGGCGATGCCCGGGCGGACCGGTACGCCGCCGCGCTGGAAGCGGTGCTCGAGGATCCGCAGATCGACCAGACGCTGGTGATCCTGACGCCGCAGTCGATGACCGACATCGAGGCCATCGCCCGGCGGATCTGCCAGTTCCGCCAGACGGCGAAAAAACCGTTGGCCTGCTCGTTCATGGGGGCGGCCGACGTGGGACCCGGCATCCGGCTTTTGCAAGAGGCCCATATTCCCCATTACATCCTGCCCGAGTGGGCCTGCGAGGCGATGGCCGTCGTCCAAAAGGTCCGCCAGTGGCGGGACCGGCCGACGACGGCCGTCGAGCCGCTGCCGGTCGACCGGGAGACCGCCCGGGCGATCCTGACCTCCAACGGACCCGGCTACCTCGACGAGGACCGCGCGTTAGGAGTACTGCGGGCCTATGGCCTGCCGGTGCCCGAGTATCAGCTCTGCCGCTCGGCCGATGAGGCCACCGCCTTTGCCGACAAGATCGGTTATCCCGTCGTGCTCCGGGTCGTCAGTCCGCAGATCGTCCATAAGTCGGAGGTGCAGGGGATCGCCCTGAACCTGACCGGTGCGGAGTCGGTGCGGGAGGCGTTCGGGCGGATGCAGCAACACCTGCGCTCAGCCGTTCCGGAGGCGGAGATCCGCGGGATGCTGGTCCGCCGGATGGTTCCGCCGGGCTACGAGCTGATTTTGGGGGCGAAGCGCGACCCGGCCTTTGGGGCCACGCTGATGTTCGGGCTGGGCGGCATTTACGTGGAGCTGTTCCACGACGTCACGTTCGCCCTGGCTCCCATCGACCGGGCCACGGCCTCGCGGATGGTGCGGCACGTCACGGCGTTCCAACTGCTGCGCGGCGCCCGGGGCAAACCGCCGGCCGACGTCGGGAACATCGAAGAATGCCTGGTCCGCGTGGGCCAACTGGTCGCCGACTTCGACCGGATCGTCGAACTGGACGTCAACCCGCTGATCGCCGGCCCCGCCGCGGCCGGCAACGCCGTGGCCGACGTGCGGATCCGGTTGACGGAATAGGAAATCTTAAATCTCAAATTTGAAATCGCAATCACTCATCAGGAGAAGCTCATGGATCGCACAGAAATCGAGAAGCGCGTGGTAAAGGTTGTCTGCGGGGTGTTGGGTTGCGACGCCGAAACCGTCACGCCCGACAGCCATTTCGTCTTCGACTTGGGCGCCGAGAGCACGCAGTCGGTCGAGTTGGTGGCCGCCTTCGAGGGCGAATTCAACATCGAGATGGACGAAGACGCCGCCCTCGAGGTCCAGACCGTCGGCGGCGCGGTGGAGTTCATCGCCAAGTACGTCTGAAAGGAGAATTCAATGGAAATCATCATCCAGCCCACCGTTGAGGAGATGAGCAAGACCGCCGCCCGGGTCGTGGCCCGGGTGCTTAACACGAAACCCAACGCCGTGCTCGGTCTGGCCACCGGCTCTACCCCGCTGGGCCTCTACCAGGAGCTTGTGCGGATGCATCGGGAGGACGGCCTCGACTTCTCGCAGGTGACCACTTTCAACCTCGACGAGTACGTGGGGCTGAAGAAAAACCACCCGCAGAGCTACCACTACTTCATGCACGAGAATCTCTTCAAGCACATCAACATCCCCAAGGAGAACATCCACATTCCGATGGGGACCACCGACAATTACGCCGCCTTCTGTCAGTGGTACGAGCAGCGGATCGTGCAGTGCGGCGGGATCGACCTGCAGGTTCTGGGCATTGGCGCCGACGGTCACATCGCCTTCAACGAGCCGGCCAGTTCGCTCGGCTCCCGGACGCGGATCAAGACGCTGGCCCGGCAGACGATCGACGACAACGCCCGGTTTTTCAGCAAGCCCGAGGAGGTGCCGATCTACGCCATCACCATGGGCGTAGGCACGATCATGGAGGCCCAAAAGATCATTCTGCTGGCCAACGGGACCAAGAAGGCCGCGGCCGTGGCCGCCGCCATCGAGGGGCCGGTGACCGGCATGATCACCGCCAGCGCCCTGCAACTGCACCGCGACGTGATGTTCATCGTCGACCAGGAGGCCGCCGCCGACCTGAAAATGCGTGAATACTACCAGTGGATCCAGGCCAAAATGCCTGACGCACCGTGAGAACGGAATGACGAAGGACGAATGACGAATGACGAAAGAAATCCGAAGGACGAAGGAAGAAATGAAAAACGCCGAATTGCGATTTTCGACATTAGGATTTAGTGCTTCTTTCGTCATTCGGATTTCGTCCTTCGTCATTTTTTATTTTTAAGGACTCCCAACCATGCGACTCATCGTCTTCGACCGTCCGTCCGACAAACGCGTCCACTTTTACCCCCTGGCGCTGAGCCGGCCGATTTTCGAGCTGCGCTGCGGAATGACCACGCTGCTGGACAAACTGATTGCCAAGGTCGGCGCCCGCGACGTGGCTTGCTTCGTGCCCGAGTATCTGGCCGCTTCATATGAGACCGCAACCGCTCTGCCGGTCAACGACGTTTCGAAGCTTACCGGCGACGATCTGCTGCTCGTGGATGGCCGGATCAGGGCGGCGGAGTTCGGCGTTGCTCCGGCGGGAAAGAGCCAAGTCGCCCTGGACGACGCCGGCGCGGTGCTCTACGCCCGGATCGCCAAGGGCGATCTAGCGAAGCTGAAAACGCAGTCGCTCGATGCGTTGCTGGAGTCGGCCGCCGCGGCGCTGCCGAAGGCCGAGCCGGTCCTCGTGTGGAACTACGTCTGGGACTTGGTGCTGGAAAATCCGGCCACGATCACGGCCGACTTCCGCGCGGCGGGCCGCAGCGGCGTCGAGGGGACGGTCGAGGAGCCGCACGCCATCCGCGGCAGCCGCAGCGACGTGTACGTCGGCCCGGGGGCGAAGGTCCATCCGATGGTCGTCATCGACGCCGAGCACGGGCCGGTCTATCTCGACGAGGGCGTCGAGGTGCATCCCTTCACGCGGATCGAAGGCCCCTGCTACGTCGGCAAGAAGTCGGTCCTCCTGGGGACCAATTGCCGCGAGGGGAATTCCATCGGCCCGATGTGCCGCGTCGGCGGCGAGGTCGAGGAGTCGATCATCCACGGCTATTCGAACAAGTACCACGACGGCTTCCTGGGCCACGCCTACGTCGGGCAGTGGGTCAACCTCGGGGCGATGACCACCAACAGCGACCTGAAGAACGATTATTCCCCCGTCTCCGTGGTCCTCGACGGCAAGGGGCCGGTCAACACCGGCTCGACGAAGGTCGGTTCGCTGATCGGCGACCACACGAAGACCTCGATCGGCACGTTGCTGAACACGGGGGCCTACGTCGGGGCGATGGCGATCATCGCCACCATCGGCAAACTGGTGCCGAAGTACATCCCCTGTTTCGCCTGGTATCTCGAAGGGGCCGTGACCAAGGGCTTCGGCAAGAAAAAGCTCTACGAGACGGCCCGCATCGCCATGAGCCGCCGGAAGTGCCAATGGACCGAGATCGACGAGGCCCTCTGGGACACGGTCCACAAAATGACCGCCCCCGAACGCGACGAGGCCGTTAAACGAGGCCGGAAGCTCCTCGCCCCCGGCGGCGGAGCATAAAGCCGCGACCGCCGGTCACGCACGAATATTACAATTTGCAATATGTCCTACTTCACCGAAAACTCGATGTGGATGATCTTCCTCGGCATCGCCGTCGAGGCGGTGCTGGGGGCGATCCTGTTCCGCACCGGGAGGGGCTCTTTGCTCTGGGCAATGATCGGCGCGGCCGTGCTGGTTGCCGCGGGGGTGACCGCCGAAAAGCTGATTGTCACCGAGAAGGAAGAGGTCGAACGGACGCTCGACGACATCGCCGCGGCGCTGGAGGACAACGACCAACAGAGGGTGCTGACCTACATCTCCCCGGCCGATAAGCGGTCCCGATCGGAGGCGAGCTGGGCCATGGGCCGCTGCGAGATCCGCGGCACGTCGGTCCTGCAACTGAGCGTGACCGTCAACAAGCTGACCAGTCCCCACACCGCCGAGGCCCGATTCCGGGGAATTATCCAGTATCGCGACCGGAAGGGCGAAATCCCCTACAGCAGTTATTCCTCGATTTTCAACGTCTCTTTCCGGAAAGAAGACGGACGCTGGATCGTGACCGGCTACGAGACCTCGCAGCCGGTGCGATAGAAAATGACGAATGACGAAGCACGAATGACGAAAGAAATCCGAATGTTCAATGACGAAACGTCAAATGAAAAAACGCATCAGCGGTGGTTTCGGGAGGTTTTTACATTGGTCATTGAGTCATTCGTCATTCCTTCGTCATTCGTGCTTCGTCATTCGCGGTTTCATTCCTCCGGTGCCGGCGGAGCGGAGAGCATCGGGCCGCCGTAGGGGGTGGGAGAATAGCCCGGGTATCCGCCTTGCGGGCCGGACGGCCCGCCGTAGGAACCGCGGAGGTAAGGCCCCTGGTTATTGGAATAGGGACGAGGCCCGGGGTACGGTCCGGGGTAGGGCGGATAATACGATCCCCACGGTAGTTGGCCCAGTCCGTAGGGATTGACCCAGGAGTCGAACGGCATCGTCCAGGGGCCTTGCGGATTGCCCCACGGGCCGTAGGGCGTCGCGCCGGCCCGGTACGGGAAGAGCCATTCGCCGTAGGGGCGGATCTGATCGCCCCGGCCCCAGGTCTCGACGACGTGCAGCCGGTCGGCGCTGCCATAAGATCCTTGGATAATGATCTGATTATGCCGGTAACCGCTGCGGATGTACGTGGGATCGTCCGGCCGGTAGGCGCTGACGGGCGCCTGGTATTGCGCCACGCGGCTGCCGTCCTGCGGATTGTGGCTGAAATACGAAGGGCGGAAAATCCAGGGGTGGTCCTCCTCGACGGCCGCGCAGAAATATACCGGGTCAGGCTGCGGAAAACACGTCGGCAAGTCCGGGGGATCGGGCGCCGGGCGGACCGTGCCCGGCAGGAGGAAAAACGCCGATAAGAGAATGAAGAGTCGTTTCATGGCGGGCCGTGCATGTTGCTGAAAATCAACGCGACCGGGAGTCGATGTTGTCTTGGGGCATCATTTTCCCCGATTTTCGATCTGAAGCGGTGCTATTCCCAGGAAATGCAAGCGGCGTTCCAATTGAGCGGGGAGGAGGGGAAAGCCTCGGCCTCGCGCCGTTTATTGAGCACCAACATGGCAATGGCGTAATAACGCCCTGAGATGGCAATCCCCGGGGGAGATAATACCGGTATTTCACCCCCGCGATTGCCATCGCGGGGCGTTGGATAGAAGACAAATAACTTCGAGGTGTAAGAAACGGAACACACTTACTGCGGTTTTTCCACCATCAGTTCCTTGGCCTTGAGGTCAAAGAAATAGCGATGTCCCGGGGGCAGTTCAGGCAGGTGAATGCGGTTTTCCTTGATGATCCGGTCCCAAAATTCCTTTTCGGACTTTAAGGGACGGCCCTCGGAGGCCTCGAAGAGTTGGATTGCATGGGGAATATTGATACGATAAGCGATGTTTTCGCGGATCCGCCAATAGGTGGCGGCGGGCGTGGTGACCACGCCCGGGCCGTAGTGCCCCTTGGCCCCCGAGCCGACATCGGCCTTCTCGCGGATCATGCCCGGCGGCGGGGGCGTTTGGGCGGGCGTCTCGGAACGGCCTGGCGGCGTCGGGGTTTCGGCTTGACGGGGCGGGGGCGGCGGAGTCTCCTGCTCCGACGGCACGGAGACGGAAGTCGGGGGCGGCGGAAGCTCCGACGGGGGAGCCGCCTTGGCGGCCGGCGGCGCCGGGGTGCTCGGCGGATTGGCACCCGGATCGTTGCAGCCGAGAATCAAACCCAAAAACAGCATCGACAGAATGGGAAAAGAACGCATGGGAAGATCCTTTTCAATGATCCATTTCCAATGAAAACTTCCACCGCTGCATCTCCTCCAGGGCCGCTTGGCGGGTGAGGTTGTAATCCAGCGGGGTCAGGGCCACTTTGCCTTTGGCCAGGACGGAGAGGTCGGTTTCATGGCCGGCGACGTTGTCGGGCGGGCCGCCGATCAGCCAGTAGTAGTCGCGGCCCCAGGGATCGCTGCGCTTCTCGAACCGGTCTTCATAGCGGGCGACGTTCATCGGCACGGTGCGGACTTCGGCCGAGCCGTTCAGCGCGGCCGTCGGGATATTCATATTATACAGTTGCGGACCAGGATTTTTCTGGGTCAGGATCTGCTCGATGATCCGCCGGGCCAGGGCCGCCGCCCGGTCGAAGGGGGCGTGCTCGTCGTATTCCAGCGAGACGGCCAGGCTGGTCACGCCGAAGAAGGCCCCCTCGATGGCCGCCGCCACCGTGCCCGAGTAGAGCACGTTGATCCCGGCGTTCAGCCCTCCGTTGATCCCGCTGACGACCAGGTCCGGCTTCCGGGGACAGAACTGGTGGATGCCGAGCTTCACGCAATCGGCGGGACTCCCCTCGACGGCCCAGCCCCACGGACCGTCCCCTTTCCGGCCGCCGGGCAGGAATATTTCCTTGACCGTCAGCGGCGTCAGATAGGTGATCGAATGTCCCACGCCGCTTTGCTCGACGGCGGGCGCCACCACGGTCACCTCGCCCAGGGCGGAAAGTTCCCGCTGCAAGGCGGCCAGCCCGGGGGCGTAGATCCCGTCGTCGTTGGTCAAGAGGATCAGCATATCCCCATCATAAGGGAACCGGCGGTGCGGAACAAGCAACGTCCTACAAGCGGTAGGTACCTTACGGCCGCAGGTTGGGGATCCCCAGCGACTTTCCGAAGTTCCACGTCAATTCGGCCGGGGTCATGCCGTAGGCCCGCTGAAGGCTCTCTTCCCACGGAACGCCGTCTTTGATCAGCTCCACGAATTGATGGAAGGGGACGGCGGATTTACCCCGCCGAGAAGCGCCTGGACTGCGTAGCAGGAAATCGACCATGCTGGCGGCTGCGCCGTATTGCCAGTCGCCGATGTGCTCGGCGGTGAAGAAATCGCCGCCCAGGCTCCCCGATTCGCGCATCCGCTGCACGGCCCGCTGGACCTTCCGGTTGATCCCCTGGTCCTGCGGCACCACCTGCTTGGCGATCCATTCCGAAATACCCTCGTTCAGCCAGGAGGGGATCCGCCGGGGGGAGCAGAAGCGGTGCGTGAATCCGTGGGCCGTCTCGTGGACCAGCACCGCGCCGAAGTAGTGCGGATCGCGGCCCGCGTAACAGGCGATCAGCACCGTCCCGTCCGACAGGCAGTGGGCGGCGCCCTGGGCCGACGGCCTCTCGAAGTGAAACAACTTCGTCTCGAAGATCGTGAAACTGGCCGGATTCTGGTACGCCAAAATTACCGCCTTGCCGCGCCAAAGGTTCTGCTGCGGATCGAGGCCGTAGGCCTGGCATAACTTGCCGTACATCTGGTCCAGGTACGGCGCATAAAGCGTGGCGATCCACCGCTCGGGAATGTCGCTGTAGAATATAAACCGTCGGGTCTCGTAGAGTTTCATGCCGGCGTTGGGCACTTCGCGGTCAATTTCCTGCAGCAGGTTTTTCTCTTCCAAGACCGCCGCGTATTGCTGCCGTTCGGACAGCTCGGGCCAGCGGACCGAGCTCTTGGCGCCCGGCAGCTTGTTCTTGCCCTTGGCCGCGCCGGCGTCCGGCGCGATCGTCAGCGCGTTGCTTTTTGCCTGGTACACGAGAAAGGGCCGGGCGCCGGGCAGGGCGATCTCCCGGATCCGCCGCGCCCCCAGCACCTCCGGTCTTCCCGACGGCCCGTTGGAGACCGCCGCCGCGGAATAGGTCCCTTGTGCCTTGCCTTCGACCAGTTTTTGGAGCGTGACTCCGCCGCGAAGGACGCCGCCGGTCAGCGTCACGTCGACCGGACAGCCGTGGTAACTGGCGGGCCGATCGCGCGTGGGTAGTTCTTTCGGCACCGCGGCCCGCGCCTTCCGGAGCAGTTGAACAAAAGGGGGATTTCCCGTGGACGGCATTTCCTCCCCCCACGCCGGCAGAAAGCCGGAAAACATCGTAGCGCAAAACAACATCCACGCCCCCGGAATGTTTTTCCTGGAAGGCGGCTCCGCGGCACGTCCTGAGCGGCAGATCATCGGGATCACCTCGGGATAATGGGCCAAATGGTAGCTCTTCACATTCTATCGGCGGACGGCCGGGAAGTCAGGAGGACAGGCATTCCTGCCTGTCATTTCCGCCAGACAGGAATGTCTGGCCTCCTGATTTGCGTAAGGTTTCGGCCTCCGGGGAACCTCTAGCCGCCGCCCGGACGGCCATTTATAATGACACGTTTTCCCTCCAGGGGTTTCCATGAGCCGGTTTGCCGAAGAAAAGGTGTTGGTGCTGGATTTCGGATCGCAATACGCGCAGCTTATTGCCCGTCGGGTCCGGCAGCAAAAGGTGTACTGCGAAATCGTGCGGCATAATATTCCCGCCGCGCGGATCCGGGAACTCGCCCCCAAGGCGATCATCCTCTCCGGCGGACCGGCCAGCGTCTATGGACCGAATGCCCCAAAGTGCGATCCGGAGATCTTCCGGCTCGACCTGCCCGTATTGGGCATCTGTTACGGGATGCAATTGATCTGCGAGGCCCTCGGCGGCCAGGTGCAGAACGCGCCGGCCCGTGAGTACGGCCGGGCGCACCTGCGGATCGCGCAGAACGGCGATCTGTTCGCCGGCCTGCCGCCGCAGTTGGAGGTGTGGATGAGCCACGGGGATCAGGTCTCGCAGATTGCGACGGAGTTCCAGCCGCTGGCGGCGACCGAGACCTGCCCCTTCGCGGCGGTCAAGCACGTCGACCGCCCGATCTACGGTTTGCAGTTCCATCCCGAAGTGACGCACACGCCCCGCGGCCCGAAGATCCTCGACAACTTCCTGAAGAAAGTCTGCGGCTGCCGCGGGACCTGGGAGCTGAGCGATTTCGCCCGGGAGACGGTCGAGACCGTCCGCCGCCGGGTGGGCCGGTCCCGAGTGATCTGCGGGCTGTCCGGCGGCGTCGATTCGTCGGTCACCGCCGCGTTGCTCTGGCAGGCCATCGGACCGCAGCTCTCCTGCATCCTCGTCGACAACGGCCTGCTCCGCAAGGATGAAGAAGAGTCGGTGATCCGCGAGTTTACGAACCACTTCAAAACCGACCTGCACGTCGTCAAGGCGGAAGAGAAATTCCTGGCGGCGCTGGCCGGGATCGTCGAGCCGCAGGCAAAACGGCGGCAGATCGGCCACGCCTTCATCGAGTGCTTTGCCGACGAAGCCGTCAAGATCGAGAACGCCAAATTCCTCGCCCAGGGGACGCTCTATCCCGACGTGATCGAGAGCGGCGGCTCGCCCGACGGCCCGGCCGCCACCATCAAGCTGCACCACAACGTCGGCGGCCTGCCCGAGGACCTGGCCTTCGAGCTGATCGAGCCGTTGCGCGACCTCTTCAAGGACGAAGTCCGCACGCTGGGCGCCCAGTTGGGCCTGCCCGAGGAGATCGTCTGGCGGCATCCCTTCCCCGGCCCGGGCCTGGCCGTCCGCTGCCTGGGCGAGGTGACCAAGCCGCGGCTGGACACGCTCCGCGAGGCCGACGCCATCGTCATCGGCGAGTTGAAAAACGCCGGATTGTACCGCAAGACGGCCCAGGTCTTCGCCGTGCTCCTGCCGGTCCAGAGCGTCGGCGTGATGGGCGACAGCCGGACCTACGCCGACGCGGTCGCCATCCGGGCCGTCGATACCGAAGACTTCATGACCGCCGACTGGAGCCGCCTGCCGTATGATCTGCTGGCCCGCGTCTCCACCCGGATCATCAACGAGGTCCCCGGCGTCAACCGCGTCGTCTACGACGTCAGCAGCAAGCCCCCGGCGACCATCGAATGGGAATAATATGGAAAGCCGCGGCCACTGGTCGCGGTTGTGAAATCAAGCCGGCTCGTCCCCGAGCCCGGCCGCGCCTGACCTGAGTGCAACCATAGCCGGGCCCGAGGACGGGCCGGCTCGCTAACCCGGCTTGCTAACCGTAGCAGAGCCCGGCTCACGGCGGATAGGGGAATCCAAATTATGGAACAAGAGTCCATTAAGACGGAACACGTTCCCCGCCCACGTCCCTGGCAGTATTCCTTGCGGACGCTCCTGCTGGTGGTTACCCTGGTGGCAATCGTGCTGGCTGGCGGAAAAGCTTGGTACCACTATTACATGAAATGGAAATATCCTTACGGATGGAGCCATTGTTGCGATAAGGCATTAATGCTCGCACTTTTAAATTATGCAGATGCACATGGCGGCAATTTTCCTACGGGTGGAGCTACTCCCGAAGCCTCCTTAAGTTTGCTCTATCCTCATTACCTGGACGCTGAAACTTTACGGGGTAAAACAGTTCCGCTAAAAATTGTGGAGAATCTCCTTCAGAATGGCAAACCACTTGGACCGACAACCTGTGGATGGCACTATGTTGATGAGGGGCTTACCCTCTCGGATGATCCTGAAATCGCATTAGTGTGGGATAAAATCGGTCTCGATCATAACGGAGGGCGGTTGTCCGAAGGCGGTCATAGCGTAATTTTCATCCATGATACGAAAGAGATTACAGAAAAAGAATGGCCGGATTTCTTGAAAAAACAAAAAACGTTACTTGCCGCGCGGAAACGAAAATCCGTTTCCTCCACTCCTCCTAATAAGAATTCTGTTGTAGGATCTGGCTCCCCATGAGCAAAAAAAACATGAAAGAAAACATGGAAAGTTCCCTCAGCTTCGAGCAGTCTCTTGCCCGACTGGAGGAGATCGTCCATCAACTGGAAGAAGGCAACGTGGGGCTGGAAGAATCGCTGGCCCGCTACGAGGAGGGCGTGAAGTTGTTGCGGCAGGCGTATGACCTGCTGCAAAAGGCGGAGCGGAAGATCGAGATCTTGAGCGGCGTGGACGCCGAGGGCAATCCCGTAACCGAACCGTTCGACGATACGGCGACGTATGGTAAGGAGAAGGAATAATTAGAAGAAAACAATGCAAAGTTTTTGGTAAATTGAATTCAATTTAACGTAGAAATGGAGTCTTTTCTCTAGCCCAGGCGGTCGCGCCTGGGAACGGAAGGGAAAAATAATTTTTCTTTTCCCTATCGCCCCCTGAAGGGGGCTGATCGAAAAAGGATATTATTTATCTTCTATCCTTTCCCAGTCGTAAACGACTGGGCTAGAGAAAAATTCCATTCAGAAAGTTCGTCCGCTTGAATTGATTTTTTCATTTGATGCCCTCTTTCGACCAAATCGCAACGCGGCTGCTTCCCGACGTCGAATCGGCTCTGGACCGCTATTCGCAACTCGGCGAAGGCTGCCCGGATAGACTGAAAGAGGCGATCCGCTACAGCCTCTTGGCCCCGGGCAAGCGGCTCCGTCCGATGTTGGTGCTGCTGGCCTCTGAGGCCTGCGGGGGAGACGCCGAGGCGGCGTTGCCGGCCGCCGCCGCCGTTGAGATGGTGCATACGTATTCGCTGATCCACGACGACCTGCCGGCCATGGACGACGATACGCTGCGCCGCGGCCGGCCCACCTGCCACAAGGCCTTCGACGAGGCGACTGCCATCCTGGCCGGCGACGCCCTGCTGACGCTGGCCTTCGAGACGCTGGCCAAACAGGTCCAACCGCCCGCCACGGCCGCGGCATGTTGCGCAACCCTGGCGGAAGCGGCCGGCGCCTGTCATCTCGTCGGCGGACAGGCTGACGACATTCAGCACTCATCATTTAAAAATGACATCGAGAATCTCTCCTCTCTCGACCAACCTTCGGTCGGTGCCCGGAGAGGGGCAGGGGTTGAGGGCTATGCGAAAGAGATCGTAAAATCAGTGAATGTTGATTCTCCGATTTGCCCTCACCCTAACCCTCTCCCAAAGGGAGAGGGGACGGATCTCCCTGCACCTTACAAATTCCTTCATTCCATCCACCAACGGAAAACCGGGGCGTTAATTGCCGCTTCCGCCCGATTGGGGGGGGTGGTTGCCGGGGCTGGCCGGGAACCTTTGCAGCAGCTTGCCGCGTATGGAGAGTGTATCGGACTGGCTTTTCAGATTACGGACGACCTGTTGGACATCCGCAGCAGCGAGTCGGCCGCGGGTAAACGGGTGGGGAAAGATTCCGAACAGGGAAAACTGACATTTCCCGGACTTCTCGGTATTGACCAAAGTGCCCAATATGCCGCACAATTGATCAATGACGCCTGTCATGCAATCCTGCCATTGGGGGATCGCGCCGCCGGCTTGGAGGCCCTCGCACGATTCGTCCTGGAAAGGAATCGTTAATGGACACGTTGCTATCGACGATCCGCTGTCCGGAAGATCTTAAAAAACTCTCACTCCATCAGCTCGAACAGTTGGCCGTCGAGATCCGCGAGGCCATCTGCCGACTGGCGTGTACTCGGACCGCCCATTTCGCCTCGAACCTGGGCGTGGTGGAGCTTTCGATCGCGCTGCACACCGTCTTCGATTTTCACTGCGACCGGTTGGTCTGGGACACCGGACATCAGATTTACGCCCATAAATTACTGACCGGCCGGTACGACGAGTTCCCCACGCTGCGGGCCAAGGGCGGGTTGATGGGCTACCCGAACCCGGTGGAGAGCGAGTACGACCTGTTCATGACCGGTCACGCCGGGTGCAGCGTGGCCACGGCGCTGGGGCTACGCGTCGGCGACGACCTAATCCAGGACAATGGTCTCCAGGGTGCCACGGGTGGCTTGTCCACCCGTGATTGCACTGCTGGACAAGCCAGCAGTGGCACACGCGACGACGATCCACGGCACGTGGTGGCCGTGCTGGGCGACGGGGCGTTGCAGTCGGGCATCGTCTTCGAGGCGATGAACCACGCCGGGGGACTGAAAAAACGGCTGCTGGTGGTGCTGAACGACAACAAGATGTCGATCTGTCCTCGGGTGGGCGGCCTGGCCGAATCGCTCGACCGCCTGCGGCTGAATCCCTACTACACCGGCCTGAAATCCGAGGTCCAGCGGTTCTTGACCAAGATGCCCCTGATCGGCGATCCCGTCGAGCGGTTCCTCACCCAGGTCAAGGACGCGGTGAAGGCGGGCCTGGTGGGCGGGATGTTTTTCGAGGATCTGGGATTCCGCTACATCGGGCCGGTCGACGGCCACAACCTTCGCCAGTTGCAAAAGTACCTGCAGATGGTCCGCGACTTCAAGGAGCCGGTGCTGCTGCACGTGGTGACCGAGAAGGGCCACGGATTCCAGCCGGCCGCCGAGGACCCGACCGCCTTCCACGCCCCCGCGCCGTTCAAACAGGAAAACGGCGCGATCGTGCCCCTGAAAATTCCCCGGCCCTCGTATACGCAACTGGTCCGCGACGCGATCCACGCCCGAATGAAGGCCGATCCCCGGGTAGTGGCCGTCACGGCGGCCATGTGTCAGGGGACGATGCTCGAACCGATCCGCGACGAGTTTCCCGACCGGTTCTTCGACGTGGGCATCTGCGAGTCGCACGCCGTGGCCTTCGCCGCCGGCCTGGCCCGGTCGGGACTGCGGCCGGTGGTCGCCATTTACAGCACCTTCATGCAACGCAGCTACGACCAGATCTTTCAGGAAGTGTCGCTGCAGAATCTGCCGGTCACGCTGCTTTTAGACCGCGCCGGGTTGGTCGGCCCCGACGGTCCGACGCACCACGGCGTCTTCGATCTGGCCTACCTCCGGTCGCTGCCGAATCTGGTCGTGATGGCCCCCGGCGACACCGACAGCATCGCCCCCATGCTGCAATTGGCCTTAAGCCTCGATCGCCCCGCGGCGATCCGCTACCCCAAGGCCGACGCCCAACGGATCGTCCGTCCGATCCAGCCTCTGGAACTGGGCAAGGCCGAGGTCCTGCACCGCGGCCGCGACGGCGTGATCCTTGCCTGCGGCACGCAACTAGTTGCCGCCGTCGAAGCGGCGAAGCTCCTGGCGGAAGAGGATCTCGACGTTGGCGTGATCAACGCCCGGTTCGTCAAGCCGCTGGACACCGCCGCGTTGCTGCCTGCCATTCAGGAATCGCCGTTTACGGTGACGGTGGAGGAAGGCGTCCTGATGGGCGGATTCGGCAGCGCCGTGCTCGAAGCCGCCAACGAGGCCGGCGTCAACACCGCCCGGGTCCGCCGACTGGGCGTCCCGGACCAGTTCATCGAACACGCCGCCCGCGCCGAACTGCTGGCCGACCTTGGCCTCGATGCCCCCGGCATCGCCCAAGCCTGCCGCGAAATGGCCGAAGTAAAAAAGGGGGCAGAACTGTTGATGGCCGTTAATCCTGATTGCGAATCGCGTTAATCCGCCGGCAGAGTTCTTCCGCCCGATCGCGACGGCGATGGTTGGTCATCGGAGTCCACTGCATCGGATTGGAACTGAGCAGGAGTTCCCGGACGCCGTCCTCGAATTGGACCATCAACCGGATCATCCACCACTGATTGTTTTGCTGGGTATCGAGGGGAAGAAAAAAGCATTGCGGCTCGCACACGGCGATGGCGCCCGCCGGGATGCGATACCGGTCGCAGTCCCCTTCCATCACGATTTGCCGCCCGCGTTGGTCGATCTTCATCAGCAGCAGATCGGCCGCCATCGTGAGCTTGATTTTTTTGAAATGTTCGCGGGGAATCAGCGAGACGTAGAGCGTCTCGGGATCCTGGGGAACCACGAAAAGATCGGGACGTTGCGCCAGTTCGCTGCGAAGTCGGCGGGCAATCCAACGGTTCTCCGGCACACCGGGACAGAAGATCCCCGTATAGATTCCCCAAACCAATGCGGCCGCACCCAGGGGAAATCCCAGCCAGCCCCCAGGCATTTCTTGATCGAGCGCCAGCCAGACGCCGCCTCCGGCCAGTGCAATGCCTCCGAGCACATAAATCATCGGGATCAATCCGATGAGATTTACCCAGAGCGTGTATCCTCCGCGACGAACCCGCTGCCGGCACTGCTCCGGCGCCGGAATCACTTGCGCACGCTCGCCGACGGGAGGCACGGCACTTGGAATTTGCCCAGGCTCCGGCGGCAGATCGCGCAACTGGGCGTGTTGGGCCGCCAACGCCCGGGCCAATTTCGGAAACAGCGGTCGGAGTTCGAGCACTTCGCCCGGTTCGAGCTTGATCTGACGGAGCAACGCCCGGCTGGCGTTCCGACCGCGTGCAAGGGGGGCGGAAGCCTTCAGGGTTGCGTAAACGGGATATCGCAGCAGCGAGCCTTCGCTCGGCGCCGCATACTCGAGGAACAAACGGCAAGCAAACTTTGCGTTAAGTCCCCTCGGCATCTGGGCCAGATACTCCGCCAGCCGGCCCGTTTCCAGGGCGTAGGGGAAATTCCGGTCCGCATCGGCCGGCAGGATCGCCTCCTCCCGCTGCATCCATTGCCCCAATTCGCGGCAGTAGGCCCGGCCCGTGCGCTTCCAAGTAAAAGTCATCGCGATGCCGGTCATGAACGCCAACTCGATCGCAAAATTGAACCAGTTCATAATTGCGTCGGGTTTCTTGGGATTCTTGGGATCGTCCGGCATCCCCAAGCGTTTTTCAATATCCCTTTCCATGCGGGCGCCAATGTAACGGGGCAACAACTCGACTCCCATTTTTCGATTAACCCCCGGTATCTCCAGGAGGCAGAATTCAAAATATCCCAAATAAGCGGTCAAACTGGCCAACAAGACCAATGTCCCCGCCAGCCAGCGGTTCCTACAGTGGCTCCATCCCACGCATGAGAAGAAAACGACTCCCAGGACAATCCCCCCCAGACCCGGCATCACGAGGATCAGATACCATCCGTTGAAATAGGCAGTCTTTAAGCACCAGGCCACGGCAATTGCCGCAAGCAGCGTGGGAATAAGCAACACCGGCACGAGGGGCCAGTTAACTCCCCCGTCAGGCTCATATTGGGTCCGTGGTTTCATGGCAGGCATAGCTATTTCCCTTTCATTTTGCCAACAACCGTTGATTGTCGTTTTCCGCAGCAAATTGAGCAAGCCTTGGTCTCGGATCTCAATAACGCCCCCGGCATCGCCCAAGCCTGCCACGACAGGGCCGAAATGAAAAAGGGGTCAAAACTATTTATTGCTGAAGAAAAATCGTTCTGCCCCCATTTTGCGCCCCTCTCCCCTTTGCCGGTTGCTTCCGCTATCATCGCGGGCATGAATCAATCCTCCGATCAGCGTTTACGGGCGATCCTCCTCGGCGCCGGAGGGCGGCCGGATATCGTGGCCGAGGCGGAACGCCTGTGGCCGGTCATCGAACAACATGCCGCCATCGTGCTGGCCGATTTCGCCGGCAGCGAAGACCTCGCCCGGTTCCCCGCCGACTTGGCCGTCGTCTTCGGCGGCGACGGCTCGATTCTCCGTGCGGCGCGCCAGATGGGACATCGACAGTTGCCCATTGTTGCAGTGAATATGGGAAGACTGGGGTATCTGGCAAATATTGCAACGGACGAACTTGCCACGGTCCTGGCCGACTATCGGGCCGGAAAACTCAAAGTCGCCGAGCATCTGATGTTCGAGTGTTCGCTGATTCGCGAGAAAAAGCCCGTGCGAAAGCAGCTCGGACTGAACGAGGTCTCGGTTTTAGCCGGAATGCCCTTCTCGCAGATTACCCTGAATCTTTACGTTGACTCGGAATTGGCAACTACGTATAGTGGCGACGGTTTGATCATCGCCACTCCCGTCGGATCGACCGCCCACAGCCTTTCGGCGGGCGGGCCGATCTTGCGGCAGAGTATGAACGCCTTTGTGGTGGTGCCGATCAGCCCGCACACGCTGACCAACCGGCCGGTGGTCGATGCGGCTGACCGGGTCTACGAACTGGAGGTCGTCCACCCGAACCCGGGCACCGCCGCGGTCATCGACGGCAAGGTATTTGCCGCCCTGCTACAGGGCGACCGGCTCCGGATCGAGGCCTCGAATTCCCGGTTCCAATTAATCACCGGCAAAGGACACGGCTACTATCGCACGTTGCGGGAAAAACTCGGTTGGGGAGGACAGTTGAAGAGAATGACGAAATCCGAAATCCGAATGCCAAAAAAATGACGAAAACCGAATGACGAAATCCGACCAACTCGTTCTCCCCCATTCGGTCTTCGTCATTCGAGATTCTTTCGTCATTTGAACTTCGTCATTCGACATTTTCGACCTACCCTCCATGCTCGAAAGGAAGCGAGTATGAAACGGATTCTCACGGTTGTTACGGTCTTCGTTCTAAGCGGCTGGTTTTTCCCGGGCACGGCCGCGGCCGAGCAAAAATACACGCTCCGGTACCAGTTCCGGCCGGGCGAGACCTTGCGGTGGAACGTCACGCATCGCGCGGCGACGCGGACCACCGTCTCGGACCACACGGAGAGGGTGGAGACGGAAACCCGTTCGGTGAAGGCCTGGCGGGTCCGCAGCCTGCGGCCCGACGGCGCGGCGGTCTTCGAACACATGGTCGAATCGGTCGATATGCGTCAGCGGCCGGCCGTCGGCAAGGAAATCCGCTACGATAGCCGGACCGACGCCAAACCGCCGATGGGCTTTGAAGACGCCGCTGCCGCGGTGGGCGTCCCGCTGTCGATCGTGACCCTCGATCCCCGGGGCAAGGTGCTTCACCGGGAACGGAAAGTCACCTCCGCGGCGACGCCGGGCAATGGCGAAATGACTATCCCCCTGCCGGAAAAACCGGTCGCCGTCGGTCAGTCGTGGTCGCTCCCCTGCGACATCCAGGTTACCTTGAAGACCGGGGGCGTGAAAACGATCAAGGCCGTGCAGCAGTTCACCCTCGAAGGCGTGAAGACCGGCGTGGCGACGATCCGCGTGGCTACGCAGATTTACACCCCCCTGAGCGATCCCCAAATCGAGGTCCAGGTCGTCGAGCGCGAAACGGCCGGCGTAGTCCGGTTCGACATCGACGCGGGACGGATCCTGAGCCAGCAAATGGACGTCGACAAACACGTCGTCGGCTTCCAGGGCGGCGCCAGCAGCATCCATTATCAGATGCGCTTCTCCGAGGAACTGCTCCCTGAACCGGCCCGCACGGCGAGGAAAAATAAGGATGAGGGATAAGAGATTACCAGGTTATTCAGCCACCACCAGGATACCCGAGGTTTGGCCTCATCCATAGTTTAAGCATGTTCTGTGGGACCTCGCAACTCTTTTCACTAACGTGATGTCGGGACGGCCTTTTGTATGGAACCCAAGGATCATTATCACACCTACTGACCCGCGGTCTCGATGCGCCGGTAGATGATCAGCGCCGCGGATCGTTTTTTCTCGAGGGTGACGGGATAGTGATCCATCAGGTCTGCCCCTTTGACTTTCGTCAGA
>JAFGPV010000133.1 GCA_016936015.1 Pirellulales bacterium
AATTACTTGGAATTCCAACTCCACGCGGTGGCACCGGTCCCGTTCCGGTTTTCCCGTCAGCAACGTGTCCAACTGCTGGAGGACGTCGGCAACCCGGACCGCGGATGTTTTTTCTGGGGGATATACCGGCGGTGGTGCGTCGCCCGGCGGGAGGTCTTGGGCGAAAAAGTCGGCCGTCATGTTCAATACCCGGGGCAACTCGGCCAGCGCCGTGTAATGCCCCAGCCCTTCCAGCCAGACGACCTTCTTTTCCAAACCCAGCGCCGCGGCGAGTTTTTCGGTGCAGGCGCGGGGAATCACCTCGTCCTCGGCGGCGTTGATCATCAGCACCCGGCCCTCGGCGGCGCGCTGCCGCAGTGCCGGGGCGTTCCGGAGCGGATCGACTGCGGCAATCTTCTCTTCCAGGAACCGGCGTTCTTGTGGGGGCAGCGCGTCGATCATTCGGCGCAACGGCCGGGTCTCCCGGGAGTAGCCGATGATTTTCCGGAGGTCGCCGCCGGCCAGGATCAAACCCACCCGGGCGAGACGCGGCTCGGTGCCGGCCGCCGTGGCCGAGACGAGACCGCCGAGGCTGATGCCCGTGATGCCGATCTTCTGCGGATCGACCTCCGGCCGGGAGGCCAGCAGATCGACCGTCCGCCGCACGTCCTGCTCGGCCTGGGCAATGGCCGAGGCAAACAGCCTGGGATCTTTTGCCATCGCCATCGGTCCTTGGGGCAACGCCCGCTTGCCGTAATACGGCAGTTTGAACATGATCGCCGGAATGCCCCGGCGGGCCAGCGTCGAGCAGACCAGATCCGTCAGCACCTCGTTCCCGTCGAGGATGTGCAAGCAGATCACCGCCGGCCGTTTGGATCCGGTTCCTTCCGCGGCAGTGTCGGGCAAAAAATACTCGGCGGGAATGGTGTTGTTTTGTTCGACGGAGGTGGTCACCGGCGAGGGATACTCGATTTGATAGATTTTATACCCCGGCCGCTGTGAGGCCGGTTTCATGCGGTAGGTGAACGGATGGCGGTCATAGGTCTGCCGTACGGATGCGGTTTCCCCATCCGGCTCTTCCGCCTTGAGGAAAGGGACGCCCATGACCAGCAGCAATCCAAGGCACAGGTGGCACCAGAGTCTAGTCATCATGATTGAAAAATCCTTCCGGAGTGTCTTTGCATCATTTTTCACCTTCTTGGGGATCACACGCATCCTTTCGGACCTGCTTTTTCGTCTGAATCATAACTTCACGCGGCCGAAGGGGCGAGAGGGAAAATGATAATCGGCAGGGCGTTTCCCTCGTTGTTGCAACAATTGTCATTGGATCCCTTGTTCCTCGACCTGGCCATTGATGGCCGTTTCCGCCGGGTTCTTCGGTGTCGCTCCTTCACACGCCCTTTCATCCTTCCAGGATGCATTTTTGTCATGGTGTTGAATAGAAAGAGTTGGCCCTATGGCCAAATATCTTGAAAACGGCCTGTTTTCGGATTTTTTGCACAATGTGGGGTCTATTCAGCCGTGTTTTTCCATGTATTCCGCGAGTTGTCAAACGCAAAAATTCCTGAGGTGCGCAAGGGGTGTGCTGAAACGGGTGTTTCGGAAGGTGCAAAAAATGGGGGTGGAGTGCAGACTGCCAGAGGTAAATAATTTCTCGCAAAGGCGCGAAGGCGCAAAGGATCGATGTTTGGGAATTGTTATGGTTGAGAATTTCATGGTTTTCACGTTTTCTATCCCGCCGCTTGGTCCACGGATATATTCCACGGGCAATTTGCGGCGGGGATCATTTTGATTAGCGGAGATTAGCGTTAATCAGCGTTCTTTTCTTCAAAAAGCAAAGGAACACTAATCTCCGCTGTTCGACACTGATCGGAAATCGACGGCACGGGGAGTTGGTCATCAGAAGTCGAAAAATTCACGGTCGGGTCCCCGGCCGGGTGGTTTTTTTGGTTCTTTTTAGGGAGGCCGTTGCTCAACAAAAATCGATTTTTCCACGTTTTTTCAAGAGCCTTTCTCCCACGCCCTTAAGTTCTCGCGAGTTGGACCGGGGCGTCGGCGCATATTTTCCACGCAGAAGGACAGACTAATCAATAGATTGCCAAAGATCATGGAGTGGACTGTTGTATATTATAGCAAAGAAAGACAGGAATGGAATATTCGTTTTTGGCCACCCCCAAATAGGTGAAAAGGGACGAGGGATGCCGGATGGTTTGGGCTAAATCGCAAATATCCCGAAGGGATGCAATAAGCCCGCCCAGGATTGACGCGCACGCGTCTACCCTGGGCTGGCCTCTGGAATCCCGTTGGGATTCGCACGTGGTATCGCGCAATCCGGAGGATTGCCAGGGGGTAGCCGGAGGTCGCAGACCTCCGGTAAGATGTCGCCCCGCCATTCTCGCCTACGCAACCCGAAGGGTTGCCAGAACCGCCGCACGCTGGCGCCCCGACGGGGTGCTGGGGATTTTTCGTGCCTCGTCCCCCGGAGGTCTTCGACCCCCGGCTACCCTCTGCCATCCCTCCGGGATGCCTTATCTTTTTTCCAATTCTGGTATTGTCCCCCGATTTAGGATCGTAAACGATCCTTGTAACGATTTCTTTAGGTCTTACTGTCTACTGACGCTCTGACCCTAATGACTAATGATTTTGATTTAGGGGGCATTGTCCAATTCCTTTTTGACTCCGGAAAGCGGAACGGTGAAGGAGGCGGCTTCTTCGGACTTGGCTTTCCGGAGGGCTTTGAGGTCTTCGTACTGTTGGAGTTCTTCTTCCAGTTGGACGAATTCTTCGTAGGGGAGAATCACAAATTGATTCTTTCCGTCGCTTTGCAGGATGTTGGGATGGAGGGGGGGCATGGGAAAAAACAAAGGTGCCAGGAACCGATTCGACGGCCCTGGCACCTTTTCGTCTCTTAATCACCGCGACCACTGGTCGGCGGCTTTACTTTTTGGAGCCATTTGGAAATACCTCATGGCGATTCTGCACTCGCTACTGCCCTCACCCTAACCCTCTCCCGGAGGGAGAGGGGACCGGGGGGATCAATACATGTCCTCATCGCCTCCTGGGGGCATGGCGGGGGCTTTTTCTTTTTTGGGTTTGTCGGCGACCAGGGCGTCGCTGGTCAACATCAACGTGGCGACGCTGGCGGCGTTTTGCAGGGCGCAGCGGGTGACTTTGGTGGGGTCGATGATGCCGGCCTTGACCAGGTCTTCGTAGACGCAGGTGGCGGCGTTGTAGCCGTTGGGACCTTTCTGCTCGGAGACCTTTTCGCAGACGATGCCGCCGTCCTGGCCGGCGTTGTCGGCGATCTGGGTCAGCGGGGCGCGGCAGGCGCGGAGCACGATCTTGTAGCCGACTACTTCGTCCTCGCTTAAGCCCTCGGGCTTAACGGCGGTCGAGGCCCGGAGCAGGGCGACGCCGCCGCCGGGGAGGATGCCTTCCTCGACGGCCGCCCGGGTGGCGTGCAGGGCGTCTTCGACGCGGGCCTTGCGCTCTTTCATCTCGCTCTCGGTGGCGGCGCCGACGTTGATCTTGGCCACGCCGCCGGCCAGCTTGGCCAGCCGCTCTTCGAGCTTCTCGCGGTCGTAGTCGGACTTGGTGTTCTCGATCTCGCGGCGGAGCTGTTCGATCCGGCCCTTGATCTCGGCCGACTTGCCGCCGCCCTCGATCAGCGTGGTGTTGTCCTTGTCGATCATGATCTTCTTCGCCCGGCCGAGGTCGGCCAGGGTGAGGTTTTCGAGCTTCCGGCCGAGGCTCTCGAAGACGGCCGTGCCGCCGGTAAGTATCGCAACGTCCTCGAGCATGGCCTTGCGGCGGTCGCCGTAGCCGGGCGCCTTGACGGCGGCGATTTTCAGCGTGCCGCGCAGGCGGTTAATCACCAAGGTGGCCAGGGCCTCGCCGTCGACGTCCTCGGCGATGATCAAGAGCGGCTTGCCCGAGTTGACGACCTTTTCCAGCAGGGGGACGAGTTCCTTGATGTTCGAGAGCTTCTTCTCGTAGATCAGGACGTAGCAGTCTTCCAACTCGCAGACCATTTTTTGCGGGTCGGTGACGAAGTAGGGGGAGAGGTAGCCGCGGTCGAACTGCATGCCTTCGACCCATTCGACTTCGGTGGCCAGCGACTTGCCCTCGTCGACGGTGATGACGCCGTCCTTGCCGACCTTTTCCATGGCGTCGGCCAGCAGCTTGCCGATCTCGGCGTCGTTGTTGGCGGCCACGGCGCCGACCTGGGCGATCTCTTCCTTCTTATTCTTGACGCTGATCGACATCGATTTCAGCTTGTCGGTCACGTCGGCCACGGCCCGGTCGATGCCGGTTTTGAGTTGGATGGGATTGACGCCGGCCACGACGGCGCGGAGGCCCTCGTTGAAGATCGCCTCGGCGAGGATGGTGGCGGTGGTGGTGCCGTCGCCGGCCACGTCGGAGGTCTTCGAGGCGACCTCGCGGACCATCCGGGCGCCCATGTTCTCGTAGACCTCCTCGAGGTCGATTTCCTTGGCCACGGTCACGCCGTCCTTGGTGACGGTCGGCGAGCCGAAGCTCTTTTGTAAAATGACGTTCCGGCCGCGGGGTCCGAGGGTGACTTTGACCGCCTGGGCCAGTTTCGTAACGCCCCGGCGCAGTGCGTCGCGGGCTTCCTGATCGAATGCAATCATCTTTGCCATGAGTGGAGTTCTCCTTTTATTGTTTTGGGGAATAGTAGCGAGTGGTTAGTAGCGAGTGGCGAGTAGCGAGTGGTGAGCTTTCAACTCGCCCCTCGCCGCTCATCACTCGCCACTCGAGAAATTACTTGATAACGGCCAGCACGTCCTCTTCGTGCATGAGGACCAGTTCCTGGTCGCCGAGCTTGAAGGTGTCGCCGGCGTAGGAGCTGAACAGGACGCGGTCGCCGACCTGGACCTGGAGGGGAATGCGTTTGCCGCTTTTCAGCAGGCGGCCGTCGCCGACGGCGAGGATTTTGCCGCGGGCGGGCTTGTCCTTGGCGCTATCGGGCAGGACGATACCCCCGGCGGTGACCGACTCGGACTCGTCGCGCTCGACCACCAGCCGGTCGCCGAGCGGTTGCAGTTTGAGGGCGGATTTCTTTTCGACTTTCTTCGCCATGCTTGTGGATCTCCCAAAAAGTTTAAGGTTGAAGACGGGGTAATTGGTCAGTGGATATGGAAAATTGATCGTGGAGATGTTTATTGGCCGTTATCAAGGGTCAGAAGGCTCATGGTCCGTCGCCTAACGTCCAGCGATGGCAAACGCGGGGGGATAATGAGGCCGTCATCCACCCCCGGGACCGCCGTCCCGGGGCGTCGATCCTGCATCAACAAACCGAGACTCAATCAACAAATGCGCAGGATCGAACGGCGGCTAACGGAAGCAATTCCCGCGCCAACTAAAAGACAACGCCGCAAGGCGTTGTGGGATAGAAACTTACCGGCCAGGGCCGAGTTTCTTTTTCCCCTCTATAACCGCCATTCCTGGCAAAATCCCCAGGCTGCGTCGCCCCCGTTCCTGCCAAATTGACAGACGGGGGCAGCGCCCCTGCCCTTTTCCACGTCCCTGCGCCGTAGATTTGGAGATGGGGTGACGGGAGGGTATTTTCCGCGACCGACCAACCTTCGGTTGGTGCCCGTCGCGGCTTTCGATTGATGAAATTTCTGCCCTGGATGATGAGTCTGTTGGCGATTGGTGCGGGGCCGGGACCGGCGGTCTCGGCCGACCGGGCGCCGGCTCCCTGGGCCGTGGACCTGGTGGGGCGGATCGGTGAACTGGAAACGGTCCCTCGGCAGGTCTGGCTGCTGCGTTTGGAACAGCGTCGGGACTACGCCAACCGGATTCTGAAAAGACCGGAAGAGGCCGATCGGGAGCGGCAACAGACCGCACGGCTCCTGCGGCAGCCGATGATCTCCCCCGATCAACTGGCCGAGTTGCTGCAACAGACCGACGCCCTGGAAAAAGAGGCCATTGGGCGGATGGTCCGCCGCTACCGCTCGGAAAATGAAAAACAGTTTCACGCCGAGGCGGGGCGGTTGGCGAAGCGGTACGCCGCGTGGAACGCCCTCTACCGCGCCTGGCAACGGGCGGGACAGAACTTCGAGGAACAGGACCGGCTGCTGGTCTGGCTCCGCGCAGCGTTGCGGCAGATGGCGGAACCTTCGGCCCCGCTGCCGCCGGAGCCGCCCTTTACACCCCGCGACAAGCTGCAAAATCCGGTCGGCCTGGCCCGGTCGATGCTCCCCGTTTTCCGGGAACCGAAGGCCGGCGGGGAGGGGCCAACCCTTGCCGCCGAGCCGCCTCCGATCCCGATGCCGGAGACGCCGATCGTTGCGGGACCTGCGCCCTCGGAAATTCCACCAACGGCGGTCCGCCGCCGATTGGAAACGTCGAAAGAAGACCAACCGGCGACGGTCGAACGCAGATCTTTTTTCAGTTCGCCGGCCGTCGCGACGCCGACGGTATCTCAGGCCGTGGCGACGGTCCCGCCGGCAGTCCCGGCCGCCGCTGTTGCCGAACGATCCCTGCCGGGACCGCAGGCCTTTGCGATGTCGCCCCACGGCGAAGAACACGTCGTCCGCCGCGTCCCTCCGCCCTCGGAGGAGATTCCCGTCTCCACGCCGCCGACCGTCGAGGTGAATCGGGATGAGCTGCTCGCCCGGATCAAGGGCCGCAACATGACGCTGCGGTCGATCGAGGCGGAACTCGGGGAGCCGAAGGCCGGGAACATCGAGCAATTGGAGGAGATGATGGAGCGGCTGGCGCAGGTCGTCCGGCAGGGCCGGGATCTGCAACTCGTCCGGGACCTGCTCTCGGTAGAGGAGCTGCGGGGCATGGACGACTTGGAATCGCCGCGAACGGCAATCGCCCTGATGGGCCGGCGGATCTACGAGATCCGGTCGGCACTGGCCGGCGAGTCGGGCCGTAACGCCGAACAGAAACGCCTCGATGCGCTCTCCCGCCGTTTGGCGGAACTGGCGTTGGAGAAATAATGAACAATCAGGAGGACAGACATTTTTGTCTGTCTTGAAATTTATATTAATCGACAGACAGGAATGTCTGTCCTCCTGAAGGGGAAGCGTTTTCCATTACATTTCTATTTTTCAATAGTCCACGCCTCCAGGTCGTCGGCGGCGACGGCCAGCACGATCCGGCCGTCGATTTCCACGGTGGCCAGGCCCTGAATCGCGGCGCCGTAGTTGAACCGGTCGATCGGCTTGCCGTCGGCGGCCAGGAAGTGGATCGAGCCGTCGGGGCCGGGGACGATCCACACCCCGGAGCCGGCGGGGGAGAGTCGGCCGGGGACGATCTTATCCACGGGCTTGGTCGGCAGACCGGGCGGCAGGTCGTAGTGCCACAGTTCCTTGCCGGTCAACGTCAGGCCCAGCGCGGCCGTTTTATCGGGTCGGGGGATCGACCACCCGCACCACTGTACGGCGCCGTCGAGTTCCGCCCCGACGAGGCAGCTTAGGGGATAATCCGGCACCGAGGCCTCGGCCACTCGTTGACCCTCGGCGTCCAGCGAAACCAACGAGCCGCTGCCGTCGGTGCAGATCAGGTTCCGTTTGCCTTCGGCGTCGGGCGGTCCGACGGCCAGGGAGGCGACGTTGTTCAGCGAGCGGTTGGTCCAGAGTCGTTTGCCTTCGAGCGTGACGGCCTGCACGCCGACCACGCCCCAGTATCCGACGTACATTTCCGGCGTCCCGTCGCCGTCGAGGTCGGCCAGCGCCACGTCGGCGATGCCGGCGTGACGGTGCTCCAGGGCGTCGGGCGGATAGGCCAGGACCTGTTTCCAGTCCTTATCCAGCAGGAAGCACCGCTGATAGCCGCTGGCGAATGCAGCGATCCAGCGGTTTCCCTTCGCGTCGGCGGCCGTGCGGAGGTTGGCGATCAATTCCTGTTTCGGATCCAACGTAATCGGGTGCGTGGCCAGCAGCTTGCCGTCGGCGCCGACCTCCGCGATCGCACCGGCGGCGCCTTCGGCCACGGCCAGCCGCGGCGGGCCGTTCGGCTGCGGGAGCACGAGGATATTGCCCGGCACCTTTACGTCGGGGCATTTCCAGCGGAGCGTGCGGCGGAAGGTCTGCGGCTGGCTCGGCGGGGCGGATTGCACCGGCGGGGCGGATTGCTCCTCGGTCTGCCGCTCGGACTGGCCGAGGACCATTTTTTCAAAGCGACGGGAAATCTCTTGGAACTTTTTCAAGTTTTCCGGATAAAGGTTTTCTCCGGCCAGGAGCTTTTCGATTTTCTCCGGCAGGGTGGCCGCCAATTCGGGATTGACGCCCTCTTCGAGATCCTGCACGACGCCGTCGGGACCGATGAGGAACTGGGTGGGAATGCCCGTAAAATGGAAGTCAACCGCCGTTTGGTCCGGATCGCGCAGAACCGGCACCTGGACCTTCCATTGCCGGAGGGTATCCGCCAGTTTCTCGTTCGTTACGTCGGGCTGGTCCAAGCTGACGGCGTAGAACGCCACTTTTCCGGAATCGCGGTAGCGCTCGTACACCCGTTGCAGGTTCGGCATGTTGAGTTTGCAGGGTCCGCACCAGGTGGCCCAGAAATCGAGGACGGCCACCTTGCCCGACAGTTTCTGCGGCGTGACGGGGTATCCCTCAAGGTCGACGAACCGGAAGTCGGGGACCTTTTTGCCGAGCAAAAAGGCCTCGGCGGGGAGCAGATGACGCTCCACTTCGGCCTGAGCAGGGACCACGAACTGGAACGTTTCGGGAGGAATCTCGGCGTCGAACCGCGCGTCGGTAAAATCAGCGATCAACGAAATCGAGTCCACCTCCCCGCCCAATTCCTGCATCATGGCGGTCCGCAATCCCAGGGTGGGCATATTCACCCGCCGCAAGATTAAAGTTTCCTGATCGATCCAGAACGTCGCCGGGCCGGCTTCGAGGTAGCGGACCTTCACCCGATAGCAGGCGCGGCCGTCGATCGTCCCCGGCTCGGTCAGCACCGGTTCTTCGGCGCGTTGCAGCAAGACGCTCAGCGGCTTGGGATCGAGGAGGAGATCGACCTGCGGCGGAGGTCCGGCAAACGTATTGACGACCGCCGAGTAGAGCACCAGATCGCTATAGACGTCCTTCCGCCGCAGTTCCCCCGGCACCGGTTTGCTCAGGACCTGGCCGGGCAGATCCTCGATCCGGGCAGAAAGTTTTTTCTCGTCGACGACCACCGTGGCTTCATAGGCCTTCAACCGCAGCTTGTCGGGCCGGACGAAGTCCACTTGGAATGGTTTTTTGATGTCGACCTTTTGCTCGCCGCTTTGGATGATCTGCCGAACCGTGCCCTGGTCCGAATAGGTCTTCGCCCGATGGTACGCCGCCGCCATGGCCTCCAAGACCTGCCGGCCGGTCTCGAACTTCCGGGACGTTTTCTCCTCAGACGACGAGTCGGACGCCGCGGGCGGCGCCTGGTCCGGCTTCGTCTTCGAGCAGCCCGATACGGAAAGCATCAGTCCCGAGACGATCGTCAGACCTGCTATGGATATGCGGAGAGTTGCTCTCATCGTGATCTCCCGTGGTGGGATAGAAAGGGTTGGGTGTCCGGCAAGTTTAGCGGCCGCCGGCATGGCGGCCCTGGCGTTCTTCACAACTCGGAGCCGCCGTACCGGCGGCTGCTAAACGGGATGGAAGGGGTTCATTATTCGCTAACCGGGCGAATCGGTAAAGCTCGACTTCTTGACCCTGGAGAGTACACGCGGGATAATGGCCCTCGACGGGAAGTATGTTTTGTCTATTTATTGCGGCTTCGCCAATTTCACATTTCCTTTCTGCCTTATGTCGGATCTCCTTGCCCGGATCCAAGAAAACCTTGAGCAGGTCCGCGGGCGGATCGAGGCGGCCGCCCGGCGGAGCGGGCGTGGACCGGAGGAGGTGAGATTGGTGGCGGTGACGAAGTACGTCGGTCCGGAGGCGGCCCGGGCGCTGTCGGCCGCCGGGTGCCGCGATTTGGGCGAGAGCCGGCCGCAGGAACTCTGGCGGAAGGCCGAGGCGTTGGCCGACTTGCCGATCCACTGGCACCTGATCGGGCATTTGCAGCGGAACAAAATCCGTCGCACCCTGCCGCTGGTCGGCATGATCCACTCGCTGGACAGTCTGCGGTTGGCCCGGGCCATTGAAACGGAAATCCCTTCATCGGACAGGCGGGTGCCGGTGCTGCTGGAGGTCAACGTCAGCGGCGAGGCGGCCAAGACGGGAATTTCTCCCGAGGCGGTCGAGCCGCTGCTGGCGGAGCTTTCCGGACTGCCGCATCTTGACGTCCGGGGCATGATGACCATGGCCGCGTTGGAGGGCGGTCCGGACGCGGCCCGGCGCGACTTCGCCGCGCTGCGCGAACTCCGCAACCGCTTGCTCCCCTGCTGCCCGGAGGGCGTCGCACTGACGGAGCTTTCGATGGGCATGAGCGGCGATTTCGAGATGGCGATTGAGGAAGGCGCCACCATCGTCCGCGTCGGGACGGCGTTGTTTGAAGGGATCGAAGGATGAGGATGAGGGATAAGGGATGATTGCACTAGAACCCCATGCCGAGGGTGTGATCCTGCTGGTTCGGGCACGGCCGGGCGCGCGGCGGAACGAGATCCGCGGTGCGCAGGCGGGGATGCTGAAGGTCTGCGTCACCCAGGTTGCCGAGAAGGGGAAGGCCAACAAGGCGATCGTGGAATTTTTGTCGAAATCCTTGGGATTGCGGAAATCCCAAATTGAGTTGCTCTCCGGCGAGACCTCGGCCCAAAAGCGGTTTCTCATTCGTGACGTATCGCTGGAGGAATTGCAGGCGGTCCTGGTAAAATCATCGATGTCATGAAGTATCCGCAAGCCGGCGTCTAATAGCCGCCGAGATGGAGGCGGATTCCCTCGGCGGCTGTTAGCCGCCGGCTGGCGGACATCAATAATCAAGATCCTTTATGATTCTCTTCGACACCCACGCCCATTTGGATCAGGAGGATTTCGACGCCGATCGGGCGGCCGTGGTGGAGCGGGCGCGGGCGGCCGGGGTGGAGAAGATCCTTTGCGTGGGGACTTCCGCCGCCTCGAGCGCCGAGGCCGTGCGGCTGGCCGATCAGTTCGACGCCGTCCGGGCGGCCGTCGGCATCCATCCGAACTCCGCGGCCGAGGCCTCCGCGGACGATTGGCGGAGAATCGAAGAGCTGCTCGCCCATCCTCGGGTCGTGGCCCTGGGCGAAACCGGCCTGGACTGCTATCGGGACTACACGCCTTGGGACGTGCAGGAAGCGTTCTTCGAGCGGCACTTGCGGCTTGCCCAGGAACACGATCTGCCGGTGGTAATCCATTGCCGCGACGCGGCCGCCGAGACGCTTGTCCTGCTCCAAGCCGCCGCCGACCGGGGGCCGTTTCGGGGCGTGCTGCACGCCTTCAGCGGCGATCCGGCATTTGCCGGGCAGTGTCTCGCCCTGGGGCTCTACGTCAGTTTCGCGGGAAACGTGACCTACAAGAATAAAAAGTTCGAATCTCTCCGCGCGGCTGCAAAGGTAATACCTCTCGACCGGCTGTTGGTGGAAACCGACAGCCCATACCTCACGCCCGAGCCGCTGCGGGGAAAACCAAAATACAACGAGCCGGCCCACGTCGTCCACACCCTGGCCTGCCTGGCCGCCTTGCGGGGCGTGGACGCCGAGACGCTCGCCCGGCAGACCACGGAAAACGCGGAGCGGTTGTTTCTCTGCAAACGAAATCCGCAAAGAAGTGCCTGATTAACGACGGGGAGGCATGATGGTGCGCAGACGTGACCGATTGGCCCGTCGATAGAGATGAAAATGAGAATCCAGGGTTAAAATGGAACTTTCCGAGAAGACGTCGGCCATGCGCACCAGGCAGGCGTCGGCGAGTGAAATCGGGAGATTGGCGTATTTCTTCAACAGCAGCGCGATCGCTTCGATTTGATCTTCCAGGCGGAAGGAAATTTGAATCACCCCTCGGCGCAATAAATCCAACACCGCCGCCTTGCCGGGAGGATAAGGATGCAAGAGGTGACAGGCTTCGGCGATGACCGCTTCGCAAGTCAACAGGGGAGGGGAGATTTCCGTCCACCGCTCTACGGTCCAAGCATGATGGTGATCGCGCCCATCCAAGTAAGCCACCAGCGGCCCGGTGTCTAAAAGCGCTTGCCGCCTCATTTTCCGAATCCTTCCAGATGCTTTTTATTGAAAGAGAGATCGCCGGGACCGTGGACGCATCCGGCCAGATCGGAGGATTGTTCGAAGCAGGATCCGGAAATGGGCGAGGATTTCGAATCCAGGTAGTTTTCCAGCAGCCGCCGGAGAACTGCGGATTTGGAGACGTGCAATTTTCTCGCGGCGCGGGACAATTGAACGTCGAGCGGCTTGGGTACTTTCAAGGAAATGGTCTTCATGGTTGATCTGAATCCTTTTGGTAATACGTTTCTACAAGAATTATAATACCTGGAAAGATCTCCGTCAAGAAGGAAAGGAAACGGATATAATCTTCTGGTGCAATATCGTGCACTTTCCCCAAACGGTATAATTTTGCAAGCCCTATCGCTTCCGGCGTCTTGCCGGAGGACCCTAACTCGGAGGAATGAAACATGGTTCGCACCGCCAGCACGATGTTGCCCCTGGGGACGAAGGCCCCCGATTTTTCGCTGCCCGATGCGTCGGGCAAGACGGTCTCGCTTGCCGACTTCCACGACGCGCCGGCGCTGTTGGTGATGTTCCTCTGCAATCACTGCCCGTACGTCAAGCACGTGGCCGCGGGCGTGGCGGAACTGGCCAAGCAGTATCAATCGCGGGGCGTGGCCGTCGTGGGGATCAATTCGAACGACGTGGCCAATTTTCCCGAC
>JAFGPV010000134.1 GCA_016936015.1 Pirellulales bacterium
CGCGGCGGAGTTGACGATCGTCGGCGGATTGTTGACCACATTGACCGTCGCCGTGCCGCTGATTGAGCCGCTGGTCGCATGGACGGTGTCGGTCGTCGTCGTGCCCGACGCTGTGTACAGTCCGCTCGGAGTGATCTCACCTTCGTCGGCGCTCCAGGCAATCGTGGGCAAGGAACTGAGGGGATCGCCGAATTGATCGAAGCCAGTGGCGGAGAATTGCCGGGTGCCGCCGGGCGGCAACTGCACGGAGGCCGGGTCCACGGTGATGCTCGTCAGGGTCTGGTTGACGGTGACGGGGACGGCGCTGGTGGCCGTCAGGCCGCCGCCGTCGGTGATCGTCACCTGGAGGACGTACCCGCCGGCCTGAGAGAAGGTGGCGATGGAGTTCTTCGCGGCGTTGGTGCCGTTGACGCTGTAAGTCGGCTGCGCGGCGCCGGAGGGGAGCGTGGTGGCGGTCCAGGTGTAGGTCAAGTTGGCTTCGCCGTAGTCGTCGGCCCCCAGGACGCTGAGGTTCGTCGTGGCGCCGGCGACGGTATCCGGACTGGCGGCGGCCGGCGTGGCCACCGTGGGGGCGCTGTTGCTGACCGAAACGTTGTCGAACGTGGAGGTGTTCAGCACGCCGTCGTTGTGGCTGGTTACCGCCAGACCGACGTACACCGAGCCGGTCATGTTAATGGTGACGGCCGATCCGAGTTGCGTCCAACTCGTTCCAGTGGCGGAGATAAACGAGGTGAAGGAATTCCCGCTGCGGGTGATCTTCACCCAATAAGGAGCGGTGATGCTGGAGGAAGAACCGCCGGAATAGCTGCTTCCGCCGACGCTGGAACGGTACTGGAATACGGCGCCGTTGCCGGGCGTGATGAACGTGGAGGCCTGCATGGAGCCGGCGTCCAGCGAGTCGCGGATCATCACTCCGGCCTTGGCCCAACTATTCGTAGTTTCGACGGATGCCACCCGGGCGATCACCGTCCGGTCGCCGGTCAGTTCAATATACACGAAGCGGAATTCATCGGCCGTGTTCCAGATGTCCGCCCCGCTGCCGATCACGGTAAACGTGCCGGCGCTGTAGCCCGCGGAACCGGCGGCGGCCACGGCGCCGACGTCCTGCGATTGCCAGGGAGCGGGGATGTTGTCGTTGACGGTCACGGGAACGGTGCTGGTCACCGACAGGCCGCCGGTGTCGGTCATCGTCACTCGGAAAGTATAGTTGCCGGACAGCCCGAAGGTGACGGTGGTGCTCTGGGCGGCGTTGGTCCCGTTGCGGCTGTAGGTCGGGTTGGGAGCGCCGGTCGGCTTGGAGGTGGCGGTCCAGGTATAGGTCAGGTTGGCTTCGCCGTGGTCGTCCGCGCCCCTGGCGCTTAAGACGGCCGTCGTGCCGGTGACCGGATTGGGCGCGGCGGCGGCGGGCGCGTCCACCGTCGGGGCGGTATTGGCCTCCGCGGGGATCGTGAAGGTGGACGTATTCAGAGTGTCGTCGTTACGGCTGCATAGCGCGAATCCGAGCAGGACCGTAGTATTCATGGTGAAGGTTTTCGAACCGACGGTCGTCCAATCGGAGGACCCGTTCGGAGATATTTCACCGGTGTAGGTGTTCCCGCTGCGGGTGATCCGCACATAATAAGGGGCGGTGACGCTCGGTCCGTAGACATCGGAGATATTAGTGTTGGCAGTGGACCGCCATTGGAAGACTGCCAGGTGCGGCGAGATGTAGATCATCGCGTGTCTGGCGCCGACGGCGGTGGATTCCCGGATCATCAAGCCGGCTTTCGACCAGTAGCTGGTGTCTTCGACCGAAGTCACTTGCGTCGTGTACGAGAAATCGCCGGAGACGGACTTATAGACGTAGCGGAATTCGTCGGTAGAATCCCAAATTTCGTCCCCGGAGGCGATGAGGGTGAAAACGCCATTGTTGTATTGTGCCGCTCCCGAACTGCTTACCGCACCGATGTCCTGGGTTGACCAGGGAGTCGGCAGGCCGGCGGCCGCCGGCGAGGCCGCGAAAATGGTCTTCGCCTTGCCTTCGATCTCGGCATTCAGGGCGGTCACGCGGTAATAATACTCGTGCGTCGGCGAAACGTTGTTGTCCGTGTAGTTCGTCTGGGTCCAGGTCGAGGTGAGCGTCGTATAGCTGGAGCCGTTGGTCGAACGCTCGATGCGATAGCTCGCAGCCCCCGCGACAGCGTTCCACTGGAACGCCATCTGGTACGACTCTTTGGTCGTGAAGGTCAAACCCGTGACGTCGGCCAGGCGCGTGAAGTTGGAGGCCACGTCGGAAATCCCCGCGTCGCCGCTGGAATCGAGCGTCACCACGCGGTAGTAATACCGGGTATAGGCCGAGAGTCCCGAGTTGGTGTAGGAGGGCACGTTCGTGCCCACGGTATGGATTGCGGTCCAACCGCTCGTGCCGTCCGGCGAACGCTCGACGCGGTAGCCGGTCTCGCCGCTGGCGTCGGACCAGTCCAGGACCAGTTGTGAGGCGCTGATGGAATTGACGACCAAACTGCTGACCGGTCCGGCGCGGGGCGTGGTGTTGACCGCCGCGGACGGCGCGGAATAACCCGAGGCGCTTTGCGCCCGAACCCGATAGAAATAGTTTTGATAGAGGGGCAATCCCGTGTTGGGATCGATCAGCGCGGAATCGGTGTACGTGGTAACGTCGGCCGCGGTTGTGCCGACCTGAGTGAACTGGACGCCGTTGGCCGAGCGTTCGACGCGGTAACCGGTCTCGCCGCTGACGTTGCTCCAGGAGAGACTGATGCTGGAGGCGGTCCGGCCGGTCACCGTAAGCGCCCCGGGGACGGCCAGGCCGGGATCGACCGTCGGCGTCGGATTCAACACGCCCGTGCCCGTGGCCGAAAGGCTGACGTTGGTGAACGTGGCGGCGTTGAGTTGCGGGCCGGTCGGATCGGTGTTGTGCCCCCAACTGTTGAGGTTGGCGGTAGAGGCCAACCCGATGTACACCGTCTGGCCCATGGCGATCGTCCGCGTCGAGCCGACCTGCGACCAACTGCTGCCGGTGGAGGAAACCCAGGCGCTGAAGGAATTGCCGGAACGGACCAATTTTAAATAGTAGGAGGTGTAGGCCGTGAGGGATGAGGTGGAAGTGGAACCGCCGGCGGAGCTGCGATAATAAAAATAGGCTTTATTGGGCGAGGCGGAATTGAAGATCAGCGCGGCGCTCATGGCGTTGGAATCGAGCGAGTCGCGGATCATGATCCCGGCCTTGGGATTGTCAACCGAGCTGAGGCCCGACACCTTGGCGATGATTTGCCCGTCGCCTTGGAGGGTCTGATATTCAAACTGGAAACTGTCGGCGGTCCCTCCGATGCTGGAACTGGTGGAGGGATAAATGAAATAGCCGGAGCCGGCCAGCGTGTAGGCGTCGGTGGAGGAGTTGTAAGTCGCGTAACCCGGCAGGGCGGTCAGGCCGACGCCGTCGACGCTCCAAGCGGATCCGGCGAGCAGCGGATCGACGCGGACGACGTATTTTCCCAGGTCGTCGTAATTGCCGTGGCTCTCGACGACGGCGTAATACGTGTCGGCCGGAAGGTCCAGACTGATGTACTGGTCGTTGGCCATCGCATAGGGCTGATCCCGAGGATCGGCGTCCTCGCCGGCGATCAGCGCGCCGGACGAGTTGTAGATCGACAATTTCAAGTCCGGACCGTTGTGGAAATCGCGGCCGACGGTGATTAGATAGCGTCCCCCGGCGCTCGTGAAGGAATAGGCGTCGGCGTCGGTGGGCCGTTCGAGGATCCCGCTGGAAACCTGGATCGAGCCGGTGCTGTCCATGGCATGGGCCGTGGCGATCGTACCGCCCCAATCATCGGACCGGATGCCGTCGCCCGTGTAGCCCGTCGGGGCATTGGCGTCGATCAGGTGCGCGATGTACCCGTAGGTTTGGACGCCGTACATGTCGTCCTGGAGATACGACGCTCCGCCGGGATTGTACCAGGCCGTCGCATGCCAATAGGACCATTTATTGACCACGCCCCCGCAGCCGCCCATGATTGAGCCGTGCAGGGGATCGGAGAAGACGGCGTATTCCTGGATATTGTTGCCCAGGGTGTCGTATTTGGAGATGTGCCCGCAGCCGAAGGTGTGGCCTATTTCGTGGGCGATCGCTTCCTGGACGTTGAAGGGCGACCAATTCCCGTCCGACATCGATCCCGGCGTGGTGTTCGGATAGATCCCCCAGGCCAGTCCGCCGTTGTTGTACGAGGGAGTGATTACGTGCCAGGCGGTCGCCTGGTTGTCGACGTCGGGTTGGATGGTCGTGACGTTGACGTCGAACATGGAGTAAAAATCGGCGACCTGCCGCCACGCTTCGACAATGATGGCTTGCTCGGCGACGGTAAAGGTAGCTCCCGTTCCCTCCGTATTGAAAGGATCCCAAGTGTGATCGGCCGCCACGTCCCCGTCAAAGTCGAGAAAGATGTTCCCCGGGGCGCCCGGCAGACTATTGAGAATCGGCATGCCGTCGGCACGAGTGTCGTAGGTAATCGTATCCAGAGGATTCAGGGAATTCGACGGCAGCGTGATACTGGAAGCTGCAGGAATGGGATCTTCTCCGGCCGACTGGATTTCCGCCTGCGGGGAAATCGAAATGTCGCCGCCTCCCCATAGTGATTTCGGATCGGCGTGGGCCAGTGGATATGCCGCCAAGAGGTCGCTGAGCGCGTTGCCGCTAAGCAGCATCCGCGGTTCTAAAATCTCCAGCCTGAGAGGATTGACGTTTTTCGCAGCTCGTGGTTGCTTCCGTAATTTCCATTTTGAGGTGCGCATGGTTCCCCGATTGGGTTCAATTCCTGAAGGGATGGGTAATCAAACATCCAATTTTTCGCGTGGTACAAGATCGTACACAAAAACGCCTCGTCTCAACGCGGAACGTCGTGGTCTCTACAGGCGCCTACTCCTGCGTCTTCCTCCCAGATGTACAAGACGCAACATGACTCGGAACAGTGAGAATATCCGCTAATTCTGATGCTTTAAGTATTTCCGGTAAAGAGAGTTGTGTCAATAATAGTGGCAATTTTATTATTAAAAACAGCGTTGTTTTCTCTTATTCCTCGCCTTGAACAATCCGAAAACCGTATCATTATTCCTTCAGCGCGGCAGATAAAACTGAGGGACCGCCACCGGCTGGGCTCGTTGTCTAAAAATGCCCGGAGCACGGACTTAGACGAAAACGCATAGCGCTTTTTCAGCCCGGATTACCCGAAAGGGAAAGGGCCGTAGGCCTCCGGGTCAGGGTAGGGGGGGCTTTTTGATGCCTTCCGCGGCGGCTTGGGGGGGTTACGCCGTGGGAGTCGCGGCGTATTCAACCAGCGTCTCGCAGGAGCGGACCAATTCGAGCAATTCGGCGCGGGATTTCACGGCCAGTTTTTTCATCATTCGGGAGCGGCGGTCTTCGACGGCGCGGATGCTCAGAGCGAGTTCCAGGGCGATGGTTTTATTGGTTTTCCCGTCGAGGACCTTTTCCATCACCTCCCGTTCCGCGGAAGTCAAACATTCGAGCTTTCGTTCCGCCTGGGCCTGTTGTTGGCGGCGGCGCCAACGTTCCACGTCCAGGTGGACGGCCCGTTGGATGCTTTCGCAGAGTTCCTGGGTGCGGAAGGGTTTTTCCAGAAAGTCGAGGGCGCCGAGCTTCATGGCGTCGACCGCCATGGGAACGTCGGCGTGGCCGGTGACGATGATCACGGGCAGCCGGTCGTCGGCATCGGTCAATTTCCGCTGCAATTCCAGGCCACTCATGCCCGGCATCCGCACGTCGAGCACCAGGCAGCCGGGTCCGGTCCGCTCGAATTCATCGAGAAAGGCGCGGGCCGAGGTATAGACCAAGGCCTTCAAGCCGATCAACTCGACCAGCTCCTTGATGGTTTGATTAATCGCCGGGTCGTCATCCACAACGAACACGGTGGGTTGAGAATTCATAGGTTGCATCCTTATCGAAAAACGGCAGGGTGAAAGTAAAAGTGGTTCCTTGGGGCGAGTTGGGCGCGGCCCGGATCCGGCCGCCGTGGGCCTCGATGATCGACCGGCAGATGGCCAATCCCAGGCCCATCCCGCCCGGTTTCGAACTGCTGAAGGCGTTAAACAGCATCTCCCGGCGGTCCTCGGGCACGCCGCTGCCCGTGTCGGAAACGGCAATTTCCGCCATCCCGTCGCGGCGTCGGGCTTCGAGAGTCAGAATCCGGCCATTCGTTTCGGTTTCTTCCAGGGCCTCGATGGCGTTCCGCGCCAGGTTCAACAGGACTTGTTGAAACTGGATGCGGTCGGCATAGACCTGGGGCAGGTCAGGTTCCAGGCGGACGTCGAGCCGGATTCCGGCGTGGTTGAGATCGTTTTTCAGCAGCGCGGTCACTTCGCCGATCGCGTCGGTCAGATCCAGCGCCGCCTGCTTGGGTTCGTTTTTTTGAACAAAGTGCTTCATCCGCCGGATAATCTCGCCGCTGCGGTGGGCCTGGTCGGCGACAAAGTGCAGAACTTCCAGGACCTGCTTTTTCTGCGGGGCTTTTTCGCGCTGCACTTTTTCCGCGCCCACCTCCGCCTTCAGGAGGATCGCCGCCAGCGGCTGGTTCAGTTCGTGGGCCAATCCGCTGGCCATCTCGCCCATCGTTTTCACCCGGGCGGCATGGGCCAGCTCGTCCTGCAGCCGCTTCAAGCGGGCTTCGCTTTGTTTTTGGTCGGAAACGTCCCGCATGCTGAGGACGCCCAGAACGACGGCGCCGTGCTCGTCGCACACCGGCGCGCCGTTGCAACTGAGGATTCCCTGCTTCCCCGTAGCCTTGCTCTGCGCCGTAAGCTCCACGTTGGAAAGCGTCTCGCCGCGGAGGATGCGTTGCATCGGCCAGTCGGCGCAATCCAGGAGCCGGCCCTCGCGGTCGCATAGCTCGATCGCCTCGAAACACTGTTGCGGGGAGAGGGAAACGGGGTCCAGGCCGGCCTCGCCGAAGAGTTGCACGGCGGCGGGATTCGTTAACACCAGGTCCCCTTGAGCGTCGGCGATCAGCAGGGCTTCGCGCATGCTGTGGATCACCGCGTGGAGTTTCGCCAGCTCGATCTTGGCCTCGGCGGCCAGATCCTCGATCCGCTGCCGGGCGATGATCTGCTTGCGGACGTCGATCGTCACGCCGAACAGTTGGATCGGTTTTCCCGCGGCGTCGTACGTGACCCGGCCTTTTTCCAGCACCCACCCCACCGAGCCGTCCGGCCGCATCTGCCGGTGTTCCGATTCGTACTGGCCCGCTCCCTGCAAGGCGGTTTGAATCTTCGCCTCCCAATTCCAACGGTCCTCGGGATGGACCTGGGCGGCGAGATCGTTGATAGTGCAACTCGACGGCGTCACGGCGACCGGCGAGGCCTCCTCCGACCGGCGGACCCGACCGTCGCGAACGTCCCAGGAAAAGGCGACTGCATCGGCTGCCTCCAGGGCAAAGTGCAGGTCCGCCTCCTGCCGCCACAGGGCTTCATCCACCCGGTGCCGTTCCTCCATCTCGCGGAGCAGCTGCTGATTCGCCGCCGCGAGTTCAGACGTCCGTTGCACAACGCGGACCTCAAGTTCTTCTTTGGCCCGCTGCAGCGCCTCCTCGGCCTGCTTGCGGGCGGTAATGTCCATCGCGGCGATAAACACTTTCTTCAAGTTCTTTTCGCAGCCCGGCGCGGCGCGAAAGTGAATCAACACGCGGATCATCTCTCCGTTTAGGGTCCGCATGGTGCTCTCGACGGTGAATGCCCATCGGCCCTCGGCGATCAACGCAAGTCCCTCGGCAAAAGCCGCAAGCGATTCCTCGCAGAAGATCGCCGGCAGGCTGGCCCGGAATTGCTCCTTGCTCTCCGCACGGTGCAAGGTCAAGACCGCTTGGTTCATGTCGAGGATTTTTACCTGGGAAAGACAATCCCGGACAAACTCGGGACGTTGCCGGAAGTATTGGCGGAAATCCTCCACGCCCGACTCGCGCAGGGTGTCAAGCCGCTGCTTGACCACCGAGAAATCTTGCTCCCGGAGCGGCAGGGGAGAGTCCTCGAACAGGCTCCGGTATCGGGCTTCGCTCTCACGGAGCTGTTCCTCCGCCCGGCGGCGGTCGGCGATGTGCTGCCATTCCCGCAAGGCGCGGTGTACGATCCGCGCCATCTCCGCCAAGGTGGCGTCCGACTTGACCACGTAATCCAACGCGCCCTGTTTCAGCGCGGAGACGGCCGCCGACTCGTTGCCGCAACCGGTCAGGACCACCACGGGAAACCGGGCCTCTCCCGGCCGGTCCGCCAGGATCTCCATGCCGTTGCCGTCGGGCAGACGGAGGTCGGTTACGACCAGGTTGGGCGTCTCGTGCCCCAGGTGATGGCGGGCCTCCTGGAGGGTGCGCACCACCGTCAGTCCCAGTGGAGGTTCCCCGGCCGCCAGGGCGCGGCGGATCAATTCGACGTGGTCCTCTTCATCTTCGATCAGCAGGACCTGCGGCAGTTGGCAATCCATCGGGATCCTTTTCTCTCAGGCCGACTGAAGGTTCTCCGACCCATGCGGGCGCAAGCACCAGGGGCAGTTGTTCCACCGCATCCAGTAGGAGTAGATCGTGGAAATCAACTCCCGGAATTGTGCCGGATCGATCGGCTTGACAAGATAACTGTTGGCATAATGACGGTAGGCCCGCAGGATGTCCGGTTCGGCATTCGAGGTGCTCAGCACCACCACGGGGATGCGGAGCAGTTCCTCCGAGGTCTTGATCTGCCGGAGCACCTCCAGGCCGTCGATTTTCGGCAGGCGGAGATCCAGCAGGACGAGGTGCGGGCGGGGGCTTCGCGCGGCGTCGGCGTAGCCCTGCCGGCGGAAAAGGTAATTCAACGCCTCTTCGCCGTCGGAAACATGACACAGCCGGATCGTCCTTTGATGGTTTTCCAGGTTGCGGCGGATCAACTCCGTATGATCGGGATTGTCCTCCACCAAAAGAATCAGCAGCGGTTTTGGGGAAATCGCCTCAGGAACCATGATTGGTTTCCTCCCTTTTCGCGGAAAAGGGGGCAGTCTCCATTTGTGCGAAGCCGGGCGCCGACGGGCACCGTGCGGAGCATGGTCGGTTGGTCGCGGACCGTTCCGGCAAATGTGGATTGTCCTCTTTTTCTTCTTTTTTCGGAGGCAGAAAAAAATAAAAGGTGGAGCCTGTCCCCCGACCCTCGGACTCCACCCAGACACGCCCTCCGTGCCACTCGATGATGCGTTTGACCAGCGCCAGCCCCACGCCGGCGCCGTCACTTTTCGGTTCCAGTTTCTCGAATAACTCGAACACTCGCCCATGATAGCGCGGGTTGATTCCGATGCCGTTGTCGCGGACGTAGCAGATGCAGCCGCCTCCTTCAGGGGAACCGTCGCAAACGCCGATCTCGATCTGCGGATCGGGTTGCTCTCCGGTGAATTTCGCCGCATTGTCGATGAGGTTCTGAAAGACTTCCAAGAGGCGCTGCCGGTCGCCCCAGAGCAGGGGCAGATCGTTGGCAACGCTCACCTGCGCTTTGCTCCGCTCAATCGGCCCGGTCGCTAGTTCGATCGCCTCCTGCACTAATTCCCCCATGGGAACCATCTCGGGGGAGTTTGCCACCCGGCCGATCCGCGAGAGTTGCAGGATGTCGTCGAGCAACAACTGCATTTTCCGGGCGGCCTTGCGGATCCGGGCAATGTCGTCGGCGATCCGGTCGAGTCGGCCTTCCGCGGCATCGTGCTCGAGATGGTCGAGAAACCCCCGGATCGTAATCAGCGGAGTTTTCAAATCGTGAGAGACCACATAGACGAACAACTCCAACTCGGTATTCTTCCGCTCCAGTTCCGCCAGCGATTCCTGGTGAGTCCGCTGGGCGTTCTTTTGCTCCGTGACGTCGAAACCATAGGCATTGACGTAGCCGGCCTCCGAGAAGGGCACGAAAAACCACTGATACCACCGGCCTTTCCACTCGATTTCATAGGGGCACGTCTCCAGGGCGAGGAAGGCAACGTCAACCCAGGTCCGCAACGGGTCGGGAACGATGCACCCCGGGGAGATTTCCCACTCGGGAAAAGACTTCTGACTGGCGGGATTCGCAAACAGGACGGCCCCTTCCCGGGAAAGCCGCAGAATTGGATTCGGACTTTCCAACGGGAACTGCGTTAAACTGCGGGTGAATTCCTCGTCGGAGAGTTTTTGAAAGCATTGCCGGGCGAGATGCGGCGGTTGCAAAGTCTGCCACCGATCCTGGTGGGCTCCCGGAGTTTCGATACGCTCGGTCGCCTGAGTATCTCCATCCATGATCTTCGGCTCCCGTCCCTCTCCTCCCGTTTCCGCGGAGATACAATCCCAGGGACCGCAATCTCTATCGAGAGACCCGGATATCGAGGATATCCGGTATTAATCCACGACGATTCTAACATACTCCCACCGCTTCAAAAAGCCCACTCTACGGTAGGTCCACGGGAACCGGCGGTGAAAAATGCCGGGAGGGCAGAGACAATTGAAAAGAGAGGGGAGGAGCAAGGAGAGCGAGCCGGGCTGTCTTCGGCCCCGGCTTCGGAGCGATCACGGATCCATGTTTACACGCATAAGCGGCCAAAAGATTCCGCTTTTCTGCCCTGCAAACATCAATGACCCACCAGATAGGGTGGATTTTCAGGGCGTTACGAAGGATGGGGCCGGGCGGATAGATAGCCTTTCAGCGCGGTCAGAAGCGTGGTCCGATTTATTGGTTTGACCAGGTAATCGTCGCAACCGGCGGCCAGACACCGTTCGCGTTCGCCCGAAAGGGTATGGCTGGTCAGGGCCACGATGGTCCCCGAGTAGCCCGCCGCCCGGAGCATCTCCGTAGCCCGGTAGCCATCGAGCACCGGCATTTGCATATCCATTAAGATCACGTCAAACGCCCGACCGGCTTCCACCTGCTGAAATGCCGTTTCAATGGCGTTTTGACCGTTCGTCGCCAGAGTGACTTCCAAACCGGCGGACGTTAAAAACAACCGCACCAACCGTTGGATGTCCGGGGCGTCTTCGACGGCCAGCACCCGACCCCGAAGCTTGATCGCGGGGGCGGTTTTTTGGGGGGGTGGAGTCAACGTTTCTTCGACGCGCTCCAGAGTGTCTGCCTCTTTTTCCCCCCCGTCCGATCCTTGCCGCGAAGCACTGACAGGTCGTGAGACCGGTGGTTCAGATTCCCGGACATGAGCGTCAATACGCACAACCTGTCCCTCGGACGCGACGCCCGATGCCAAGACCTCTTCCCTTAATTCGTCAAAAAGTTGCGGGCGTGATTTTTCGGTATCATCCATAGTTGAAGTAACGCTGCCCGTAAGTAATTCCTTTCGTGCCTTTCCACGGAAATCCCATTTTCGGAACATTTCCCCCCCCCACTCGAAAACATGCCCTTGGCTATAATCGAACCGCTTATTATTACTATCAACGAAAGGAATCTTACATACTATTTCGTTCGCAAACGCCCCTCGTCTCCAGCAATGTTGGGCTATCCCCCCCTTTATTCTGTGAAGTTGTAAAGCAGGCAAGATTTTCTGCCTGTCACGAGGTTTTGTAGACCTTTCCCAATCAGAATTCCGCATTGCCCGGCGTGCGGGGGAAGGGGATGATGTCGCGGATGTTCGCCATCCCGGTGATGCTCAACAGCACCCGCTCCACACCCAGGCCGAATCCGCTGTGCGGCGCCGTGCCATAGCGCCTCAGATCGAGGTACCACCAATAGTCTTCGGGTTTCAGGTCCTGCTCGCGCATTCGCATTTCTAACACATCGAGCCGCTCTTCGCGCTGGCTGCCGCCGATGATCTCGCCCACCTTGGGCACCAACACGTCCATCGCCCGGACCGTTTTTTGGTCGTCATTCAAGCGCATGTAAAACGGTTTGATCGTCCGCGGATAGTCGTAGAGAATGACCGGCTGCCTGAAATGCTTTTCGGTCAGGTAGCGTTCGTGTTCCGATTGCAGATCGCTGCCCCATGCTACGGGAAACTCGAAGGATTCGCCCGATTGCTGCAAGATCTCCATCGCCTCGGTGTAGGTGACCCGACGGAACTCGCTGTCCAGGACGTGCCGGAGCGTTGCGATCACGGTCTTGTCGATCCGCTGGTTGAAGAAGTCCATGTCCTCGGGGCATTGTTGCAGGACGTCGGAAAAGATCCGCTTCAGCAGCCGTTCGGCCAGGTCCATGTCGTCGAAGATGTCGAAGAAGGCGGCCTCCGGCTCGACCATCCAGAACTCGGCCAGGTGCCGGGGCGTGTTCGAGTTCTCCGCCCGGAAGGTCGGCCCGAAGGTGTACATCCGGCCCAGCCCGCAGGCGTAGGTCTCCGCCTCCAACTGCCCGCTGACGGTCAGATAAGTCGGCCGGTCGAAGAAGTCGAGGTGGTAGTCGACGCCGTTTTCGCCGCGGGGGAGTTTTTCCAGGTTCAGCGCCGTCACCTGGAACATCGCCCCGGCCCCTTCGCAATCGCTGGCGGTGATGATCGGCGTGTGGAGGTACAAAAAGCCCTCTTCCTGGAAGAACTGGTGGATCGAATTGCAGACGCAGTTCCGCACCCGGGCGACCGCCCCGAAGGTGTTCGTCCGCGGCCGCAGGTGGGCGATCGTCCGCAGGAATTCGAAGGAGTGCCCTTTTTTCTGTAACGGATAGGTCTCGACGTCGGCGAAACCGTAAACGGCGACGCTTTTCGCCTGCACTTCCGTGGCCTGTCCCTTGCCGGGCGAGGCCTTTACCTCGCCCTCGACCCGCACGCTGCTCCCGGCAGTCAGCTTTTTGATCTCCGACTCGTAATTCGGCAGCGCCGCCTCGGCGATCACCTGGATGTTGCCAAAGCACGATCCGTCGTTCAGTTCCAGAAAGCTGAATCCCCCCTTCGAGTCCCGCCGCGTGCGGACCCAGCCTTGCAGGATGACGTTCTTCCCGACAGATTCAGCTTTTCGCGCTTCGGCGATGGAGATTTTCTCAGGCATGGCTGTTGATTAATCTCGTCCCCACGCTCCTGTTGGGGAACGCAAGTGTTGGAAGCTTTGCTTCGGAGTATTAAAACGGAGCATGACAGTGTTTCGTTCCGCCTGCCGGACTAACGATCGAACCGAGGGACGGGCAGCCCTTTTTCTTGGGCGGCTTTTGGGGATTTGGGATCGCGGGGAGATTGTCGGCGATCGGCCGGTCGGGGCGGATGTTTTTTCTCCTCTTCGCCCAGCACCCGGGCGGCTTCGATTTTCAGGCGATTGGCCAGGGCGCGGCCGGGCGCGGCGGGGGCCATCAAACCTATGACGGCGACGCGGTCGCCTTCCGCCGCGAACAAGGCATTGGAAAGCTCGACCGCGATTTTGACCTTTTCGTCGAGTTCCCCACGGACGTTGCCGCGCAGGGCGTTGACCTGGAAACGCCGACTGCGGGGATCGTAGTTGACCAACTTTCCGCAAACCTCGCACGTCACGGGTTCCTGAGATTTTTTATCGGTTTTCCGGAGGGGTTCCTTCTGGGGAGCCTGGCCTTCAGGGAAGATGCCGGGCATTTTTTCCCGCGAGGGGGTGAACACCGAAAGTTGTTTGATCTTTTCCGCCGTCTTTCCCTGGTGATCAACCGGCGCCTTGAAGGCCACGCAGATCCCCGGACGGAGGAATTCCGGCCGGGCCTCGGCGGTATAAGTGATTTTGGTCTTCGGACCCACGGCGATCCACCACTCCTGCTGGTTTTTCGTCACGAGGAGAAAGCCCGAAGGCATCTTTTGTTTCAGCGTGCCGTCGGCCTCGAACCTTTCCATTTGTTGCATGGGGGCCTGTTTATTGTGCCGGGAAGGAATCCGCCGGGGATGCTGTTGTTGGGCCTCCAGGCGGGATGTCCCTGCCAGGATCACGCCGAGCAGAAAAATCAGTCTGAAAAACATGTCTTGGCCTCCCACGGGAATCCCACTCCCGTTTTACCCCATAGCATAGCCCGCTTCTCATCTCTTGAACAGCAATTAAAATAATTGAGATGCCTGCTCTTTGGCCCCAGGCGACTCGCTGGGGATTTACGAGTAGGACCTTCCAGTTCTTCCACCCTTACCCTGACCCTCTCCCGGAGGGAGAAGAGACGTTTTCCTATGAGTATGCCGCTTTCCGAAGAATCGCCGCTCAGCGTCCCCCAATTTACCGCGATGAAGGCGGAGGGGCGGAAAATCACGATGTTGACTGCCTACGACTACGCCTTGGCCTCTCTGGTGGACGCCGCGGGGATCGAGGGCATCCTGGTCGGCGACACGCTGGCGATGGTCGTCCAGGGGCACGTCAATACGCTGCCAGTGACGCTCGACGAGATGATCTACCACGCCGAGATGGTCGGCCGGGCCGTTAAACACGCGCTGGTGGTCGTGGATATGCCTTTTCCCACCTTTCATTTAGGCGTTCACCCGACGGTGGCCAACGCGGCCCGGATCCTGAAGGAAACCCGGTGCCAGGCCGTGAAAATCGAAGGGGGCCTCGAACGGGCGGAAGTGATTCAGGCCCTGGTTTCCGCGGGAATCCCCGTGATGGCCCATTGCGGCTTGCGTCCGCAGAACATTCATCAACTCGGTCGATACCGCGTCGACCGCGATGCGGAAAAGCTCTTGGCCGACGCCCGGGCGGTGGAGCAGGCCGGGGCCTTTGCCCTGGTGCTGGAATGCGTCCCCGCCGATGTCGCCTCCCGGATTACGCAACAATTAAAGATCCCGACGATCGGCATCGGGGCCGGCGCCGGCTGCGACGGGCAAGTGCTGGTCCTACACGACCTGTTGGGGCTGATCGAGGGCCGCAAGCCGCGGCACGTCAAGGCCTACGCCGATCTGAAGTCGCTGATCACGCACGCCGTGGCCCAATACCGCGACGAAGTCCGTTCCGGTGCCTTTCCCGGACAGGAACAGTCTTTTTGACGCGGGTTATTCAAACGACTGGAAAATATCCACCGTGTGCCGCTGCCGGAGAGGTCGGGCATCAGCCGGAAGTCGGCCGTGGCACACATCTTGTTGACCGGGGGCGACTGCTCAGTCAGGTTCTAAATTACCCTTGAGTCCAAAGACGCAGATCATTATATTACCGCGTCCGATTATCGGGCGGAGAGATTCCCGTTTGCGCCGACCGACTAGGTTCGGCGTCCGTCTCGCCCGATCAATCAGGCCGGTATCGACGTACCTAATGGATTATTCAGTAACGGTTTAAGGAGGAACCGCCATGACCCGAAAACAAGGGCAGCAGCCCACGGCCTTTCTGCCGGCCACGCCGAGAACTGAAGCGCGGCGTCAGGCAGGTCAGGAACGGATTCAACCTGGGGCGTGGAAACGCCGGTGGGGATATCTTTTCGGGGGGCTTTTGGTCATCGGCCTCTGCGTGATGATTCGCCACTTGAGCGGAGGGCCGGAGAAGGCCGATGCCACCATGCCCCGCGAGGCCGAGGGCCGCACTGCGCGGACCGCCGCCGAAACTCTGCCGAGTCCTCAGCCGACGAAGGCCTTGATGCATCACGGAAGGCCCGTGCCGGCGGTCGTCGCCACCGTCAACGGTCGCCCGATCACCCGGGAGGAGCTGGCCCGGGAGTGTCTCCGCCACTACGGCACGGAAGTGCTGGACAGCCTGGTGAAAAAGTACCTGGTGATGCAGGAATGCCGGCGGCGGGGATTGGACGTCAGCCGCGAGGAGGTGGATCAGGAGATCGAACGCCTGGCGAAAAACTTCAAAATCCCCGTCGATCAATGGCTGAAGATGATCAAGTCCGAGAGCGGCGTCACTTACGAGCAATACGCCGAAGACATCATCCAACCGCGGCTGGCGCTGAAGAAAATAGCCGATGCGGATCTGCAAATCACCCGGGAAGAACTGGTCCACGAGCATGAGATCATGTACGGCGAGATGATCCGCGCCCGATTGATCTCCGTAAAAAGCAAGAAAAACGCGGACCAACTCCATGCGATGGTGCTTGCCGACCCGGAGAGTTTCGGAGACGTGGCCCAGGCGAATTCCGAGGACAAGCCCAGCGCGGCCGCCAAGGGCCTGATCCAGCCGATCCGCCGGCATGGGTCCTTCCCGGAGATCGAGCAGGCGGCGTTTTCCATGGCCGACGGCGAAATCTCGCCGGTGATCCACGTGGCCGATCAATACGTGATCCTGAAACGCGAAGGCTCGATTCCACCGCGAAATGTGAAACTGGAAGACGTTGCCGAGAAACTGGAGAACCTGATCCGCGTCCGCAAGATGCGTTCGCTGGCCGACGAAATCTTCCGGACCCTCAGCGAGAACGCCCGGGTCGAGAAGTTCTTCCACGGCCTGGATGCCGAAGGACGGATCGCAGGAGTGGCGGCCACGATCAACGGCCAGCCGATGATCTCCTTGGAGGAGTTGGCCCGGGCTTGCGTCGATCGGCACGGCACGGAGGTGCTCGAGGGGACGATCAACCGGACCTTGCTGGAACTGGAGTGCCGGAAGCGGGGCGTGACGGTCAACCCCCGGGAGATGGACGAGGAGATCGGCCGGGCCGCCCTGCTGGGCGTTCCGCCGAAATCCGACGGCAGCCCCGACGTCGAGGCCTGGCTGGAGGAAGTCACCCGGCAGCAGAATATTTCCCAGGAGATTTACCGCCGCGACGCCGTATGGCCCTCCGTGGCGCTGCGGAAACTGGCGGCCGCCAACGTCACGGTCACCCAGGAGGATCTGCAGCGCGGCTTCGAGGCGAACTACGGACCGCGGGCCCGCTGTCTGGCGATCGTCCTGAACAGTCCCCGCCACGCGCAAGAGGTCTTCGACAAGGCCCGAAAGAACAACACGGCGGAGTATTTCGGTTATCTCGCCGAGCAATACTCCGTCGATCCCGGCAGCCAGGCGCTGCGGGGCGAGATTCCCCCCATTCAAAAGTGGGGCGGGCAGCCGAACCTCGAGGCCGAGGCCTTTTCCCTCAAGCCCGGTCAACTCTCCGGCGTGATTCAGATCGAGGACAAGTACGTGATCCTGCGCTGCGAGGGCTTCACGCAGCCGGTCGTCAAGGTGGAACTGACCGACGAGCGCATCCGCAACGAGTTGTACCACGTCTTGTACGAGAAAAAACTCCGCCTGGAAATGGCCAAGTATTTCGAGAACCTGCTGGCCGCGGCCGAGATCAGCAACTATCTGACCGGCAGTAACCACGAACCCCGTCGCCGCGGTCCCGCCGCCGCCGAAGCCCTTCGCCCCTCGCCGGCAAAAGGCTGATCCTGCCGATCTTGGTGCGAAACACGGATTGTGGATCTTCAGAGAAGGAATGTCTTCTTAGAAAACGCCCCGCGACGGCGGTCGCGGGGCGTTCCGAGGACATGATTGACCTGGTCCTCACTAGCCCCCGGCGGCAAAGCGCCGGGGGCTAAGAGGAAAATTTCTACCGTTTCCGCCGCCAAGCGGCCAGAAAACCACCCAAACCGGCCAGGGCCAGCAGCACCAGCGTGCTCGGCTCGGGCACGGGAGCTGCCGCCGAGGCCGCCGAGGGTGGCGGAGTGCCGCCAATCGTCAGCGTGGCGGCGGTAATGGACGTGGCGTTCAGCGTCGCGCCGTCGTAAACCGTCACGTCGGCCGAAGGCGTGTTCAAACTCGGCACCGTCAGCGTGCCGGCATTGACGTTCGTATCGCCGGTGTAGGCCGGGGAGACGGTCAAGGTCAGCGTGCCGTCGCTCAGTTTCGTCAGGCCGCCGCCCGGCGATCCGGAGTCTTCCTCCAGCAGGGCGTTGACCGTGACGGTGTGGCTGTCGGTGTCGATCTTCGCCCCGCTGGTTTGCACGTACACGTGGAAACTCGTCGCCGCGCCGTCGTTGGCGATGAAGCTCGGGCTGTCGGCCGAGGCTTGAAGCGTTCCCCCATTCAGATTGAGAATCGAGGACACCGGGACGGTGTCATCATTCACCGTGTTGATTCCCGGGGTGACCAGGGTGCCGCCGCCGTTCAGATCGATCCGGGCATTCGTGTCCGCACTCTCGGTGCCCGCCCCCAAAATGACGGGAAGGAACGAACTGACGACCACGTTGTCGGTGACGGTGCCGTCGCCGATGTGCAAGATACCGGTGCCACCCCAGGCGATCTCCAACTCGTTATTCGTCACCGAAAGCGTGGCGTTATCCGACATGAAGACCTCGCCGTAGCCGTTGAAGCCGACGTCGGGCAAGAGATAACTGTTCCCAACGGCAAGCCAACTGCTCGAAGTCAGAGATGCATTGCCGGTCATCGTGACAACGGTATGGGCTCCCCGATAATCTGCGATCGCTATGGCGCCGGTGCTCGTGATGCTGGCAGTACCGCTCATCTCGACGGTCGCCTGGCCATAGTCATGACCCAGCGTCACGCCATTGGCGGTGATGTAGGATCCTTCCGTCATCGTCAATTCGCCAATCGACGGATTAGCCGAAACGGCATGCGTAGCCAACGTGAAAGCGCCCGTGGGAGTAAAGTGGCTGGTGCCGCTCATCTCCACGTAGGCCTTCCCGCCCTGACCATAGCTGAAATCCATGCCGCCGGGACTGACCGACGCCTGGTCGTGCAGATTGTAATAGCAGGTGCTCGTTTCCGCGCCGGGAGCGTACCACCCCGTATAGGTGATGACGGCGTCGTCATACAAATTGACGGTGACGGTGCTGTAGGCGTTGATTTCACCCAAGCGGCCCCAGCCGCCGTGGTACTGGCTGAACTCGGTCATCGTGAGCGTCGCGGTGCCGCCGACGTCTCCGAACGTGTTCCAGTCGGAGACGTTCAGCACGGCGTGGTCCTTGAGGACGACATCTCCCGTGCCGCCGTTGGTACCCGCATCCAAGTGGGTGAAATTCGCCACCGCGTCGCCGCTGAGCGTCATCGATGAGGGGATTCCGGGGGTATAGCCGACCCGGGCGGCGCCGTTGACCTCGTAGGTGGCGCCGGTCGTCCCGGTCAGCTCGAGGTCCCCTTCGACGATAAATTGGGCTCCCAAGCTGTTGACGAGCGTATTATTGTACGTCAACTTCGCGCCTTTTTTAGTCAGCGTGTAGCTGGTGCTGGACGCCTGGCCCGTGAGGGTCACGGGATTGTCCAGGGAAATGTCCGCGTTTCCCGAGAGCGTGAAGCCCCGGTCCGTCGATCCGGCGGCCGGTCCGGTGTAATGAAGCGTCCCGTTGAGGACGAGGTTTTCGGGCGCTGCGGTCGATTGGCCGAGCGTGTTGGGAACGGCCACGTTGCCGAGCGAGTCGATTTCCAGCGTGCTGCCGTCCTCCATGACGGTTTTGCCGGTATAGGTGTTGGCCCCCGTGAGAACCAACTTGCCTCCGTTGCCCAGAATCAGGCTTCCCGTGCCCCCGATCGGTCCCGTCAAAGTCAAGGAATACCCGTATCCTCCGCCGGGATCATACACGTTGACCTCCGTGTCCATGTTGAGCGTCAGGGGATTTTGGACGATATGACTCCCTTGCACCACCGCAATCTGCGGATGCTCCGCAAGGGTCGTGTTCAACGTGATGGTACTTCCTGAAAGGGTATAGGTGGTGGTGTTGTTGAAGAGCAATGAACCAAGGCTCAATGCGGCCTGGTTGACAACGGGGGTGAAGCTGGTGCCGGCCAATCCGAACAAGGCCTGTTGGTCGGCGCCGGGTTCATAGGGGGTCCCGCCGCTGTTGACCCAATTTTGCGCGTCGGGCGTCGTGTCGTAATTGTTGTCCAAGGAACCCTGCCACTCGTTGGTGATCATGGGGAAAGTCATTTTCACCATGCTTAATCCGGGACTGGTCGTCGTATCGTAGACCAATTGAGAAGTAAAGAACGCCGGTAGAGAGGAAAAATCTAAACCGGGAAAGCAGTCCGTCGTCGGCATATAACCCATGCTGGGAACGGGATTGGTTTCTCCACCCACCGTGGCCCACGTCATGAGGGTATGATCCCCAGGGAAGACCAGCGGATTCGTGCCGGGCAGGGCACATTCCACCGTGGTTGTGGCGTTGACCGTCGGGGGAGCGCCCAGATACATCGTATCCGTGGCTCCAAACACCAATTTGGAACTACTCTGGGTTGTCAATGCGGGAACGTAGCCGTTGCTCCCAAAAGCGGCGCCGCTGGACACCGTGACGTTGCTGGCCAAGGAACCCTTAGCCAGGAGAGTCCCTTCTTGGACCAGCGTCGGACCCGTATAGGTGCCGCCGACTTCAAGGGACAAAGCGCCCGATCCCAATTTGGTCAAGCCGCCGTCAAGTGTCGGAGGAACAATCGCCAGATCGCTCTGGAGCGATTCGGTGATCGTAATGTTATAGACGTCGGAGTCGATGATCGCCCCGCCCGCCTGAACGTACAGATTCATCAGGGCGCTGCCGCCGTTGTAAATGAATTGGGTCGTATCGGCCTTGGCCTTCAGCGTGGCGCCGTTGAAATTGATCGTCGCCGGCACTCCCAACGAGCCTGAGGTCCGAATCCAGGTGGTGATGAAGGTGCCGCCGTTGAGGTTGAGCGTGCCCGAACCACCCACCGCGGCGGAATCAACCGAAGCGGCCATGACGACGGCCAGGATGTCCGCAGTCCCGGCATTCTGATTCCATACACCGGTTCCGCTGTACCGGCCGAGGTAAAGGCGTTTCCCGCTGCCGGTCAAGGTGAACGTGGGATTGTCGACTCCCAACGTGCCCATATTGACCGTTCCCTGGGCAAAGGCTCGATCCCCCGCCGAGATATACGCACCCGTGAGGGTGGCCGTGGCGTTGCCGGACATGTTTAATGTGCCGGAGGCTACGCCCGGGCCAGACCAGTTGTCGCCCAGGAGCATATAATCCCCCGTCATGTTGAGCGCGGCGTTCCCGGAAAGGCTCCACGTGGCCTGGGAATAACCCCAGATGCCCAATCGGACTTCGGTGCTGTTCAAATTCATGGAGGCGTGGCCCCCCATGTTGACCTCGGCAACGGACGATTTCGTCGCATTGCCGGAATAGGTCATGATCGAGCCATCAGTGACATTAAACTGCGGAGCGGTGTCGCCGGTCGTGCTCATATTCAAATGGGCTTCTCCGCCGTAGATGCCGAAATAAACGGTCCCAACCGTGTTCACAACGGCATCGCCGCTCATGTTCCAGGTGCCGACTTCATAGTTGGTGTCATTGTCGCCGTAGCCGATCGAAGTATATTCAGCGGTGCTCGTCTTGTTGATGGTTCCACCCGTCATGGTGAAGGTGGAAGTTCCCGAATCAGTATGGGCAATGCTGAATCTCCCGGCGTAGTTGATGACCCCGCCGCTCATCGTGCCCGTGCCCGCCTTCTGGTGGCCGATATACATGTTGGTGCCGATATTGACCGTTCCGCCGGTTTGATCGTACGTCCCGGCGGCGCCGGTCCCGACGGTGAACGAACCCAGCGCGTCCAAGGTCCCGCCGTTGATGTACACGGCGCCCGAGCTGGCGGAGTTATTTGCCGTATAGAAGGTGCTCGTGCAGGTAAACGTGCCGCCGTCTAGCGTAAAAACGCCGTCGCCGTTGTTATACCCGACGTAAGTTCGATAGCCGATCAGAACGGATCCTCCGGTCTGATGATAGGTTCCCGTGGCGGCTAAAGCGCCGGCAGCCGTGGTGTATCCTACTAAGAGGCCATGCGACGTGTCGCCCAACGACAGCGAGCCGCCCGAGACTTCGAGAGTCCCGTTGTAGCCGTCATAGCCCATATACAGATGGCCGGTCGTCGACAGCGAGCCGTCGTCCGAAACGCGGAGTTCGCCCGTGCCGGCATAGGTGCCGGCGGGATAGGTGACGAGGTCCGTCTCGGTGAAAGTGCCGCCGAGATATAAACGGCCAAGTGTGTCGGTAAAAGGATCCGAGAGATCGACCCACGTGTCGTTGCAGATTCGGGCGTAATCGTCCGTCACCGGCGTGCCAGGCACCCAAGTGCCGCCTCCAAAAGGCTGGCCGTCCGTGCCGGTCCAATACACGTTGGCCGCTTGTGCCGGCAATACCGCGACTAAACCAGCAAAAACGAAGATTGAAAGGACTTTGAACAGTTGATTCATAAAGCAGTTCCTTGAACAAAAGGACAAAGCAAGAAAACCAGAACAACCGCTGCCTTGTCTCTGTTCCTGAAAGGCGTTGCAGGGTGTTTGCAAAATGTTACAACTAACGGCAGCTTAAAAGATTAGTGCGCCTCGCACCAGAAATTGCTCCGGGATGGAATTTCCAATCCGAGGCAGGACGTCCTTGTGCCGTTGGGGATGAGTCGAAAAATTCCGAAGAATTTTTCCGAATACTACTAACAAAGGAAGGATGTAGTTGCAGCGAGAAGGTTTCCTCCTGTAAGGGTGGCCAGAAAAACACAATTGCAACTCGCAATATGTTCCTTGGTTTCGCTTCCGTTTGAAAAGAGCCGCTTGTCTAAAAGCAACGGAGTGATAAGGGTTTGTTCTCTACGCCATTCGAAAATAACGAGAACTATCAAACAATTACAATTATTTCTCGGATTGTATAAAAAAGTCAATCGTTTGGTATATAATATTGGGTTTTTTATATACGATTTTCGATTTTTACATAAATTAGTAGTATTATATTACGAATGCGCTGTTTTTTATCTCAGAACGGGCCCTGTTGACATTCACCCGGCGGACTAGCCATCACCAGCTGCTTAAGATCGACGTGAAAATCCAACCCGGCCTGAAAAAACCTCTTGCAAATGGGCCACCCCGCTCATATAATGTACATTAGTACATACTAGCTCCTTGGCAAGACGATCCGAACTCCCGCCCTTTGTGTGGAAAATTGGCGCCGACCCTCATCCCCCGGCCCCCAGCGGGAAGGAACTCGCCCCCCAAAAAAAACGTGGAAATTTGCATTTTTGTTGAGCAACAAACTCCCCCAAAAGAAGAAAGGCCCCCGTCTGGGTCCCCTCCCGTGCATTTTTCGATTATTGATGACCAACTCCCGGGTGCCCGCGATAGCTCCGCGATCGGGGCGGCCATGCCGCCAGAGGTCATGGTTTTTATTTTTTGCACCG
>JAFGPV010000135.1 GCA_016936015.1 Pirellulales bacterium
CAACTCCGCCGCCTGGGCCGGTACCGCGGGGCCAAACTCTACTCGTGGCTGTTGGAAGCCGATTTGGATCTCAAAGGCGACAGCGCCCTACCCCCCCGGTTGATCCTCGAACGGCTCCTCCTCCGCCTTGCTTCGGCACCCGATTCGGTGATCGCACGGTAATCTATCTAAATGGATTTTTTATCGTTCTGAATTGGAGAATTCCTGAAAAGAACATGAACCAAGAATTCCACTCTTTGCCTTTTTTACCCAAATTCTCTTGCATCTATGGGATGTTTTCGATAATTTATGTCCCCTCTTCCGCGCGGGTTTCATCAGCGAGGCCGTCGATTATGGCGTTCGGGCGTCGTTTGGGTATTGGATTATTGCTGTTGCCCCTGGTATTGGGGTGCGCCTCTTCGCCCTGGACGGCGAAGGACCAGACGCCGATTTCTTCCTCGCCGGCGAAAAAACCGGAGCTTTCCAACACATCAGAAAACGCCCCCGCGAACCAATCAAACGCTCCCCAAACGGCCTCGGGGGCCAATTCCCAGGCGATGCAAGAGGTATTGGCCGAACTGCAACAAATGGGCGGCACCGATCCGCAGTCCCAACAAAAGTTCTTAGCCGACCTGCAACAGACCGATCCCGCGCTCTGGCCGCTCCTGCTCCAGCAATCCCGCGCCGCGGCGGCGTATCGGAAAAAATGTGAAGAGCAAACCGCGGCCATCAAGGCAGGCCGGAGTGCCCCCGCTCCGCGTTACGCCGACGCCGTGGCGGCGCCGTCGTTTACTTCGCCGGAAGCGGCCTCTCCCCCGTTGAGCTTGCTCCCCCCCTGCCCCCTGGCGTCCGGCGTTTCTCCCGTCACCCAGACCATTTTTCTTAATCCCCAAAGGGAGGAAGAACCCACGAACCTATCGGCGACAAAAGGTCCCTCGAAGACCCCCGGTCAACCGGCGAGCGTCTACGAGAAGGCGCCGATCCAAAGGACCAATTTTGAAAAGGCCGACCCGGCGGATTCCAACCAGGCGTCGCCGCCGGAGGATCGGCAGATCTCACCTTCGGAGCAGAAATGGCACCGCGAACTGAACGGTGCGATCCAAGCCCTGGAGTCCCAAATTGCTTCCGATCCGAAGCCGAACGAGGACGTCGCCCTGCAGGCCCGCCTGCGGATGCTGTACGCCTTGGCCGGCCGACGCAAGGAGGCCGTGCGTCCGATTCCCGACGTCCCCCTCGCCCTGCAGGACTTCTGGTCCAAAGAGCTTTTCGGATTGACGGTCTTTTTGGAAGACGGACAGACGGCCGACGCGTCGCGCCGGGCGGCCGAGAGCAAATTGCATTTAAGTGAAGCCCTGGTGCGGCTGGGCGAATCGGCGCCGCTGGTGGTCCGCAACCCGGCTTTCTGTACGGCCGTGCAGAGCTACGGGTGCATCACGCCGTTTAAGAAGTACGAATTCACGCCCGGTCAGGAGGTGCTGCTCTACGCCGAACTGGAGAACTTCACCAGCCAATCGACCCCCAAGGGTTTTCACACGTCCTTGCAGAGCAGCTATCAGATCCTCGACGTCAGGGGCCAGCGGGTGACCGATCACGTGTTTACGACCACGGAGGAATACTGTCAGAACTATCGCCGCGATTTTTACATCCCCTACCACCTCCGAATGCCTTCGCAGATGACGCCGGGCCGTTACACCCTGCAACTGACGATCGAGGACCTAAAAAGCAAGAAAGTCGGCCAGGCCACTCTGGAATTCACGATTAAAAATCCGGAACGATAAGTCGGCGTCGAGTGGGAGGGATTTAAATGCGGTCATCTACGATATACAATGATCTATTTGTCACCCTCCGATGATTCGACTCGCCGATCTCCTCCCCTCCGTCCCGCTTCCCCTGTTGATCACCGGCATCGCGGGGGTTCCCGGCTTCAACGCGCTGCATTATTTCTCGGCGCGGTATCCGGGTCGGGTCGTCGGCATCCGGCAGGCGGAGAACGACCGGGTTGCCGGCCCGAACGTCGTCGCCTGCAACGCGGAAGATCGTGAGGGACTCGCCCGGCTGTTTGCAAAGTATGAGTTCCAATCGGTCCTCGATGCCGCAGGCAATTGTGCCCTGAAGCCTTGTGAGTTGGATCCGCCGCTGGCCTGGCGGATCAACGTCGAGGGCGTGCGGAACCTCCTTTCGCAGGTCGTTCCGCGGGGCATCCGGCTGGTCCATCTCTCCTGCGACCTGGTCTTCTCCGGACTCCGCGACGGCGGCTACACCGAGGACGATCCCGTCGATCCGGTGACGGTCTACGGCAAGACGATGGCCGCCGCCGAGGAGATTTTAATGCAGGAGTATCCCCCGGCATGTATCCTCCGTATTTCCTTGCCGATGGGCGTCAGCGCCAACGGCCACGCCGGGGCGATCGACTGGATCAGCTCCCGGTTCAAGAAATCCCGGCCGGCCACCCTGTACTTCGACGAGGTCCGCACGCCCACCTACACCGACTGCATGAACCTCCTCTACGAGGATCTGCTGGCCGGCGATCTCAACGGGCTGTTCCACGCGGGAGGCCCCCGTCGGTTGAGCCTCTACCAGATCGCCCAGATCATCAACCGGCTGGGCGGCTACGATCCGAACCTGTTGATGGGCATTCCCCGCATCGAGGCCGGCCCTATTCCGCCCCGGGCGGGAAACGTTTCGATGAACAGCGAGAAGCTCTATGCCGCTCTGGGCTACAATCCCTTCGACGCCTGGCCCTTCTGCGACACCCTTGTCCCCACCGACCGCCATTGGCACTACGCGCGCCCCGCCGGTCAATCCCACGGCGAAGCCACCGTCTCGCGGTTGCTCTGCACCAATCCGAACCGCCAGTAGAGTGCGTGAAACGCACCGTTCTACTTGGATACTGCCAGGGTGATCTTCAACTTTTGATCCGGTTTACGGAGAACGATCCACTCGCCTTCGATTTCATCGTGTTCCTTGCCGTTGACAACCACGCGTTCCAACCGGCAACCGTCCGGCAGGCGGAACTTCAAGTAGATGGGCGTCTCGGCGATACGGTCCGGAAGGACCAGATTCGCCTCGATGCAACCCTCGGCCAGATGGGAACGCGTTTTCAGCGATAGGGGGCCGAAGCAGGTCGGCGCTTGGCGAATATGGATCTCCTTGCCGTGTTCGAACCAACGCCGCGGAACGCCTTGCAGCAGGCAGAGCCGGTCGGGCCGTTCGTCAATAAACATGGCGCGAACCATGCGGATCAGGCTGGAAATAGAGTGGATGTGCGGCTGGGTGTTGTCGCCCCACTCCGTGGTCGTAAGCGTCTGATGGGAGATGGCCGCCGTGGTGAGCGAATAAAGAATCCGCAGAAAATCCTCCACGCGTTCGCGCTGGAGCAGCGTCAGGGCCAAATCCTGGGAATAGAAGCACGTGCCGCTCATCAGATTGCCCCGGCAGTCATCGCCGGCGACGACGTGCTCGAGGCTGCCGTGATGCACTTGGTCGATGGTCCAGCGGAGAATGTGGCCGATGCGTTCGTCCTCCGCGGGGACCAGACCGCCGGTGACCAGATTGATCGGGCCGCAGACGTCGTAGAAATAACGGTTTCGGAACTCCGGCCGATGGAGGACCCAAGGAACGTACCAAGGATCGGACGACTTATCGGTCAGCCGATCGACGGCGGCGAGGATGTCCCGGCGATAGGACTCGGCTTCGCTGAGCAGCGGCGGTCCTTCGGGGTGGCCCCAATCGGCCAGTAATTGCCCTACGCTGTGAAGTCCCAGATGACAGATCGCATCGGAGTAGGTGAAGTAACCGTCCGTGTTATCCTTCAAGTCGCAAACGTACCGGCCATAAATCAATCCGGCGCAGGGATTCGTCCGATCTTCCCGGGAAAACTTCCGCTCCCGAATAATCCACTGGCAGCCGTCGAGGATTTGTTGCTTATGTTGGTTCAGCCACTGGCGATCGTCGGACAATCGGGCGTGTTGGCTCATGGTCCACAACGCCCAGCCGGGACCGCTGGTCCAGGACGCCAGCTTGTGGGAGCGATCGGCGTTTCCGAGGGTGTTGGTGTAGTCGGAGAAACATCCTTCCAAAGTCCGCGTGCCGGTGGGCTTCTGTTTGCCTTGGCGGCTGAAGATGGTCTCCAGCAACCGGCCGGCGGTTACGCGGTCGCCCATCTTGTCCAAGGCGTTGATCCATTTGGCGCACCCGTCGTCCCATTGGCAACGATAGATCACCGAATCGAAAACGACATATTGCGAATCCCAACGTCGGGTAAGAAAATACCCGTCCAACATGGCCTTGGTGCAAATATGGTCCAGCATGAGGTCGGGCGTTTTAAAGGGAAACGCGCCGGCGGCGCGGAGCGCATGTTGCCGGCGGGCGGCTTGCAGTTCCGAGGCATAGTTTTTTCCGGTCAGTTCCCGGGCGGCGACGGCGGGATCCTCCGCCTTGACGTTCCAGAAAACGGTGTCTTGGGGCGCAAAAGCACGGTTGACGACTACGCGGGCCGTTTGACCGCCGGGTATTTTTCCTCGAATGACCAACGCGTTAAAAACGCCGCGCTGACGGCGGATCAAATCCAGGGGCTCCCGCTCATCGAATTCGGCTTGGGGCGGATAGACCTCGGAAAACTCCGCCGTGAATCTTTCAGGAAGCACGACGCCGACCAGCGGCTCATCGTCGGCATAGAGGACGCCGTCTCGAAACTGCAGCTTCAGCCGGGGTTTCTCCTGACTGCCGGTCAGAAAGGCCAGCAACGTGATCTCTTTTTCGTGTTGGTTGCGGTTCACGATATCCAGACCCGCCCAGGCCAGCGTCCGTTCACGCCCGGTGACAATCTCCGAACCGCGCAGCGGCCGGGCAAAACCGGTTTGACGCATCAAGAAGGGACCATATTGCCACGTCGAGACGACGATCGGCAGACAATCGTCCAGCAGCGACTGGCGCACCGGATGATCCTGGCCCATCAGGATGATTTTACCATCGCCCGCCAAAGCAAAAGCCAGGGCACCGGGCATCAAGGTCGGAGTGATGTTCGGCAACGGTTTGACACCCTGGCCGGTATCATAGCCGGCTAAATTCGCACATGAATAAATCTGCCCGTTGGCCGATACCGCGACGTCCGCCGGATCGCCGGCCGGTCCGATGGGAGTGAACTTGCCGTGATCCTTGAATTGTGCCGCATACCAAGAGTAATCCGCCTCGCTCCCCGCCGGCGGAGCGGAGATGACCGGAGGATCCGCCTCTTTTCCGTAGCTGCGAGAGTTGCCTTTCGTGAAGGCGCCGAGCGTGGCGATGCCGACCAAGAGCAGGCCAAGGCAAAGACGGTTCATGGTGTATACTCCTTGCAGTGGTTCACCGAACAATGCAAACGGCGATTGGCGGTTTAGAAATCCCAGAAGGTCTGCATGACCGAAGCGGCGTCCCTCATCCTATCATCTTGAGACGCTCACAGCAAGATAACGAACGAATCCATGATCTCCTATCGGCCGGCTCAGACCGTGTTTTACATCCACTCATAATCCGGCCGGCATTTTCCATCTCTTGCGTGGAAATCCAAACCGTCAAAGATCATCTTTTCGCTCGCCTTTTTGAATCAGTGTCTACAGGTTAAGATAAATCCCTTTGCAGATCGCATCAACCCACCCAGTTAGGCTAAAAGAAGGTGGATTTTCAACACTTTACGGGAGTTTTTGATATAAGCTCGGATAAATGAGACGAAAAAGAATGAAAATCTTTGACATGGAGGTTTATCCTAAGGAAAATATATGTAGTGCATTTGATGTTGTTTCTCCATTATTGACGAGGTAGCGTTTTCTCAGGACGAATTGGTTTCTCTCGAAGGTCCCGTGCCCTTTCATTCGGGACAGCGGAAAAAGCTTTATTCAGTTCTGCTCTTCTTCAAATGCAGACTGCGGTTTCAACGGCCTTGAGAACTGTATCGGTGCCAATAACGCCCTGTTTCTTCTCTTTGAACAATAATCCGCCGGTAACGGACGTTTGTGCGGACATGCAACCTCGATGGACACCTTTTTCGTGATGGAAAAGCAATTGACCTCGTTTGATTGACACCATTGATTTCGGGAAATGACAACCATGAGACGACTGACACTGTTGGGGGGCATTTTTGTTCTTGCACTTGCGTCTGCTCCGATCCACGCGGAGTTGATTGATTCCTTCGAGACCGCCCAGTCTTTGACCGTGGATACGGCGACTACGTTTGCCGAAGGCACGGTTTCCGGAGCAGGAATGCTTTGGGGCAAGCGTTACGTTGCGCTCCAGAAAGTTTCGGGAGGAGTCGGCGCTTCGGTATACGTGAACATCGATCCCGTGGAAGTTTTGGATTTCAACCAGGACTCCCGTGTGAAAAGCACCGCGCTGTTGGTTTGGGACGGCGCGGCGCATGAGGGGGAGTCGCCCGTGGAGATCAATACCTCGGCGTCGATTGATCTGACCACCGGCGGAGAGGACAATGGATTGGCACTGGAAGTGACGAACGATGATCTTCCGATCGACTTGAAAATCACGCTTTACGGCGCTTCCGGCTCGGCTGACCACACGCTTTCCCTGCCGGGGGGCGTCTTTTCGAGCACTACGTATTTCATCCCTTTCACCGCATTTAGCGGTATTGATCCCACGGACGTCCGGGCGGTCACTTTGTTGATCGACGGGTCCCTGGCGGAAGGCGCCGATCTGACCTTGAACCAATTCTGCTCGGCGAATCCCCCCGACATCCCGGAGCCCGCCACGTGGGTGCTCCTGGGTTTAGCATTGGCAGGCGTCGGCCTATTCCACCGGAAACAAGCATGATTTCAAGTCGATCCTTCTTTCAGGATCACTTTGGCCAAGGGCGTATAGACCGGTCCGCCGCTCTGCAAGCGGCTGGAAAAGAGAACCACCTGGTCGATGAGGGTTTTACCGGCGTTGAAATCGGCGTATTGCTTCAATAATCCGCTGAGCAAGGACAGATTTTTGAAGTTCCGGACGCGGCCGATCGTCAGGTGGGGCTGGTAGCGGCGGTCTTCGTCGCGGATGCCGACGCCGGCCAGCGCCGAGGCGACCCGCTCGTGTAAATCCGCCATCTGCTCGGCCCCTTCCTTCGCCCCCAGCCAGAGCGTCCGCGGTTTGTGGACGTTAGGAAAGGCGCCCGCTCCGGCAATTTCCAGAAAGAACGGGCCCAATTTTTCCACACCCCGTTCGACCGCCTGGGCAATTCCCGGTATCCGCTCCTCCGCCACGTCGCCAAGGAATTGCAGGGTGAGGTGTTGGTTGTGCGTTTCCACCCATTTCACGCCCGCTTCGGCCGCTTGCAGCGCACGGATCAACTCCGCCGCTTTCCGGTGGACGGCCTCGGAGATTTCGACGGCGACGAAGGTGCGGAGCATGATCAGGCTCCCCTCTCCCTTTGGGAGAGGGAACTATCAGACACTAAAAACTCAACATCCGTTTGTACTCGACCATTCGCTGGTCGAGTTCTTCGAGCGTCAGGCGTTTCAAGCGGTCCAGCGAAAAATCTTCGACGGTGAAGCTGGCCGCCAGCGTTCCGTAGGCCAGGGCTTCCTTGAGGGTTTTCGGTTGAAAATCTCCCTGTCGGGCGAGATAGCCCATCATGCCGCCGGCGAAGCTGTCGCCCGCCCCGGTGGGATCGACGACCTGTGGCGTGGGGAAGGCCGGCAGGACGTAGGTCTCGAACTGGCTGAAGAACAGGGCGCCGTGCTCGCCCTTCTTGACGACCACGAACCGCGGCCCCATCGCCCGGACGGCCTGCCCGGCCTGCACCAGGTTTTCCTCGCCCGAGAGCAGCCGGGCCTCGCCGTCGTTGATCACCAGTCCATCAATCTTTTTCAACAGTTTGCGCAAGTCCTCCGGTTCGTTGCGGATGTAGTGATCCATGGTGTCGGCCACTACCAGCGACGCCCCGGGACACTGTTCCAGAATCCGTAGGTGCGTCTGAGGCGATCCGTTGGCCAGAAACAAGAATTTGCAACTGCGATATTTCTCGGGCAGGATGGGATCGTACTGGCCCATCACGTTCATTTGCAGGTCGAGCGTGTCCCGATCGTTCATGTTCGGCCGGTACCGTCCCCGCCAGTAAAAGGTCTTGGCGCCGGGGACGACTTGCAGGCCCGCGGTGTCGATGCCCCGGGATTGCAATAACCGGACGTGCTCCTGCGGAAAATCCTCGCCCACCACGCCGGAGAGCCATACGGGAGTGAAATAGCTCGCCGTGTACGAGAAGTACACCGCCGAGCCGCCCAGCACCTGTTCCCGCACGGCACTGGGAGTTTCGATACTGTCGAACGCTACGGAACCGATGACGAGTAACGACATAGGCACATCTCCGGAATGTGAACGAATTGGAAAGCCGCGACCCCTGGCCGCGGTGGATCGCACGCGGGGACCGCGACCGCTGGTCGCGGCTTTACACGTGCACGACGACACGCGGAGCGTGCCTGCTGCACTCGCCCGACACGGGCGAGGCCCGGTGCCGTCCTCAGCCGGAGCCGGGACCACAGCCGGAAAAGAGGAGACCGGCAAGCAATAATAATCCAAGGAACCAGTATTTCATTTTTCCCTCCGTACTCATTGCCGGGTCCGAGGACGGCCCCACCCGCGGGCCGTCGGCACGCCTGTAGGTTATGCTTCAGCATAACATCTTTCTGGTGTTTTATCCAATGTAATGCTGAAGCATAACCTACGTCGCTCATCGTTCCTTCCCTTGCGCCTTTTCGATCTTCGACCAAGTGTCCTTCAGCGTGACCGAGCGGTTGAATACGGGGCGTTCCGGCGTGGCGTCGGGATCGACGCTGAAATAGCCCAGCCGCTCAAATTGATATCGCTCTCCGGCAGTTGCCCCCGCCAGGCCCGGTTCCACGAGGAACGGAGAGACGACCAGCGAGTTCGGATTCAAATTGTCCAAAAACGTCTTGCCTTCCTCCTCCACAACGTCGGGATTTTCCTTGGTGAACAGGTAGTCGTACAGCCGGGCCTCGGCCGTCAGGGTATGGGCGGCGGAGACCCAGTGGATCGTGCCCTTGACTTTCCGGCCGTCGGGCGTGTTGCCGCCCCGGGTTGCCGGATCGTAGGTGCAGTGCAGCTCCACGACCGCGCCGGTCTTCGGATCCTTGATGACCTCCGTGCAGGTGATTAGGTAGGCGTAACGCAGCCGGACTTCCTTGCCCGGGGCCAGCCGGTGATATTTCTTGGGCGGGTCCTCGCGGAAATCGTCCTCCTCGATGTAAACTACCCGGCTGAACGGCACTTGGCGGGTGCCCGCGGCGGCGTCCTCCGGATTGTTGACCGCCTCCATCTGCTCGACCTGCCCTTCCGGATAATTGTCGATGACGACCTTCAGGGGTTTTAAAACTCCCATCACCCGGGGCGCCCGTTTGTTTAAATCTTCGCGGAGGCAGTGCTCCAAGAGCGAGATCTCGACCGTCCCCTCGACCTTGGCCACGCCGATCCGGGCGCAGAATTCGCGGATCGCCTCGGGGGTGTAGCCCCGGCGACGCAGGCCGGAAATCGTCGGCATCCGCGGATCGTCCCAGCCGCGGACGTAGCCGCCCTTGACCAGCTCCAGCAGCTTCCGCTTACTCATCACGGTGTACGTCAGGTTCAGCCGGGCGAACTCGATCTGCTGGGGCGCGTAGATGCCCAATTCCCGGATGTACCAATCGTACAGCGGCCGGTGGTTCTCGAACTCCAGCGTGCAGATCGAGTGCGTGATCCGCTCGATCGAGTCGCTCTGCCCGTGGGTGAAGTCGTACATCGGGTAGATGCACCAGGCGTCGCCCGTCCGGTGATGCTCGGCGTGGAGAATGCGGTACATCACCGGGTCGCGCAGATTGAGATTCGGCGAGGCCATGTCGATCTTCGCCCGTAGCGTCCGCGAGCCGTCGGGGAATTTACCGGCCCGCATCTGGCGGAACAGTTCGAGGTTCTCCGCGACCGGCCGGTTGCGGAAGGGGCTTTCGCGGCCCGGCTGGGTGAGCGTGCCGCGGGTGTCGCGGACCTGGTCGGCCGTCAGTTCGCAGACGTAGGCATTCCCCTTTTGGATCAACTCCTCGGCCCAGAGATAGATCTGCTCAAAGTAGTCCGATGCGTAGAACATCCGGTCTTCCCAGTCGAAGCCCAGCCAGCGGACGTCCTCCAGGATCGACTCGACGTACTCGACTTCCTCTTTGCAGGGATTGGTGTCGTCCATCCGCAGGTTGCACTTGCCGCCGAAGTCCCGGGCGATGCCGAAGTTCAGGCAGATCGACTTGGCGTGCCCGATGTGCAGATACCCGTTCGGCTCCGGCGGAAACCGCGTATGCACCCGCCCCTGATACTTCCCCGTCCGCAGGTCCTCGCGGATGATCTCGCGGATGAAGTCGCTCGATTCCTTGCCCGGCGGGACAGGAGAGGGATTGTTTTCGGAAGGGGGTTTCGAGTTTATATTTGAGCATTTCATAAATTGTTGCGCCATAGATATTCTGTATTTTATCTGATCGGAATATGGTTGGGTATGGCAACTTCATCCGATTATTATCGGTTCGGGAAATAGGGTTGCTCGTTTGCTGTTGAAAAATGACGGTTGAAAAGGTTGCTCAATACGCGCCGCAAGCCCGCATTTTTCACCAACTTGTGCCGTTGCTTGCAAGCTAGAAGCGGAAGTTCCACTTCTTGAAGCGGAAGCCGTTCGACGAATGCTGCATTTCGGATCCACGTGGCAGGATTTGAGTAGTTGTTTGAGATGGGGAGCGTCGCATGGCCGCATTGGTTGAGATGATGAGAGAAAACATTACGACCCCCTTGCCGACGGCGCGCAGATACCCGCCTGCCGCCGGTTCCCGACGCTGTTAGGTCCTAGTCAACGGCGGTATTGCTTCAAGCCAAAAAACGCTATTGCCGCGATTGCCAGCGATACGGCGAGCGCGAACAATGACGGTTCGGGCACGGTCAGGAACTCCACGTCGGCGTCGCTGCCAAGCGTGTAGCTGCCCGTGTTTGAAAAGTCGGCCTGAGCGAATGTGGCGCTGCCGTCCCAGCCCAAGCCGCTGCCGGCCGAACTGTTCGCGCCGGTGGTCAAATCGAAGTAGAGCCAATATCGCGATTCGACGGTTGCCGTAAAGAAGATTGTTTCCGAATAGGAGAGATTATATGTCGGAATCTCAGTACCCTCGACTTGCGTAAGTTTTCCGTCCCAATAACCGCTGGTCTCTGTCATCAATTCGGATTCGCCGTCGATCAGTTCGCACTCGACTTCAGCCGATCCGTCGCGGGCTGCCAGGATGGTGCCCAGGTCGTCGTAAAGCGTGATCTCACCGCTGGCGTTGGCATAGCAATACTTGTCATCGACGCCCTCTTGGACCATCAAGAGACCACTGTAACTGAGCTCAAGCCAGACGTTGACTTGCGTTCCTGGAGAAAGCGTGTCGGAGACAACGAGAAACGGTTTCCATGTCTCCACGTCGGCACCGATGGAGAGTGCTCCCGAGCCATAAGGATCGTGATAGTAGATTGTGCTTTTGGCCTTGGCTGTAGCGTATTGGGGACTTGTGATATCGCCCAAGGCGTATGCTTCACCAATGATTTCAGAACCGCCCCAATCCCATTGATATGACGCCGTATCAAAAAGCACCTGTTCCTCGGTTTCGTAGTCGCCGGCTCGTATCCAGGCATAGGGCAGGTTTCCATAGCCGCCCGGCCCTGTGGCCCATACTGTCGAAACCAATACAAGCCACCCAAGCGAGCTCCCTAGAGCCCAATTGAAAAACTGGAACATGTCGCTACCTCCTTAGCAGGGAATAGAATGATTGGAATCTTCGGGATCTTTAACAAAAGCCCCCCATAAAAAGTCCCAGTATTACCCATTATGATGTGTTTGTCAAGTAGAGCCGCATCCCCCAGGCGCTAACGGAGGCGATTCGCTCAAAATGCAGGGTGGATCGAATGATGGCAGATACAAATAGTCTGGGGGGTGGGCTTATCCGGCAGGGGCATGTCAAGTTGTGGAAGAGAGAGAAACGAAGGATGCGGGCCTCGTCAATGGACTTGCTCGGCGACCACGACGATGTTTTCAGACGTTGGTCAGAGCGGCATAGACTCGATAGACCTTAATGTCCGTTTGATGCGGGACATACTGACCAGCCGGCCCAGAATGGCGAAGGTGTCGAACAGCCCTAGGCCGACGGCTTTGCCCGTCAGGGCCACGCGGAGCGGGTGGATGATCTGGCCGATTTTGATCCCTTCGGCGGCGACGAATTCGTGGAGGCGTTTTTCCAGCGTCGGGTCGTCGAACGGTTTGACGGTCTGGAGGATTTCGAGCCATTTCTTCAGCAGGTCGACGGCCTCGGGTTTGCCGAAGGCCTTGCCTCGGGCGTCGGGATCGACAACGAGTTGTTCGTCGGAGACGAAGAACTCAGGAAAATCCAAAACGTCGCCTGCCACCTTAATCCGGTCCCCCGCCGCGCGGACGACCGCCGCGACTTTGCCGAAGTCCAGTTTGTTGGGTTGCTCGGACAGTAAGCCCGCTTTTTGCAAGTACGGCAGCACCAGGGGGACTTTCTGTTCGACCGGCAGCACCTGCATGTGGCGGAGTTGGAAGGCGAGGAGTTTCTTGGGGTCGAAACTGGCGGGGGCCTTGTTCACGCGGTCGAGCGAAAATTTTTCGATCAGCTCCTCGCGGGTGAACTGCTCCGTCTTGTCGTCCCAAGACCAGCCCAGCAGGGTCAGATAATTGACGATCGCCTCGGGCAGGTAGCCGACCGACTCGTAGAAATCGACCATCACCGGGTTGAGCAGCTCGGGCGGCTTTTCCTCGCCGATGGCGTGAAGGATTTTGTTGCCGTGCTCAACCAACTGGGCGAAGTCCTTGTTCTTCAGATACTTGTCCAGCTTCCGCTTGCTGAGCTTGTTTTTGCTCCCCGGCTCGGCGACGAACGGCAGGTGGGCGTACTGGGGGAGGTTATAGCCCAGGGCCTGGATGAGGAACACCTGCCGCGGGGTGTTCGAGAGGTGTTCCTCGGCGCGGATCACGTGGGAGATGTGGAAATCCTCGTCATCGACAACGTTGGCCAGGTGATACAGGCAAGAGCCGTCGGCCCGTTGGACGACGTGGTCCTGCTCGTTGGCCCAGTTAAACTCGACCCGGCCGCGGACCAAATCATCGAGGACGAGCTTGCCCTCGCGGGGCATTTTTAAGCGGACGACGCCCTTTCGGCCTTCGGCCTCGAACCGGGCGCAGTCGGCGGGCGTTTCCGCCAGGAAACGGCGGCTGTAGGTGAAGATCCGTTTTTCCGCTTCGGCCGCCTTCCGTTCCGCCTGGATCTCCTCCGGCGTGGCGTAATCGTGGTAGGCGTGGCCGCCGGCGAGTAACTTTTCCACCGCGGCCCGATAGCGGTCCAATCGCTGCGATTGATAATACGGCGCGTACGGGCCGCCGACCTCCGGACCCTCGTCCCAGTCAATCCCCAGCCACTTCAGCCCGTGAAGGATAGGCGCCAGCGCCTCCTCGACGTTGCGCTGCTGATCGGTGTCGTCGATCCGCAGGATGAACTGTCCCCCGTGCCGCCGGGCGAACAGCCAGCAGAACAGCGCCGTCCGGACGCCGCCGATGTGTAAATATCCCGTCGGACTGGGAGCAAACCGCGTGCGAACCGTCATGGGAAGATGGGAATCGGGGTTGGGTGTTCAGCGAGCCGGGCCGTCCTCGGCCCCGGCGGGGAATGGCTCTTTTTATTGCAAATTGTAAATTGCAAAATGCAAATTGCAAAGAGCGCGACTTACCACTTTCCCTCGCGTTTGAGGCGTTCGCGGAGCAGGCGTTCGCGGAGGGCCTTTTTCTCCTGCTTGGTCAACTTCCGCTGGAGCGGCGGCGCCGGTGCGGGGGGAGCCGTCGGGGCGGACGCCGTGCGGCGAAGGACCGGCTGCGGCACGCCTTGCGGCGAATCGACGCGGCGCCACGGATCGGAGCGCGTCGACGAGGACGCGGCGCTCTCCGGGACTGCCGCCGGATTTCCATCGGTGGAAGACGCCGGCTTCGGCCGATGCCGGATCAATCCCTCGGCGTCGAGCCGCACGTACCGGACTTGATAGAGAAAGGCCGTCAGCAGTAAAAAATGCCCCAGCAACGCCGTGCCGTGCTGCATCAGAACCTGCTGCCGGGGATCGTCGAGAACCAGGATCTGCAAACCGGCCAGGAGGGAAATCGTATAGCAGGCGCCGCAGCCCAGCAGCGAGGTGATCGCCGGCCCGCAGGGCCAGAGGTCCACCAGCACCCGGCTTCCCAAGGCGCCGAACAACAGCGCGGCGGGAATGATCCACCAGAGTTCGCCGCCGCCCCACAGCGGCGTGCCGGTCCAGCGGATCAGCAAGTGCTGAAACATGCCGTGCAGTCCGGTGGTCAGATCGGTGGCAAAAAGGAATAAACCCAGCGCGGCCCAGAGCCAGATCCGATAGCGCCCCTGATAATCGTCCACCCGATGCCGGCGGATGCTGTAGATCGCCAGGGCGATGAAAATCGACGACAGCAGAAGGATCGCCGAAATCCAGGTGCCGAGTGTCCCATGCCGTGCCAGATCGAAGGGATTCCAGCCGGAGTTCGGCAACAACTCGGGATGGTGAAGCGACCAGAAGTGCAGCCCGACCAAGCCGGCCAGCGCGACGATCCCCATGATTTCCGCCAAGATGAGACTGAATAATCTCTGCGGCAGGAAGTCGATCAGCCGCGGCTGCTCGGAGAGGAACTCGGCGTCGCCGTAATGGTCCGATTTATGAGGATTGGATGCGTCGCCGCCCGGTGGGGAGAAAGGTTTTTTCTCGCCCTGTCCGGTGACATCCTCCGCCAACAATCGGCGGCGCCGATCGTCGCGCTGCCCGCTCTGTCGAAATACGCTGGATAGAGAAAATATCATGGCCTGAAGCCGCAGGGTCTACAATGCATCCTTATCAGGATTCGGCAAATCATCAGGCCAGAGTGAATTGGATTCACAGGGATGCGAAAAGCCGCGACCCGTGGTTGCGGATAGAGGGGAGTGAAAACCTTCCCATTTTCCCCAGAAACCGCGACCACTGGTCGCGGCTTTCCAAGGGACCAGATACATGCCCATTTACCCCTCTTCGGGCGGATTGCAGAACTATTAGGAATCCGATTCCGCCGCTACAGGATTGCGCAAAACACCCAATTTCTCAATTTCCACTTCGACGACGTCACCGGGTTTGAGAAACACCGGCGGGCGTCGGGCGAAACCGACGCCGGGGGGTGTGCCCGTGAAGATCAGATCGCCCGGCGCGAGCGTGCAAACGTCTGAAATGTAAGAGACCAGATAATCAACGGGAAAGATCAGTTGGTCGGTGCACGACTTCTGCATGACCTGGCCATTGAGCCGCAGGAGGATTTTCAAGTTGTGGGGATCGGGGACTTCATCGGCCGTGACGATGGCCGGCCCGATGGGGGCAAACGAGTCGAACGTTTTTCCCAGCAGCCACTGTCCGCCGGGCTTATGGAGCTGCCAATCGCGTGCGGAGACGTCGTTGCCGCAGCAATAACCGGCCACGTGGCGGAGGGCTTTTTCGCGGGGGATGTGTCGGCCGCCCCGGCCGATCACCACGACCAATTCCGCCTCGTAATCGACCTCCTGGCTGACCCGTGGCAGGACGATCGGTTGCCAATCGCCGATAACCGTCGAGGGTAATTTGCAGAACAACACCGGCTCGGACGGCGGGGCCATGCCGCTTTCAAAGGCATGGTCGGCATAGTTCAGGCCGACGCACAAGATTTTTTCAGGCCGGGGGACGGGCGGAGCGGGACGGAATTCGTCTGGGGCCAGAGGCGCCGCGTGGGCCAACGCCGTTTCCGCCCGGCGGAGGCCCTCCGGGCCGAGACCCAGCAACTGGTTGATGGACGCCGGCAGGCTCGGATCGGCCCGATGGAGATCAAAACATTGTTTGTCCCTAACGGCCGCCGCCCGCGGTCCCTGGGAACTCAGGTAGGAGATCAGGTACATAAAGTGGGGAAAGGATTCCAGGTAAAATTAGGTTCTTATCGTCATCCTGACGGGCACCATCGACAGATGGTCGGTAAAGGATCTCCGTTACGTTCAAGACCGTCCAGATTCTTCACTGCGCTCAGAATGATTCAATTATACAGCAGCCCCCTCGGCGGCTGTAAGCCACCATCTAGGAATTTCAACGCGGCTTTCCGGGATGGTTTGAATGATGAGAATTCTACCGTTTTTTGGGGGGAGATTGAAAGTTGAATGAAGAAAAAAACCCCTTCCGTTGCTGAAACGCAACACGGGCGAATTCCCGGGCCGTTTGCTCCGAACGCCTGGAGTTGAAAAACGCTGATTTCTTTGACCCCCGTTGCGGAAAAACCTAAGTTTTAAGGATGGGATTCGGGGAGCGAAGGTTAAGGGATGGAAGAGTATTTGTCAACTTTTGCATTCGTTCCGATCGCCCATTGCTCATCCCCGGTCCTCCAAGGTTCACCAAAGAATAGCTTCCGGAGGATTGCAACCGGAATCCGAAAAATCCCGCACGTTCTCACGCGGAGCGTGGGAATTGCCCGGAAATTATTTTCATAAATCCGCACTTCCGTTTGATCTCGGACGGCCGCTGTGGAAACAGTCCCGTACGGTTCAGAAAGCGCACCTCATGTCAAATCTTGCCGGATCGGAAATGCCGGGGAATCCGTTGTCTTCCGTTAGCGCGATCCTTCCGCCGACGCCCTCCGGATCGTCGGCGGCGCCGGAGGCAACGTCGGCTGCGGATCCCTGGATGAGGGAATTGGCAACGCTGCTGGGGGAATTGGAAACGATCTGCCAGACGCGGCGCCGCTTGCCGCCGGTCCTCAGCGCGATGCGGGACAATCAACTGGTTCAGGTGCGGTTGGGGATCGCCAGCAGTTTATTCAAGGCCTTGCAGTTCAAGCATCCGGCCACCGCGGGTCATTCGCTCCGGGTGGCGTTGACGACTTCGGCGTGGGCCTTGCAGGCCGGCCTGTCCGACAACCTCCGTGACGTGATTGAAGTAGCAGCCTTGCTGCACGACATCGGCATCGTGAGCCTTCCCGACCATATCCTGCTGAAACCCGGCCTGCTGGCCCCGGATGAAATGGCGGTGGTCATTCGGGCGCGGAAGGCAAGCGCGGAAATCCTCGGTCCGAGCTGCGCTTCGCCGGAGATGCTCGAGATCGTGGAAAACGTCTCCGCCTGGTACGACGGGACGCGGGCCGGTTTTTCGCTCAGGGGCGAGGCGATTCCCCTGGGGGCGCGCATGATCTCCATTGCCGAGGCTTTCGACGCGATGACCACGGAGCACGTTTATCGTCCCGCCCGGTCGCACGAGCGGGCGATCGCCGAGCTTTTCGAATGCGGCGGCACCCAATTCGATCCGCACCTGGTTTCCCAGTTTGCCGACTTCCTTTCCGGCGACGTTTCCATGATCCAACACGAAGCGGCGGCCCGCTGGCTCCGGGCACTTGATCCCGAACTGGTCAACTCCTATTGGCACTGGAATACCGTTCCTTCGCCTTCGGTGCCTCAGGGCAACCACAAAATCCACGAGCTTTTCGAGCACAAGCTGCTGGAGAACATGCACGATGCCGTGGTGTTTATCGACGCCGCCGGCCGCATCACGCTGTGGAATCGCGGCGCGGAACGGCTGACGGGAATCGCGGGGACGAGCGTCCGCGGCCATCTTTGGAATCCGGACTTGCTGCATCTGGCGGATGAAAAGGGGAATTTCATCGGCGATAACGATTGTCCCGTGCACACGGCGCTGAGTTCGGGCGTACAATCGCTGCGGCGGCTGACGATCAAGAACCGGGTGAAGCGGCCCATGGCCGTCAATGCCCACGCCATTCCCGTCGCCGCCGAGGGCGGGGAGATGACCGGCGCGATCCTCCTCTTCCACGACGCCTCCTCCGAAACCTCCCTGGAACAACGCTGCCAGAGCCTTTACGAAAAAGCCACCCGGGATCCTTTAACCCAGGTGGCCAACCGCGCGGAATTCGATCGCGTGCAGGAGACCTTCGTCACCGCCCACAAGCAGCAGAACGCCCCTTGCAGCTTGCTCATTTGCGACATGGACCGCTTCAAGCAGGTTAACGACACCTTCGGGCATCAAGCCGGCGACGACGCGATTAAAACGCTGGCCGGCTTACTGAAAAACGCCTGTCGCCCCGGCGACCTGGTCGCCCGCTACGGCGGCGAAGAATTCGTGATGCTCTGCGCCGATTGCGATAACGCGACTGCGGCGCGGCGGGCGGAACACATCCGCAAGGCGCTCTTCCACACGCCCCAACAGCGGATGAACGCCCGACCGGTGAGCGCCAGCTTCGGCGTGACGGAAATGCAACCCGGCGACACGCCCGAAACCATGCTCCGCCGCGCGGATCGCGCGTTGTTGATCGCCAAGGCCCAGGGACGGAATTGCGTAGTGCAACTGGGCAGCGGGAGCGGCAAGGACTCCTCCAGCGCCTCCTTCCGCATTCCGCCCCGGCGGTCGGATAAACCCCACGAGGTCCTGCAAAAAACGCTGATCACCGCGGTGCCCGTCAAAATGGCCGTGGAGAAACTTCGCGGCTTCGTGGCCGATCATCAGGCCGAGGTCGTATCCATCCACGGAAACCACGTCGTGCTCGAAATCACCGACCAACTTTCTTACCGCATGCGGCGGGTCTCCGACCGGGCAATGACCTTTACGATCGATTTGAAGTTTGAGGAAGAACGTACACATCCCGAAGTCACTCGTTGTCGAGGCTCGGCCGGCCTGGTGCGGACCAGAATCCACGTGCAGATCAGCCTCCAAAAAATCCGCAACCGCCGCCGCGAGGAGGTCCTCCACCGCGCCGAGCAGGTGCTGATCAGTTTCCGCTCCTACCTGATGGCCACGGAAGAAGAAGAAAACGACCGGGAAGAAAGCGCCTTTGTTCGCGTGGGCCGCATTCTCATCCCCTGGCTGATTAGAAGAAAATAAAGGATCAAGGACCTTTGGCGCCATCGACGCGAACGCCCTCCCCTCATCGCTCCTCTCTGTTTCCTTTTCCCTCCCGAGGACAACGTCATGTCACGCATCGGATCGACCCTCTCGGGCATCGAGCGCCGGTTGCTCTCGAACCTGGCCACCGCCCAGGCCGAAATCACGCTGAGCAGCTACCGGATGACGACCGGGCATAAAATCAACTCCCCGGCCGACAATCCCTCCGCCTTCGTCTCCTTAAGCGGCCTGCAATCGCGGCTCTGCAACGTCACGGCCGTCCTGGCCAACGTCACCGCCGCGGGAAGCGTCGTTTCTCAGGTGCAGTCGGGGATATCCGGCATTCAAACCCAACTGGCCGCTATCCGCACGGAACTGCTCAAGGATGAAGACCACTCGCTGACGCCCGAGGAAAGGGCGGAATCCCAGGCGGTGATCGATGCCGCCGTCACGGAGATCAACAACCTCGCGGCCGCTACGATCAACGGGCGGGCCATGCTCGGCGGCGGAGCAAATTACTTTTTCGACGGACTCAACAGCAGCCAGGTGGCAAGCATCGACGTGTACCGTCGAGCCGGTACGGGACAGACCATCTCCGGCACCGTCCTGAGCACCGCCACGCAGTCGGAGGTGACCTTGAGTCTCACTGGCGAGATCCCGGCCGAGGGCGGGACGCTGACCATCACGGGCAGCCGCGGCGCCTATGTGCTTTCACTCTCCGAGGGGGAATCGGTGGAAGCAATGGTCGAACAGATCAATATGTACAGCCATGACACCGGCGTAACCGCCGCGCTGGACGACGTCGATACCATGATCCTCACCAGCGTGGATTACGGATCGTCGGCCACCATCGAATTGCAGGATCCCGGCTCGTTGTTCACCGTGGATGACGAAACCGCGGGTACGAATGCCTCCGCCACGATCAACGGCCGGACCATCGCCGCCGATTCGTCCCTCGTCCGAGGCAACCGCTTCGCTATCAGCGACAACGGCCTCCAGTTCAACATCGAATTCCAACCGGGTTTTGAAGGTGAATTCGATACGATCGCCGTCGAGGACGGTGCATTGAGCTTTGCTCTAACGGAAAGCCTCGCCCACCGATCCGAACTCGCCCTTCCATCGTTGGATGCCGTCTATTTAGGCGGCTTGAGCGGCACGCTGACGGAACTGGCCTCCGGCGGCTCGTTGTCGGGCTTGGACGAGAACACCTCGCAGGCGATCCGCGTCGTGGACGAGGCCCTGGGAAAAATCGCCCGGGTCGAGGGACTCGTCAATGGTTTCTCCAATGCCGCGATCACCTCGGCCTCGACTTTAATGACCGATCTGCAAGAAAAAATTACCGACGCCATCGATGCCGTCGATGAAGTCGATAATTATGAAGAGTTACAAATCCAGTCCCACTATCAAACGCTGGCCGACAACGCCGTGGCCGGCCTGACGCTGTTGAACCAGCAGCGGACGTTGTTGTCCCAGATGCTTTTCTCCATCGCCGGCCTGGATTAATCACTCCTCCCCACCCCAAAATGTCATCCTGAGCAGAATCATGTCATCCCGAGCGTAGCGAAGGCTCTCCCCTCCATGAGCTTCTTCGCTTCGCTCAGAATGACGTAGTTGCTTCACGCTTATCAAATCCCCGCTCTTTGGGGAATAATAGCAGGGTAAAGTCCCCTCGGTTTCGCGTTTCTTCGAAAACACTCGAAAATTCTCCCTTGCCTTACAGAGGAACCGCGCTAGAATAATATTAAATTAAACAGAATATATTGGCAATAAAATCCTTCCCCTCAAACTCTGGGAGAAAGCGATGGGCACGACGGTTCAAACAAAACCTGTTTCGCGGTCGACGAAAGGGACCGAGGAAAAACTCGTATTTTCACTTCCACCGCTCCCCTATGCGTTCGACGCCCTGGAGCCGCATATTGACGCCCGGACCATGGAAATCCACCACGGCAAGCACCATGCGGGCTACGTGGATGGACTGAACAAAGCGGTCTCCGGGAGGGACTTGGGCCAGCCGAGCGTCGAGGAGTTGCTGGCCGCCATCGGGACGTTGCCCGAGGAAATCCGCGCCCCGGTTCGGAACATGGGCGGCGGACACGCCAATCATTCGCTGTTTTGGACGATCCTCTCGCCCAAGGGCGGCGGCGAACCGAAGGCCGATCTGGCCCAGGCGTTGGACCGGGAATTGGGCGGATTCGCCCATTTCCGCGAATCGATCACCAAGGCCGCCTTGGGCCGATTCGGCAGCGGCTGGGCCTGGCTGAGCGTCGAACCGACGGGAAAACTCGTCGTCGAGAGCACGCCCAATCAGGACAGCCCTCGGATGCACGGCAATACGCCGATCCTGGGCATCGACCTCTGGGAGCACGCTTATTATCTGAAATACCAGAACCGCCGCGCCGACTACGTCCAGGCGATTTTTAACGTCTTCGACTGGGACGCCGTCGGGCAACGCTATTTCCAGACGTTGCGGCAGGTTCGCGGAAAAAAATAACAGGCTGACAATGAGGAATTACCCCACGACGCCGTTCGCACCGATCCACATGAGGGACCTTGCATCCGCGGTTCGTCGTCGTGGGGTATTCTAATGATGGCCATTGCCGGGCGTTTGTAGAGACGTCTCTTCTACTCAAAGACCGAAAAACGGCTCCTCCACGGCAAACGGACGCCGTGTTGAATTTCTTGAAGGTTCTTGCTTTTATCCGTCCCTTGCGGTATAAACTACTCCATGTCTACATTATGCATTTTTCCAGCATTGACGAGAGGTCGGGATGTATCGTTTATTATTTGTCTGGGGATGGCTGGGGTTCCTCACTTTCACTGCTGCGGCAGCAGAAGCGCCCACTGCGCCGAAAAGCAAGAAACGGGCGCCCGATAAGTACGCTCTGCCGTTTAAGGCCGCCACCCGCGACGCGGCAGTTGCTTGGCAGCAACGGGCACGGAAACGGCTTTTCGAACTGGTCGCCGCCCAAGTGCCGCGGCACTCCCTCGCGGAGCGGCCGTTGAATTTTCAAAAGAAGTCCTCCGAAGACCGCGGCCGGTACACGCTGTATCACGCCTCCTTCCAGGGCAACGACGGCAAGCGTTATCCCTGCCTGTGGACCGTGCCCAAGGGAAAGGGTCCGTTTCCGGCCGTGCTCTGTCTGCACGGGCACGGAGGGACGGCCGAGGCGGTTTTCGATCCGAAGTCGCCCTACCGCGGTTTTGCCGGCCGTTTCGCCGACGGCGGCTACTGCGTCCTGGCTCCCTCCTTTCCGCACCGGGACTACGCCGCGGAAACCCTCTGGGACCTGATCCGCTGCGTGGATATTCTAGCGGCGCAAAAGGAGGTCGATCCGCAGCGCATCGGGGTGGCCGGACTCTCGATGGGCGGCGAATGGACGATGTGGCTGGCCGCCTGCGATCCCCGACTGAAGGCCGCCGTAGTCAGCGGCTGGATGTGCACCACGGAGGGAGTGTTCTCGGTGTTCAACTGCCCCTGCTGGGAACTGCCCGGCTTCGTGGATCTGATGGACGTCTGCGAGGTGAATTTGTTGATCGCCCCACGTCCGGTGCTCTTCGAGAGCGCCGAGGAAGATCCCTGTTTTCCGGTAAAATTCACCCGGCAGGGTTTTGACCGCATCCGCGCCGGATATAAAGTGTTCGGCGCGGAAAAGGCGTGCGTGCACGACGTCTTTCCCGGCGGACACGTCTGGCATGGAATGGAGTCCTTCCCGTGGATCGACAAGATCCTCGGCGGCAAATCGGCGGCCAAGAAATAAAGGATCCTCTCATGTCCTATCCCCGCAATCCGGCGTTGAAGAATCGGATGCTGCCGGTCGAGATCGTGCTCGGCCCGCCGTGGTGGCATCATCACGAAAAGATCTCGTTCGATCGGGACCATTTCTATCATCCCGCCCGACGGGTCGAAGACGAACGGAAAATGGAAGACGTCCTGTACCAGCGATGGGGACGTTACGGCCTGGGCGCCGCACACGGTCAGGACGTGCCCGTGGTCGGCGCCGTTCATCTCGCCGCGGGTTACCTGATTTCGGAAATGCTGGGCTGCGCCGTGGAATACGTAGAGGACGGTCCGCCGCTGGTCCGGCCGTTGGGATTGAAAGAACCCGTCCTCCGTCCCGAATCCGCCTGGGAAAGCCCCGCCTTCAAACGAACCCTGACGCTGTTCGACGCCTTGAAAACAAAATACAGTCGGCTGACGGGCGACATCAACTGGTCGGGAGTGCTGAACCTCGCCCTGGACCTCCGCGGCGAGGCCGTGTTCTTGGACATGCTGGACCGGCCCGGCGACGTGCAGACGTTTCTCGGTCAAATCGCCTCCGTGATCGAACGGTTCACCCAAGTGCTGTCTCAGGCCACCAACTCGACCTCGGTCAGCGTCAACCGGCTGGTCCGCCACCTCGAAGGCAAAGTATTTTTACACAGCGAGTGCTCGAACGTGATGCTCTCGACGGCCGACTATGAAAAATACTTCTTCGACATCGACGCCCAGTGGAGCCGGAAATACCGCCCCTTCGGCATTCACTACTGCGGCAAGGATCCCCATCGCTATGCACCCGTCTACGCCAAGCTGCCCTATCTCGATTTCTTCGACGTCGGCTGGGGCGGCGACGTGGCCGAGATCCGAAAGCACCTGCCGGGCACCTTCCTCAACCTCCGCCTCAGTCCCGTGGAGATCGTCGGCCAGACTCCCGAGGAGATCCGGGCCACGATCCGCCGCCTGGTTCTCGCCTCGGCCAATCCCTACCTGACGGGCGTCTGCTGCATCAACATGGACCAAAACGTCCGCGACGAACAGATCACGGCGATCCTGGATGAGGTTGAAGCCCTCCGCAATGAGTATGCCGAACAGGAGAGAAAAGAGATGAGGGATCAGGGATGAAAGCCGCTTGCGGCTTAGCATAAGCCCAATGACCAAGCCCGAATCATTTACGTCTACCCCAGCTTCTCATATTGCCCAAACCAACAATTTCCCACCGATTTTGCCGTTGACCCAATCGGAGAGGAAAACCATAATCCGCACTCGTTTTGATCCTTTTCACGCGATCCAAGGAGGTGCGCAGCGCACCGGCAGTCGGATTTTCATCTCCAAATCGCAAACTTCAAGAAAAAGGAATCATCATTCCAATCGTTAGACTCGATCCTTATATATAGGAGGTTTCACGCCTCTTGATGGCGTGTGATCTTGCCGGGGCGATTCCGCGGCAGGATTAATCGGCGGCATCGCCGGTATGGAACCGAAAGGATATCGGCTCCGAATTTCCTCGAAGGAAAGGATTCCACTCCGATGCGTATTTCTTTTTCCCGATACACTCTCGTCACCGTAACGATCTTGGGCCTGACGGGCTGCTACAGCAATGGAAAGTGGTCAATGCCCAATTTGGCCTTTTGGAAGAGCAATCCCTTTTCGTCCTCGGCGAAAAACGCGACCGATCCGACGAAACCCTCTGCGTTGGCAAGCACCAATGCACCGCCTTATGTTCCCGGCGCGAATCCCACCGCGCCGCCTTCGGTCACCGCGCCGGGAGCCACTCCCGGCTACGTGTCGCCGGGCGCGGTGAACACCGCGGCCACGGGCGTTCCGGGAGCCGGCCCGACGTACACCGCCAGTGCGACCAACGCCGTCGGCAGCGGATACGTCGCGCCGCAGCAAGGTCCCTACTCGCCGATCGCGCCGCCGTCGACGGCCACCACGACGCCCCCGGCGTATCAAAGCCTCCCTCCGTCCGGCTCGTACAATCCCGCGACGCCGCCGGCTTCCCCGCCTGCGTCGCCCTATGCACCGGGCACGCCGGCGCCGGCCTCGTCTTATAATGCCGCTGCTCCCGGGGCATATTCCTATCCGCCGGCAAATTCCAATGCGACGCCGACGACCGGATACAGTTATCCCACGGCCCCGCCCGCCACGGCCATGCCGAGCGGAGGTTATCCTTCGACGGCCAGCGCCTATTCGAATCCGATCCGCCCCCCGGTGACCTCGCCCTACACACCACCGGCCGAGACGGGCGGTTCTCCTCCGGCTTCAGGCTCCTACGAGACGGTTGACGACCTCTCCGGGGCCAATGGCAGCGGCTATGGCAATCCGGGCGACCGCTACGCACCCCCGTCCGCCGCCATCGGCAACGCTCCGGACAATCTCACAAACAACACGCCTCCCGCCGGCGCCGCCCCGGCCGGTCCCCAACCCGGTGAACGTTATGCCCCTCCGCCGGCCGGCGATCCCGCGGGCGACAACCGTTATTCTCCGTACACCCCGCCGACAACGCCCGCCGCCCCGCCGAACAATGGCGCCGAGAATGCACCGACGTACACGCCCGGCAGCACGACCACACTTCCGGCCAATCCCGCCGCGGCGTCTCCCTCGGCCTCTCCGCAACCGGCGCCCGGCGGCACGACCGATGCGTCGCCCTACCGCCCGGGAAGCGTGACGGAATTCATGCCCCGAAGACCGGCCGAGGCGACCACTCTCATCTCGGGAACCGATTCCGGAGAGAATGCCGCCAACATCACGCCGGCCGGCTACTACGCCCAACCTGCTCAGTAAAAGGGGAAATCCGTCTCTAAGGTAGAAGCGGCATCTTGCCGCTTCAGCACTCCGGCCAAGACGTCAACCGGTGCAGAAGAACACCGCAGCTTTATTTCGATCGACAGGAGAAGCGGCAAGATGCCGCTTCTACGTCACCGCGCATCGCGGCGGCGTTGGAACTCCCGGCTGGCCTGCTCCAGGGTGCGGCGTTCCTGCCGGGTCAGGCTGTCTTCGCCCTGACGGTGGATCTTCTCCAGGATGCGGTCCACCTCGGCCCTGAGCGGAGCGGAGTCGCCGCCGTCCTCATCGTCCGGCCGACGGACGCGGAACTTCGGCCGCCCCCAATGCCGGGGGATTGCTTCCAGCCAGGAAAACGCCCGGCCGATATTCCACCGGAAGTAGAAGTAGAACCAAGCGAAGATAATCCCTGCCAGGTGCGCCCCGTAGGCCACGTTGTCCTCGGAACTGGTCGAGCCAAAGAGATTGAACAGAATCAGCATGGTCCCCAGCACCCAGGCCTTGATGGGGATGGGAATGGGGAAGATCATCATTTTCACATGGGGATAGTTGAGCACGAAAAGAATCACGACGGTGCAGATTGCACCCGAGGCCCCAACCAATTCGAAGCCCGAGGGGGGCTGATTCTGGAAACGCTGAATCAACCAGGTTCCCCCCACCCAGCCTACAGAACTGGCGACCAATGCCGCCAGATACAATCGCAGGAATTCCCATTTTCCATAAAGCTGCTCAATATATCGACCCAGAAAGAACAACTGCATCATATTGAAAATAATGTGCATCGGCGAGTAGTCGTGCACAAAGCCGTACGTTAAAAACCGCCACCACAACCAGGGTTGGGGGAGATCGGAAGAGTGCAAGGCCAAGGCGTCCTGGATGGGCATGGCTTTGCCGAAGAAAATCGCGTCGACAAGATAGATCGCCACGTTGATCACGATCAACGTGGCAGCCATCGAGCGCGGGGCGCGGAGATGCAATCCCCGGGATTCCGGATAGCTTTCGCGGTAATAGTCGCGGTCGTAGATACCCACGCGGTTATTTCATTCCGTTGCCGGGTTGGAGCACCATGGCCCGGACGCGCTGGTCGATGCGCCGCGCTGCTTCGCCTTGCAGTTGGGCAAGTTGGCCGGCCATGGCCCTGTTTTGCTGGTTAACCTTCTCGTATTCCTTTTCCAGCCCCTCGATCTCCGTGGCGAGCTGCAGGCGGTAGCGGTCGACGAAGTCGCGCTCCACCTCGGCCTTGGCCTTCTGCGCCTTCAGTTCGGCAATCTGCCTCTGATACGTTCGGTTTTGCCGCTGGGCGTCGGCCAGGGCGGTCTGGACGTACTTGACGTCGCGCTTGAGCAACTCCACTTGATCGTATAAGTCGGTCTGCCGCTCGCGATAAACCGCCAGCAGCACGGTATAGTCCCGCAATGCCCGCACGTAATTGCCCTCGGCGTCCTTCCGCTGCGCCGGTACGTCTTCCGCGGCGGGCCGACCATCATTGAGGTACTCGTCGGCCGTGGCCTCCGGCAGGGCCTTCTTCTGTTCGTCCGTGAGTTTTGCGAAAACGTCGCGTCGATCCTTGGGCAAATACTCGTAAAGGACCCAGGTCTTTTTGATATGGGCGAGTTTTGCCACGTCCCGCTGAAACAGGTTGTTGGCCGGCGCCAATTCCAACTGTTTTCCCGCAGCTTTGGTGACGACGAACTCGCCGAGATACCGCCCCTGCTCCTGGACTCCCGGCTCCTCGAAAGCGAAAAGGATCATCTTTTCCTTGATGCCGCTGGGATCGGGCTTGCCGATGGTCACCTGGATGCTCAACGGATTGGTCCGCACCTCGGCGTCGCAGTTCCTCCAGGCCCGCGGCCGGTCGACGGTCAACCGGTGCAAGGCAAGCCGCGCGTCCCGCAGGCCGATCTCTTCCGGCGCTTCCACGCCTCCCCCTTCCAGCAGTTTTTCGTTCTCTGCCTGGGTGTCGCTGATCTCCTTTTCCAACTTTTGGGTTGCCTCCAGCCAAGATGCATGGATATTGACTGCCCGGGCGGCGAAGTAGAAAAACACCATCGCCACGACGATGATCACACCCAGCAGGATTTTGTTCCAGAGATACATGTGGCATTAGTCCCTAAGTTTTGATGATATTCGGCCCGTAGAGGGGTGTCAAGCATTATCCCCCTTGGCGCATCTTATTTCCTCTGTCCAACTTACCGCCGCCATATAAAATCCATATAGCCTCTGCCAATTGCATAATCGCGAGGCGAAAACCTCAAAAAACACCATAAAATCAAAGGACAATGCCGGCACCCCACTCCCGCGAGGGGGAAGGCGTTTCTCAATGATTCCTTCCGCGTTTATAATGATCCGTGATCATACGGGGAATCTATTTTCTCAGGTCGAAGGAAATGGCAGAAAGCGGAAAGATGCCGCTTCTACAAAAAGAACCGCACCGGTGGCACAATGGGAAAAAACCAACCCGCTCCTTCGCAGCCCGGCTCGGTCTCTTCGACGCTGCTGGATCAACTACGGTTGCGCCGACCGGAGGCCTGGGAGCGGTTCGTGCGGATTTACAGCCCGATCATCTATCGTTGGTGCCGCCGTTCGGACCTGGCCGCCGAAGACGCCGCGGACGTCTTCCAGGAAGTCCTCGCTGCGGTCATGCTCCATCTGCCGGAGTTCCGCCGGGAGAGTCCGCGAGACAGCTTTTCCGGATGGCTGGCCGCCATCACGCGGAACAAGGTCCGGGATCTCTATCGCCGCCGCAACGGCAAAGCCCGGGCCAGGGGCGGCACTACCGCTCAGCGCCAATTGGGAGAAATCCCCCAGCC